>JACZYU010000124.1 GCA_022570935.1 Planctomycetota bacterium | reverse complement strand
GGAGTTCATGGTACAGCCTCAGATATACAAATAGAGGCTAGTGAAATACTGAAATGCCGTGAAAAAATCAACAGGATGATATCCGATGAAACAAATCAAGAGTTTGAAAAAGTAGAAAATGATACAAGAAGAAATTACTGGATGTCTGCCGAAGAGGCTGTTAAATACGGGTTAATCAGCAAAATTATTCAAACCCATAGCGACTTATTATAGTTAACTTAACAAAAAATAGAGGATTGGACATATGGCACTGACAGGTCTTGAGATTTTTAAACTTCTCCCTAAAACAAACTGTAAGAAATGTGGAAGAGCAACATGTCTGGCATTCGCAATGCAATTGGCACAAAAGAAGGCTGAACTGAAAGATTGCCCTGACGTAAGCGAAGAGGCAAAAAGCGTACTAGGCGCAGCGTCTACACCACCGATTAAATTAGTTACAATAGGAAGTGGTGAAAAACAGATAAGTATAGGTGAAGAGAATGTACTATTCAGGCATGAAGAAAAATTCTATAACCCAACCGGAGTTGCCGTAACCTTAAGCGATGACCTAGACGATGAAGCATTCAATCAAAGGCTGAAGAAAATAAACGCCCTTAAGTTTACGCGTGTGGGGACGGAAATTGAAATAGATCTTATTGCACTGCAAAATAATAGCGGAGATGCGTCCAAGTTTGCGGAGAGAGCAAAGAATGTCAGCGATAACACACATTTATCTATTATACTGAAGAGTAAATCAGTAGATAATATGAAGGCTGCTTTAGAAACCTGCGCCGACAAAAAACCATTAATTTTTGGGGCGAATGCAGAAAACTGGGAAGCTATGGCAACCATTGCAAAAGAAAAGAACTGCCCAATGACAATAAGCGCCTCCACTCTGGAAGAACTGGCAGATCTGACTGAGAAGATTAAGGAAGTTGGTGTTACAGAGATAGTATTGAACCAGGTTTCAGAGAGCGCCAAAGAAATACTACAGGGACTTACAAAGATTAGAAGAGCAGCGCTAAGGAAGGCATTTCGACAACTTGGCTTCCCTGCCTTAACATATATGCCAAACGGTAACCCCGCACAGGAGATTGCAAGTGCGAGTGTTTTTATGTCAAAGTATGCGGGAATAGTGGTAGTTGATTCATGTGAGCCGTGGCAGATTATGCCACTGCTGACCGTACGTCAAAACATCTTTACCGACCCGCAGAAACCTGTTCAAGTTGAATCAAAGCTTTATGAAGTAGGTCAGGCCAACGAAAATTCACCTGTCCTTTTCACAACAAATTTCTCATTGACTTACTACACGGTTGAAGGTGAAGTAGAAGCAAGCCGTACACCGGCTTATATCCTGGCGGTAGAAACCGAAGGAACTTCTGTACTAACGGCGTATTCTGGCGATAAACTTAACGAGGACGTTATCTCAAAGGCTATGACGGATTCAAAGATAGAAGAAAAAGTTAAACACAGAAAACTAATAATTCCAGGACTTGTAGCAGTTCTTTCAGCCAAGATACAGGAAAAAACAAAATGGGAAGTACTCGTAGGCCCAAAAGAAGCCTCCGGCTTACCAACGTACCTTAAAACCACATGGCATTAGACGTAGGCGCTTATATACATCAAACAATTTTCATAATATTTAAATGTTTTATAAAATGAAGTTGAAATCGAACCGCATTTAGCGACCTGGTCAATGTTAAGGCTTAATTCCTTCATGCCTGTTTATCCACTTTGAAAATTACCCATGTCTGAAAACGATAATAATACTTTCAAGATACATTTCCTTCCCAACGATAAGATTGTGGAGATCAAGAATGGAAACACGGTTCTTGATGCTGCACACAAGGCTAATATATACATTAACAGTATATGCGGAGGAGACGGCATTTGCGGCAAGTGTAAGGTTATTCTTTCGAGTGGCAACGTCGATGCACCACCAACTAAATCACTAAGCGAAGAAGAAACAGAAAAGAATTATATACTTGCATGTGAGGCACGGATTACCAGCGACCTGCAAATTCTAATCCCCACGGAAACCAGACTTGAAGGAAAGAAAATACTTTTAGACCAGAACGAACAGCATTTCATGACATGGAAGGCGATACTGGATCAAGCACAATTCAAACATGACCCGCTGGTTAAAAAGGTATGTCTCAAATTAGAAACACCGTCAATGGATGATAACATTGCTGACCACGAACGCCTTTATCAGGCAATAATGATGAAACAGGGAATTGAGCTGAACGTTATGCAAACAGGCTATCGTATATTGAAAAAACTACCGGAAGTACTGAGGCAGAATAATTGGACAGTAACTGTAACACTAGCACACCGCGGCCGTACTCTTGAAATTGTTGATGTCCAACCAGGTGATACAAGCCACTTAAATTATGGCATTGCAATTGACGTTGGAACCACGACTGTAGTAGCAAGCCTTCTTGAACTTGAAACCGCAAAGGTAGTTGATTCAGAAGCTATATATAATACACAAATGAAATTTGGAGAAGACTACATACAGAGGATAATATACGCAATGCAGAATGATGCCCTTGATGAAATGCAAAGGGCAATTGTGTCAGATATAAACAATCTTATTTCAACATTGGTCAAAAGAAACAGTATAAATCTTGAAGATATAACATCTATACTATGTGCCGGTAATACCACGATGATCCACTTCCTGCTCGGCCTGAATCCTGAAAACATAAGGAAGGAGCCATATCTCCCTGCCGCAAATATTATCCCTCCAATCAGGGCAATTCAAGTGGGAATAGACATAAACAGCCGTGGACTTCTTTACGCACTTCCAAGTGTAGCTGCTTATGTAGGTGCTGATATAACTTCTGGAGCCACTGCCATAAGACTAGATAAAGAAGAAAATCCTTCACTCTTTATAGACATTGGCACTAACGGTGAAGTAGTGCTTGGGAACAAAGAATGGATGGTCTGCTGCTCTGCCTCTGCAGGGCCAGCCTTTGAAGGTAGTGGTATCAGACATGGAATGAGGGCGGCAAAAGGCGCTATTGAAATAATGCATATCACAAAGGATTTCGAAGTAAGCTATTCCGCCATTGGGAATATTCCACCAAGAGGAATCTGCGGTTCTGGCTTGCTGGATTGCATTGCAGAAATGTTACGTAGCGGGATTATTGACAGGTCCGGTAATTTTCAGAAAGGTATTAAAACTGATAAATTGAGGGAAAAAGATGATGAATATGAATTTGTCTTAGTTGGCAAAGAAGAAACAGGCATAGATAGTGAAATAGTAATAACACAAGCCGATATTGCGAATCTGATACGTTCAAAAGCTGCAATCTATGCCGCAGTTTCGATCCTTGTAGAATCTATGGGTTTAAGCATAAACGAAGTACATTGTGTCTATCTTGCCGGTGGATTTGGAAATTACCTTAATGTCCGAAATGCCATAACAATTGGTATGTTACCCGATATGCCAACGTCACGGATAAAGTTTGTTGGCAATACATCTTTAACCGGTGCAAAGATGGCTTTAATATCTGAAGAGGCATTTGAAACTGTTCAGAAAATTGCTTCGCAAATGACATATTTTGATCTTATGGGAAATCAAAAGTACATGGAAGAGTTTATGTCTGCAAATTTTCTTCCGCATACTAACCTTGACGCATTCCCTTCAGTACAAAAAGAATTAGCTACATAAATTACCAAAAATATTTCTCGCAAAGTCGCAAAGAACGCTAAGAACAATGATAAGATACCTTAAAGGAAATCTAAATCCAAAGCGCGAAATTCAAAATCCGAAACAAATGTCTTTAAATTCAAATTTCCAAATGTTAGAAACGCGATGTTTTGTATTTTTGTCATTTGGTCATTAGAATTTGTTTCGTGTTTCGATATTCGGATTTTTGATTTATAATTATTTGTCAGTACTTTGCTTAGCGCCTTGGCGAGAGTTCATTATAAAAAGGAAAGCATTAGAAATGTCATATACAATAGCAATGGCAGGAAAGGGTGGCACTGGTAAATCAACCACTGCTACCCTGATAATACGTTATATAACACAGGAACTTGGAAAAACTGTACTTGCGGTAGACGCTGACCCCAACTCAACTCTGGGTCTGTCATTAGGCGTGGACGTAAAGGGGACAATTGCAGATATTCGTGACGACGTAGTTGAAAAAAGAGTGGATATTCCGGCATCTATGTCAAAGGAAAGATACATGGAATACTGTATTGAGGAAAGCATAGTTGAGGAAAGTAAATTTGATCTGCTTACGATGGGCAGGCCTGAGGGGCCAAAATGTTACTGCTATGCCAACAACATACTTCGTAAATATCTTGACAAAGCTGAACAGAGTTACCCTTTCATAGTTATTGATACCGAAGCTGGCATGGAACACCTGTCACGCAGGACTACAAATGATGTTGACCTTCTCATAATTGCATTTGAATCCACAATCATTGGTGTACGTACTGCGAAAAGGATAACGGACTTAATCGATAGTCTGCCTATACAAATAAAAGAAAGAATATACGTAATGTGTAAAGTTCCCAAAAAAGGAGTTAGCGAAAAGGTAGAAGCAGAAATTTCCGAGTCAGGGTTTGAGATATCTGCTAAGCTACCATTTGATGACGAAATATATGACCAGATTACTTCTGGCGAATCATTGATGGAAATAAGTAAAGAAAATGCAGTTTATAGCGAAATAAAAAATCTAATGAACCAATATGTACTGGTTTCAACTGATAAATGATTACATTTTAGTTTGGAGAGAAAACATATGGAAATAGCAAATGTAGTAGAAAAGTGTGCTGGAGTCGTACAGGAAGTTACTATTGGAGCCACTAAAGAAGAAGGTGGTACCAGGAGAAAGACTGTAACCATTGGCGGCGCAAACAGTCTTCCATTTATGGATTTTGATGGAAACCCCGGACATAAACCGGCAATTGCAATAGATGTGTATGACATACCACCTGAAGATTGGCCTGAACCACTTTTGAAGCACTATGAGGATGTTGTTAATAATCCTGCTAACTGGGCAAAAAGATGTGCTGAGGAGTACGGTGCTGATTTAATTTGTCTGAAACTTGACGGAATACACCCGGATAGAGGAAATAAGAGCGCCGATGAAACAGTAAGTACAGTTAAATCCATACTGGAAGCGGTTGATATACCTCTCATAATTTGGGGTTGTGAAAATAATGAAAGGGACAACGAAATCCTGCCAAAGGTTAGTGAGGCCACAAAGGGAGAAAAATGTCTCATTGGAGGAGCTACGCAGGAAAATTACAAAACAATTACTGCCGTATGTCTTGCAGATGGACACAACCTGATAACACAAGCGCCTGTAGACATAAACATTGGGAAACAAATCAACATCCTGGTAACCGATCTTGGATTTCCTACCGACAGAATTGTAATGTTTCAGACTACCGGTGCTCTTGGTTATGGCATTGAGTACTGCTACTCAATCCATGAAAGAGGAAGGATAGCAGGATTGTCAGGAGACCGTCAGATGGCAACTCCGGTTATTTGTGATGTTGGTCACGAATCATGGCGTGCGAAAGAGTCAAAGGCCAGTGACAGCGAAGCCCCTCAATGGGGGTCTTTTGCTGACAGGGGAATCATGTGGGAAGCAATTACAGCTGTAACCTTGATCCAATCCGGTGTTGACATAATCAGGATGTATCACCCTGAAGCTGTTTCTATCGTAAAAGAACATATCGAAAAACTTACCTAGAAGGAGAGAAAAAAATGATAACCATAGCGGAAAGAATTAACGGAATGTTTCTGGATGTAAAGAAAGCTATTAAAGAAAAGAATGCATCCATAATCCATGAACTGGCAAAGAGGCAAACTGAAGCCGGAGCCACATATTTAGATATAAATGTTGGCACGGCAGCGGCAGATCAACATGATGCCATGAGATGGCTTGTTGAGACAACACAGGAAGCTGTTAAGACTCCCATAGCTATAGACAGCCAGAAATTAGACGTAGTCAAGGCGGGACTTGAAGTTGTTAAAAATGAAGTAATGATAAACTCTTCACAAGGCGAACCTGAAGACTTAGATATATACATACCGCTTGCAAAAGAACACAATGCTGCATTAATATGCCTGACCATGAACAAAGATGGTGTCCCACAGGACGTGGATACACGCGTAGAGATTGCGGCAACAATTGTCGGAAAGGTAATGGAACACGGTATGGATATGGACAAGGTTTTTATTGATCCGATCATTCTGCCGGTGAATGTTGACCAGAAGCAGCCTGGGTATATGCTGGAAGTATTCAGCCAGATTAAACTCCTTTCTGACCCCCAACCGCATATAACTGTTGGTTTAAGTAACTTCTCACAGGGAACAAAAGAAAAATCCTTATTGAACAAGACCATGTTAATAATGGCGGTTGCAGCAGGCCTGGATACTGCATTAATGGATGTCCTGGATACAGACTTGATGGATGCAGGAATATGCGCTGAAATGGTTCTGAACAAGCAAATTTACAGTGATTCATTCCTCAAGGCAGCTAGATCATAACCAACCTGGTCGAGCCGGAAACTAAAAGGTAATGTTATCAGAATACAGATAGCATATGTCATGTATATTTCGGATCGACCAGGTTGTAAAATGAAAACCTACGGTTTTCAAACTTTCCCTTATTAGTGTAAATATTAGAATGTCCTCCTCTCGAAAGAGAGGAGGGTCACAGTTATGTGACAAATGATAGTTATATTATAAAATTGCTTGATTTGTTATTAAGCATTTTCTTTAATACTTCCAGGCAATCATACTATGAAATGTAATGAAATTAACGTTAGAGTAAGGTACCAGGAAACAGACCAGATGGGTATAGTGTATTACTCTAACTACTTTGTTTATTTTGAAATGGGCAGAATAGAATTCCTGCGAGATCACGGAATCTCATACGCAGAGATTGAGAAGGAAAATATTTTCCTGGCTGTAGTGGAAGCGCATTGTAAATACAGAGCGCCGGCAACGTTTGATGATCTCCTTGTCATAAAAACATGTTTATCAAAGATGAAACATGCAAGAATGGAATTTTGTTATGAGATCAGACGTAATAATGAAGAGAAACTGATTGCAGAAGGCTCCACCCTCCTTGCATGTCTGGATGTAAACAGAAAACCTATTGCGATACCGGAAAAGGTCAAAAATGCCCTATCTTAGAGTTCTGGAAAGAATGTAACTCAAACCTTTAGGTTTGACAAGA
>JACZYU010000123.1 GCA_022570935.1 Planctomycetota bacterium | reverse complement strand
CATTAACACGCATTCCATGTCCTATCAACTCCTTTAACATCTTCCCAGTCGCTACATCCCAGATCATTACACTTCTATCGTATGCGCCTGAGATCAGGAGTGTACTATCATGAGTAAAGTCTAATGAGCTGATTTCCTTTTTTTGCCCGGTTAAGATTTTCATCTCTCCCCACGAATCAACATCCCAGAGCTTGATTTCTTCCCAGGAGCTTGATGCAAGTATCTTGGAATCATGGCTGAAAACTACAGAATACACACTGTAAGTGTGAGCCTTAAGTGTCTTTATTTCTTTACCGGTTGAAACATCCCATATCTTGACATCCCCTTCATGTGCGCCTGATGCAATAAGTTTGCTGTCATGGCTGAATGCTACAGAATTGACTTCCTCCTTATGTCCTCTTAAAGTCCATTTTTCTTTAAACGTTGCCACATCCCAGATCTTGACCGTCCTGTCCCACGCGGCAGAAGCAAGGTATTTACCATCAGGACTAAATGTCATTACATTAATGTCTCTACCGTGTCCTGCGATTAATCCTAATTCCTTGCCGTCTTTTACATCCAGAAATTTAATATTATGGTCAAATGGACTTGCCGAGGCAAGGATTGTAGAATTTTGCGTAAAAGCTACCGATTTTACACCACGGCTATGACCTTTTATCGACCATACCATTTTACCTGTGGAAACATCCCAGAGTTTAGTCGTACCGTCTGCTGAACCGGAACCTACAAACCGTCCATCATGGCTGAACTCGACAGAATTTACATTCCATGTATGCCCGGCAAGTCTCTTTACCTCCTTTCCCGTCTCCACGTTCCATATTCTTGCAGTATTATCACCAGAACCGGAAGCAATTAATTTGCCGTCAGGGCTGAAATCTATTTCGTAAATCATATACGCATGCCCTCTTAACGTCCTTATTTCCTTCCCTGTTGAAGGATTCCAGAGCTTTATATCATTATCAGTTGAACCTGAGGCCAGCAGATTCCCATCAGGACTGAAGTCCAAGGTGTTAATATTTTTACTATGCCCGATTAAGGATTTAGTTTCCTTCCATGTATTTACGTCCCAGAGGGTGATATTATTATCATATGTACCTGCAGAAGCAAGTAACTTGCAATCCGGACTAAATGCGACAGAAGTAACAGTCTCACTGGTAGTAAACAAGGTCTGTAACTCTTTTCCTGAAGGTATTTCCCAAATCCTGACTGTCCCATCCAGGGAACCTGATGCGAGTAGTTTAGAGTCAGGACTAAAAGCAATTGATTGTACCGCTTCTTTATGACCAAATAGGAAACTTATCGAATCATGTGTCTTGGCATCAATTATGATAGTACCCACTTTTGTAGCAACGGCCATGTATTTATCGTCAGGAGAATAGGCTATCTTGAAAACCCAGGAAACGCCCAACTGCAGAAAGGCTTTATCTTGAATATGCCATGGAAGATTTGTGTTATTTGCAAAACATTTTCCATTGACATTATATAAAGAGAACAAAAGAGCAAATATTGCTACAAAACAATAATATCTATTCCTCAAGCACATAAAGATTTCTACCTCCTTCAAAAGACTGAGAATAATTCTTTTTGTAGAGATTATAACGATCAATATCTATTTTGCAAGTGATTCAATATCAAAGAGAAGTCCATTCTCAGAACCGTTAAAATCATTTAAACACCATTCAATATGGAATCCAAATTTTATTGATAGTTTTTGTTTGCAAAAAAAATGCCTCTAAATATAATTGAAACTTTAATCTTAGCTGCCTGTGAGACTTCCCGTCCGAACGGCTTGGCCGGGCGAGTGCAATTCCCGTCCGAACAAATTTGACGGGCAGGCAGGCGTGCGGCTATACCGTGTAAAACAATATAGATTTAAGAGGGGAATAAATGGAAAACAAAATTAAAAGAGCAGTAAATATCATAAATATTATGATAATGACGTTAATAATCGGTCTTTCTTTCTACGTGACAAGATGTGGTTTGTGTTCAGAGGAACCCAATGAGATGGCAAACCTTCTTCCACCAATGGACAATTATGCAGAAATAGAAGCAAAGATTCTTGAATTAAGCGAAGAATTATCCTACAAAAATAAAATGTCAGCCAGGAAAACCGAGGGCCTTGTAAAAAACCCTGGTATTATTGTGGGAAAGGTAAGAGTGGTAACTACGCATTCTGACAAACCAGAAAGGCATTCGGAGAATACCATTGTTTATCTGGAACACGTGCATGGTCACAGTTATCAACCTGTAATCAAAAAACATTCTATTAAAACCGGACATATTGCATTTACCAAAGAGAAAGGATTGCCTGCTGAACCACCAATTGTGGACCAGTGGAATGTAGAGTTTATACCGCATATTCTTCCGATTCTAAAGGGCTCAACAGTAGATTTTCCTAATACAGACAATGTCCGTCACAATGTATATTCACCTGAACCTATTCCTGGCACACACAGAATGCTAAGCCTGGGCACTTATGATCCAGATGTTATCAAGATAATACGTCTGGACAAACCAGGTGAAATTGAACTCAGGTGTAATGTACATAAAGAAATGTCGGCATTCATTGTTGTTTTAAACAATCCATACTTTACATTAACCGATAAAACAGGTGAGTTCGCGATCGATAACGTCCCACCCGGAAAGTATACACTTAAAACATGGCATGAAAAATATAAACCTGTTACTCAGCAAGTAACGGTTAAGCCAAATCAAACTGTAAAGGTTGTGCTTCCCTCCATTTCAGAAAGGCGTGAGCCAAGAGAGAAAACAAGGTAAGATATGCATTTAATTAACGCTTTCGGCCCGCCCGGCCTAGCCGTTCGGACGGGGAGGACTCCATCTTTTTCCTCTTTCTCGCTGTGCCCTCAGTGACTTAAAAAAGATAATCGAATGACTCAAATAACCAAGGCTTATCATTTCATTGAGCGAACCGTACGGACGTGGTAGTAATTAACTATGTCACGTTTGTGCATGCTGCCGAAACTGAAGTAAACGACCCATGCGCCTATCGAACCAAACTTATCACCAACCCAGATCCACCTTTGCTTATCATCAAAAACCGGGTCTATATATAAATCGCCATTTTTCTTGCTCGACTCCAATAATGATGCCACTTCTTCGATCGTTGGTAACCGCCAATCACTGTATTCTGCGTAACTTCTGTTGTTTAATTTTATAACCCATTTCTTAGCCATTTCCCAACTCATATTTTTTGGTGTGCCAGACTGGTGCCACATCAGTCCTGTAGCATGGTCAATGACTATTTTGTCTCCCTCGATCTTTTTCAGCTCATAATTATTGGCAAAATCTCCCATTTTGTTCCAATAATAATCAAAAAAATTGTATTTCATCAGCATCGACTTTACTTCATCATCTGTAAGATCGCTATAATATGAACGCAAGTTTACGCGTGGTGTCTTGATATATGGCCGATATACAGTATCTTCATGGTTTTTCCAATCAAAATAGACATCATCTTCAATAATATCTGGCGGAGGGGGAATAATATCTGGCGGTGGAGGAATGTCTGGTATTTGAGACCCCCTTCCAGGCTTGTGCTGGTCATTCTCAAGAGATACAAAAAAAACACTTTTATTCTCCCCCGCAACTGCACCCAGCCAGGAAAGAGTAGCAAGGATATTTTGCTGTGCAGCTTCTTCGTCTTTAAGCAGTCTTACATCGACACCTTTTTCTGCCGCTATTATATAAGAATAGGAATACAAGAATATCAGAGTGAAGGCGCCAGATAACATTACCACTCTAATGATATCAGTTTCTATTAATTTAATGTCTAGGAATTTCAATGTTGCCACAAAGTTTCTGGCGGGCATGGAAACCTGCCCTACAAATATATTTTGTTTTTACGCGTAGGTCAGATTCTTACCCAACACAATGAAGACTGCCGAAGGCTTAATTTATTTTTGAAGGCGTTTTTCATCATTTTTATTCTACAATACTGTTTCTCTACTCTTTCGATTGTAGAGTGTCACATTATTCAAACCAGGCTTCAGCCTTTTTAAGAGCTTTTACCTTTTTAATGGCTTGCGCTTCTTCAAGAGCTTTAGCTTCTATTTCCTTTTTTATTTCCCTAAATGCGTCTTCCCTTTCAAAGGCGCCCAAAAGCTTAGCCTCAAATGACAAAAGGCTTGGCGAACCATCGGCTGTTTGCAAGACCATCCTATACTTTTCAAATTCATCACGTGCCTCCGCCGGCTTACCCAGCTTTTCCAGTGCTGCTGCTTTATTATAATAAGCATCTGCAAAACCACGATCGATCTGAATTGTTTTCTCATATTCAACTAATGCCTCGTCCAATAGACCCTGCTTATGATATATAGTGCCAAGATTGAAGTGAGCGTTCACATAATCCGGGCTGACCTCTATAACCTTCTTGTTCTCCTCAATAGCTTCTTTATACATCTCTTTACTGGCATAGACCACACCCAGGTAATAATGCGCATCTGCCATTTTAGGGTCTAATTCCAATGCTTTTCTTAATTCATTAAAAGCCTCTTCGCTATTACCCTTAAGATAATACACCAATCCTAAATTACTATGCGTATCTTTATTACCAGAATTTAATTCGTCTGCCTTGTTTAGTGCCTTCAGAGCCTTATCATATTCCTCAGTAGCTATATACGCAATACCCAGATTGAAATGTACCTTTTCATAACCGGGTTTAAGCTCCTTAGATCTTTCGTAAGATAAAATAGCTTTTTCAAGTAAGTTATAGTCATGATATGCAACGCCCAGATTAAAATGGGCTCTTGAATTATAAGGATCATACTCTAGTACCTTATTATATTGCTCAGAGGCGAGTTCCATATGCTTCAGTTGTTGATAATAGATCCCCAGCCTTATACGAGCCCTTGAATCTTTCGGGTTCATTACAATTGCCCTTTTATAAATCACAAGTTTATCATCCGGCACTCCAATTCTATTATATGTGTCTGTGAGCTTCATATTGGCTTCATTATAATCCGGACGAATTTCGATTGCCTTTCTAAATTCCCTTGCCGCCGCTTCTAACATATCTTTTTTGAAATAAATGTCCCCTAGTTTATAATAAATCTCAGCAATGTTCTTATCCAGATCAATAGCCTGCTTATACTCCTCAATGGCCTTTTCTGTCTTATCCTCAAGGACAAGCTTGTCTCCAAGCTCAATATGGTTTTGCGCATTATCACAGCCACAGCTTGTGACAATTCCAATTAAAAAGACCACAAATAAATACCTGTATCTCTTCAAAAATTCAGAAAACATCTAAGTTAACTCCTTCCAATGCTTGCCTTTATGTGTAAATGTTATTTATTTTCAGTCCCCTTGTTCTAATATCCAGTCTTTGAAACTAGGAATAAGGTACCTCTGAATCTGCTCCTTATTTTCAATTCCTCGTAACGCAAGCGCTGCAGCCTCTGTGCCTGTTTTTGCCTTTAATATCTTGCTGTAAGCTATATAATCACCATACGCTTGAGGCCTATTGCCCAATGATGCATAAATCTGGCCTCTGTTATAATAGGCATCCTGGTAGTTCCTGTCTATCTCCAGTGTCAAATCATACTCCACTATTGCCCTCTTCAATTCTCCCTTTTTATGATATATCACACCTATGTTAAATTGAGCATTGATATGTTTTGGATCAATATCGAGCGCCTTCCTGTTCATCTTTAGAGCCTCATCAAAATTCTCCTGAAAGGCAAACACTATACCCTTTTGATAATGCGCCTCTACATTATCAGGATCAATCTCCAGCGCCGTGGCATAGTGTTTCATAGCCGCATCAAAATCCTTTTCTTTAAGTTGTATCAACCCATAATCAACGTATACCGGAGCGTAATTTGGATTTATTTCCAGGGTCTTCTTGTATTCAACCATTGCATCTTCCAGCCTGTTGGTCTTGAGATAGGACACAGCCAGGTTATAATGTGCATTGTCATAGTCTGGTTGCATTTCTATAGTTTTCATATATAGAGGGATGGCTTTATCGTCAAACAGATTCATATCCTGATAAGCAACTGCTAAGTTATAATAGATAAATGGGTTATCAGGATCCAACGTCAGCGCTTCTTCGTATTCAGTGATTGCATTTCTTGTCTGGTCCCACTTATGATAGAGTACCCCAAGGTCTATGCGGGCTATAGGATCATCGGGATTTTCTTCTATAGCATGGTACTTCTTCTCAAAATAAGAGTCAGGAGCACCCATTTCTATATATGTTTCCGAAAGTCTCTTATAAGCCTCTACATACTTTGCATTAATCTCAATTGCCTTTCTATAATGCTTAACAGCCTCCTCCGGCATCTGTTTCTCTACAGCGGCATTGCCCAGACCAAAGTATGCCTCTGCCGAATTTGGATCCCTCTTTATAGCTTTCTTAAACTCTATTGCTGCATCCTCAACCTTACCCTGTTCTAATAATGTCTGACCTACTTCAACATGGTTCGTCGCTTTTCCACAACCAACCAAAGCTACCAGTATTGCTAATGATATTAAAATACCCGTTTTCTTGATTTTATTTGTGATTGTTGTCAACATGCACTCCCTACCTGAAAAAATTAAAAAGAAATATTCTTATAGAAATTATCAGTAGTGTCCGGTTAGGTTTTTGCGCGTACGGCTTTTCATACCAGATCTGTCGGAAAATACGTAGGGCGAGGCTTTAGCCTTGCGCTTAATGTACGAAAGCAAACCTAAAGGATTGCCCTACGCCTACGTGTTACACGCAAAAACCTAACCGGACACTACTGAGAAATTATACACAAAAAGTCTGTAAATAGTTTAACTAAATTTTGTGTTACAATTAAAAAACCCACCGAAATGGTGGGCTTTTTAATTGTAACACCACTAAAAAATAAGGGAGCCGGGCATAAACCCGGCTCCCTTTACTGTACTTCAGACTTCTATAAACATCAAATTAATGATGCACGCCATGCTTACCAGCCTGCATACCTAACTCTTTAAGCTTCCTGTTGATGTACTCAACCTCGGCTGCCGGTGCATGATGTGTGTCTAACCAACCCGGCTCCGGACAAAGATCGAATATAGTCTTGCCAGGGAACTCCTTTACAATCTTGGCACCTGACAACTCATTCATCCAATCACCCTTCCTCCAGAACTCAGACGGTACCCAGTTGATCCCTGCCTTCTTCTCAAGAGCAGTAAACCTTCTCGCCTGCTCCGATGCTACTTTGGCCTTAACCAACC
>JACZYU010000122.1 GCA_022570935.1 Planctomycetota bacterium | reverse complement strand
GGGGGTAATCGCTTGATTTTAGTACATAACATTCTATTATTCAGTTTAGAGTATTTGCAACTTCATATCACATATAGACCTTAAACCATCTGCGTTTCATAAAACTTAGAAACAGTGTAAGATTAACAAAAGATAAAACTATTGATGAGATTCATGAAAGCGGTATTTATAAGATACGATGCAGATTAATCCCTTCGCTTTAACGTTTTACCAACAGCAATTCTGCCAGTTTTAAATCCTCACGTGTTGTGATTTTAATATTATCATAGCTCCCTGAAACTATTTCTACAGTGTGTCCCGCCTTTTCAACTACCTCCGCATCATCTGTAAGTTCTGCATTTGTATCCTTAATCTGTTCATACGCTTTAAATATTAAATCTCTATTAAAGCCTTGAGGTGTTTGCGCCATCCATAGGTCATGTCTGGGAACTGTCTTAATTATTTCAAGATTCGAGTTGACTTTTTTAACAGTTAATTTCATTGGACTTGCAAGAATAGCAGCCCCTTTTTGATCTGTTCTTCTAATAACTTCCTCAATTTCCTTGCTCTTTACTAAGGGCCTCACGGCATCATGTATCAGAACTATTTTGGTGTCAGAGTCCAACTGAGAAAGGCCTTGATAGACACTATCCTGCCTGCGTTCTCCCCCGGCAATTATCTTAGTTACTTTGTAAGCCTTAAGCTCATTTGACCATTTTTCAATAACAGTAGATAGATCTTCCTTATTTACTACAAAAATAATCTCTTTTATTCTTTTCAGTTTGTAAAATTTTTCCAGTGTATAAAAAAAGATAGGTTTTTCGCCTATCATTATAAATGGCTTTCTTACATTAGCCCCCATACGAAGGCTAAGACCTGCAGCGGGCATTATTACAGAAACATCTGCTTTCATCATACCCTTTCATAAGGATAAAAAAGTTTTAAATACTCGTCCTGGGCAAATCTATCAGTCATTCCTGCTATATAATCACAAACACCCTGATAAAGTCCCGCCTCCTCTATCCATTTCTGGTATTCAGATGGAAGCTGCATAGGGTTTTCAACAAATGTTTTAAACAACTCTCCGACAAACCGCTTTGCTTTATCAGCCATTCGCACAACCCTGTAATGATTATATGCGTTTTCTTGCAGGAATTCCTGCAATTCCAGTTTCTTTTTAGATATTTCAGGTGAAAAGGATACTAATCTTTCTTTACTTTCTTGTACATCATCAGTTGTTCTTATCTTCATTTTTTCAATCATTAATTGTGTATGTTCAATAAGATCTGTAACTTCCATATCAATTAAATATCTTATAGTATGTGTATTTTCCATATCTTTACTAAGATTACTATATTGTTCTCTAACCTTCTCTTTTGCATATCTCCATAATTCAACTTCTTCCAGACCGCTTTCTGTAATCAGCCCTGCTTTTAAACTATCATCTATATCATGATTGTCGTAAGCAATCGAATCAGCAATGTCTACAATCTTCGCTTCAAGAAGCGGTTGTCTACTTAAATCAAACTGCTTAACATTTGGATCATCAGAAAGAATATTGTGCTTTGCTATTGATTCTCTAACCTCCCATGAAAGATTTAAACCAGCAAATTGTGAATATCGCTTTTCCAGTACGTCAACAACGCGCAACCCCTGAACGTTATGTTCAAAGCCGCCATGGTCCTTCATCAAGATTCTGAGCGCATCTTCTCCTGAATGGCCAAACGGCGTATGTCCTAAGTCGTGTGCCAGGGCGATCGCCTCTGAAAGGTCTTCATTTAAAAATAATGCCCTTGATATACATCTGGCAATTTGAGCAACCTCTATTGTATGGGTAAGCCGTGTACGATAGTGGTCTCCCTCATGGTTTACAAAGACCTGTGTCTTATATTCCAATCTCCGGAAAGCCGTAGAATGAATAATCCTGTCTTTGTCCCTCTGATAAACACTTCGGTATGGATGCTCCTCCTCCGGGTATACTCTACCACGAGTATTCATGCTTTTCATAGCATAAGAAGCTAAATTGCTGTCTTCCCTCTCTTCCAGCCCTTCTCTTGTCAACACTTTGAATATGCCTCTATTTAAAATTAAAAATGATTTTTCAGCTCGATATACAGATCATCGAGTGATTGGGATATTACCTTTGTATCTGAAATAACGGGCATAAAGTTTGTATCGCCTTTCCATCTTGGCACAATATGCAGGTGTATATGTCCTTCAACTCCAGCCCCGGCAACCTTTCCAAGATTAATTCCCAGGTTGAAACCCTCCGGATTCATCTTTTTACTCAGGATATCCTTCATGTCTCTTGTCAATGTCATAAACTCAAGCATCTCCGAGCTGCTCAACTTTGACAGGTCATCTTTGTGCAGGTTTGGAGCCACCATTAAATGGCCATTATTATATGGATATTTATTTAGAATACAGAAACACTCCTTGCCCCTGTACAAAACCAGATTCTTGCGGTCCTGATTTTCTTTCACCGCCTCACAGAAAAAACAATTCTCCTCTTTTTTACTCAAGATAAATTCCTTGCGCCAGGGCGCCCATATATTTTTCATAGAACTTAGCTCCCTCCGGTCGCTAACTTCTTGTTTTGCTTCGCAAAATAAAATAAGTGTGGGCATCGCCCACACTGAGCGTGGCCCACCAAAAACGTTCTGCTATTGTAGCTATCATTCGTTACATAAACATGACCAGTTCGCCACAGCGAATCTGCCTTGGGCACGACCTCTCTTTCGAGAGGATTCCAGAATTGGAATCCTCTCGAAAGAGAGGTCTGCCTCCTAATCTTTATACTAATAAGGGGTTTTACTGTAAAAGATAGGTCGGGTTTACGGGTACTCCGTGTAGAAATATTTTAAAATGAAGCATGTCCTGTTTTGCTCTCCCTGTACTGCCGGCCTTCACAATCGTCTGCCCCCGGGTAACTATGTCTCCTTTTTTTACCAGAATCCTGGAGTTGTAAGCGTACCATGTGTAAGAGCCGTCATTATGTTGAAGCACAACCACCTTTCCCCATCCGTCCGGCCTGTCAGAGGTTAGTGCAACTATCCCGCTTTTTGACGCCTTCACTGCCTGCCCGTTAAAAGCCTGAATATCGATTCCCTTATTTTGATAACCATTTACCCATTTATCAAAACCATATAATATTTTACCGCGCAAAGGCCATATAAATGACTCGTTTGATTGCCGCCCTGATGGTAAGGTTGCCCGCAAAGCTACTTTCCTCGTACCTGTAATACCGCTTGCCGGTATCATTAACTGCTGTCCCGGTTTTATATTCGTAACATCGCTGATATTATTAATTCTTATAATGTCGTCGAGGGAAACGCCGTGATTGAAAGCTATTCGCCATATAGTATCACCCTGTTTAATCGTATATCTTGAAGACCTTGCAGGCTTTGCAGGTCTTGAAATGGTTGTATTAGATTTTAAGGAGTCTAATTCCTTTTTTAATCTTGGAGGAGGGTTCATGCTTGTTCTGTAAGTTGTAGCACATCCCGTAAGCATATTCATGATTAAGAGAATAATTACAATACAACCAAAACCCTTTGATACTGAAAACCTCATTAATTTATTCCTGAAATTGTTATTTGAATGGAGCGGGCGATGGGATTCGAACCCACGACACCCAGCTTGGGAAGCTGGTATTCTACCACTGAATTACGCCCGCACTTATAGTTTGTTTGGTAGTCTCTTAACAAAAATATTGTGACCAAATATGTCAAAGAATTTAGGAATTGGGGAATCCAGGAATTCCTTAATCCCTCAATTCCTAAATATTATAATCCCGACTAGTTCGGTTTAGGATTATATCTATCTAAACTTTATCATGCAAGCATTATTGCATCTGTATGCTTTCTGTACATCGGAAGCAGGGGCGAACGGCAACGCTGACTAAGCTATGCTCCGCTTTGGCTTAGTTCTGCCGTTCGCCCCTACAACTTACGTTAGTGGTTAGGCAGGACTTAGTGCACATTTTGCGCCCTGGCATGAATTGCGATGTTTTAGTTCGTTGGTAATTGCAGCAAAAACCTCACCCTTGGTTGCTTTCCAGACAGGTGAAATCAGGAAATCTCCATGCGTATCGCCTACTAATCTCTGGATAACTATATCCGGAGAAATCCTTTCTAAAAAGTCACAGGCAAGTGAGACATACTCTTCCATTTTCATTGTCTTTATCTTGCCATTAAAGTAATCATCTGCCATTGCGGTATTTTTTGCAATGTAAAGGTGGTGGAGTTTTATTCCGTCAATACCAATAGCAGAAACGGTTCGGGCAGTCTCCATTATATCGTTCCAATCTTCTCCGGGAAGACCAATGATTACGTGTGCGCAAATCCTTATACCGCCCTTATCCTTTGTACGTAATACGGCATCTTCGAATGACTTGTAATCATGTCCGCGATTTACTAATTGCAGTGTACGGTCGTGAACTGACTGTAAGCCATATTCAACCCATACATGGTATTTTCTGGTATAGCTGTGAATAAGATCCAATATTTCATCGGTGATACAATCTGGCCTTGTACCGATAGAGAGGCCGATTACATCCTCATTTAACAAAGCTTCATCGTATCGTGCCTTAAGTGTATCAACATCTGCATACGTGTTCGTAAATGCCTGAAAGTAAGCGATGAACTTTTCGGCGCCGTATCTCTTTTCCATATATTTCATTCCTTTTTCAACCTGTTCTTTTATAGGTGCAATTGTTTCCCGGACATTTGGACTGAAGCTTTCATTAGCACAGTAAGTACATCCACCGACACCTACCAATCCATCCCTGTTAGGGCATGTGAAACCGGCATGAATCGATATTTTGTGAACTTTAACTGAGAAATTTTCCCTTAAAAAGTAACTAAAGGGATAATACCCGTGCGTCTTTAACCATGTTTTTTGAGTTACGATTGTAGTCATTCTATATAATCTATAAGGTAGAAATCTGCTGTCAAAAGAAAAAGAGATACTAACTCAATTCAGGAATTTCTCAATCCTTAAATTGTAAATAAAACACACCCTCCCTGCTGGATCAATCTGCAAAGCTAAGCTTTGCCTGCCCGAATAGGTACCCGTCCGAACGGCATTGCCGGGCGGGCAGGCGGACAAGATTGGACGAAGAGTATGTTGTTTGAAATATACCTTGAAAGAGAAATGCGGAATTAATAACTAGTTGATTGGCAGGTCTTTATGGAACAAGCTTATATAAATAAACGTAATACAGGCTTAAAACAATTGATATGATTTGCAACTCTTGTAGATGCTAAGCTTGTTTTTTTGGAATCGCTGATAATTTGCAAGTTTTAGGAGCTAAACAACAGTGGCATCTGGATTCTGAGCCTTCTTTATATTTTTAATTCTTCTGCTCGCCTCACGACGACGCTTATCAGAAGGCTTCTCAAAATAAGCATAACGTTTTGATTGATTTATTATGCCTTCCTTGTCACACATCTTTTTAAATCTTCTAATAGCCTCACGCAAGCTTTCATTCTCAGAAATCTGAACTTTTGCCATAGAAAAACCAACTCCATTCCTGTTTAAAGTTAAAAAACCGGCTAAACGGTCTATACTATATTTAAACTCACAGACCGTCAAGGAAAAAGTTAACATTGATAAATATAGTACTTGTGAAAATCTGGAAACCACTATATATTGTAATAACTTCACAAATAGCTCTATATATAGCAGGATGTGGGCCAACCGTACAGCTTGAAAAAACAATACTCAAACTATTTTCTATGTCCTCTTAAACTGTTTCTCAAGTTCAGACATCTTAAATTCAAGTGTTGTAGGGCGGCCATGGGGACAAAAATCAGTAACAATTTCATCCTTCCTTCGTTCCAGAAGCGACTGGATTTCTTGTGAAGACAGCCTCTGACCTGCCTTTACGGCGCCTTTACAAGCCATTATTTTGGCGATTTTCCTTAAGATACCATCGGTTTCACCTTTAATTTCATCACTCTCAATCTCTTCCAAGACTCTTTGAATAAGCCCATGAAAATCTAAATTCTTTAAGATTTGAGGATGTGTGCGAACCGCTATCGTACTCTTGCCAAATTCTTCTATCTCCAGGCCCAGGGTACAAAACTCGTTTTTGAGGTTCATAATAGTAACAAAATCACGAGGCGTTAATTCTATTAACTCCGGAATCAACAGTTTTTGTATTGCAAATTTTGACGATTTAATATGATTCCATATCTCGTGGAAAAGAATAATCTCGTGCAGGGCGTGCTGGTCAATTATATTTAATCCGTCGGCTGTCTCTTCAACAATATACGAGTTGTGTACCTGAATGTAAGAAGCAAGCCTGCTTTCCCGTTTGAATAGACCTTCATTTTCTGAAGACGGTACAGGTGTCTGTTTACGTTCGTCTTTGCGGTAAGGGGTTTCTTTGTCCAGAGACTTTGAAAAGAAATCTGACATGGATTTCATCACAGATTCTTTCCTCTCATTCAATGATACGCTCTCACCCTTCCTGTGTGAAACCCCGGCGCTGTTCTCAGGCGCACTTCTACCAGCGGCAGTCCCGGGTGAAGCTTCTATACCAGCTTGTTTATGCCTGCCCGCAACCTGCAGTGGAGAATGAAACTCCGTCTGCATAAGGGCTGAGTGTATTGCAGAATATAACTGGTCGTGAATAAGCCCGGCATTCTTAAACCTGACTTCAATCTTCGTCGGATGCACATTAACATCCACATCCCTGCTGTCAATCTGAAGATTCAAAAAAACAATTGGAGACCTTCTTGACATCAAAAGGTTTTGATAGGCAGAATTTATCGCATGAAAGATTATATTGTCCCTGATATACCTTCCGTTAAGAAAGATAAACTGCATCTTTGTATTTGGACGATTATGTGTAGGCGGCAGAATATAACCATATATAGAAATGTCAGGTTCTTTCAGATTTATGGCAATAAGATTTTTACCTATTTCGTTTCCATAAATAGTGATTATTCTTTCCTTCAAGTCTTTGGCCGTTGGAAAAGTTAAGGTCTTTTTACTATTGTGGGTCACATTGAAATGTATGTTTGGACATGCTAATGCAAATCTTGTAACCATTTCTGATATATGGGCCATTTCAGTCTGTGTGCTTTTAAGAAATTTACGTCTAACTGGGGTGTTATAAAATAAGTTATGCACATCTATCTGTGTACCCTCAGGCGATCCTTTTTCTTTGATATTATCAAGATTTCCTCCCTCAATCTTGATTTCTGAGCCGATTAATGTGT
>JACZYU010000011.1 GCA_022570935.1 Planctomycetota bacterium | reverse complement strand
AGCATGGCTTCCAATCCAAAACCATTGCACGCCGTCAGGAACTGGCACGCCAAGAGCTCGATAATGCAAACCAACCCGAACACTTCGATAACGACCTTTGCAAACCGGTTTGAAATGTAGCGAAGGATGCTCAGAATTTTCCTTCAACAATGCATAATTGTGATGCGTAAGTTTCCGGATTTCCTTTGGCAGAGAATCGAAACACATCCAAAATTTGGTTGATGCGTAATGTTTCAAATCTCTCTTACCTTCCCTGCTTTATATTCAGCAAGTGCTTCCTCCGCAAGCGCATCAAGCTTCCCGGATGCCGCATCGGCTTCAATTTGTGCGTCCCAGGCGTCTGCGTCGAAATCGGCATACCAGCGTCGGAATTCCGCTAATTCCTTTGGGGAAAACTTTTCTATCTCTTTTTCTATAGCTTCTACAGTTGTCATCTTTTTCACCTCCTTTTATTTTAGGAATAAAACGGTTACTTTATTTTAGTTAAATGGACTACGACTATGCTATTCGAATTAGACAACTGTAGTCTAATTCGAATAGCATAGTCATGATTTATAATACTTTAAAGCAATTTTTCAAGTGGAATTTCTAAAAAACATGGAGAGATCAATAGGCTTTGTTTGCTGCCGGGTAAAATTGACTGTGAATGTGTACTAATTAGAGAGGGGGGGGGTATTGCGGTAGATATAACTATTTCCTGGCGCTCAGCATTTCAATGAAACCTTCGGTTCTTGTGGCGATCTGGCCTGACATATAGTTGGTGTCATCGACACAATCTCCATCAAGATTTAAGAGAGGGTATCCTTCCCTCGCCAACTCTGTTTTTATGGTAGGTATTGCGGCGTTGTTTCTCCTGCAGCCCCAGGTGGAGAAGGCGATTATGCCGTCTACGTTGTAATCTTTTGCTAACGTTTTAATAACCTTCAGCCTGTTTTCCAGAGGTCCGTTGTTATGGTTGGAGATCAGCTTTCGAGCGAGGCTTTCGTATGGTTTATCAGGGTCTAGTTTGTCCCAGTAGACGTGATTAATCTCCTCAAAGACTATTTTGGTATTTCCGGCATTCTCAATCTTGTCAAAGACATCCGCCTTAAAATATGGTTTCAGTTCCAGCCAGAGGAGTCTGATCTCTTTTTCATCGGCTTTTTCTCCATTGTCCCTCTTTGATGCAATTATCACCTTGAGTTCTTCTACCATTTTTGTGTAGAATTTTACTGCATTTTCTGAACCTATCAAGAAGTGGCTTGGCAACATGAAACCCAGGCCGTCACCTCCCGCAAGTGGCGATAAAGGATCCAGCCTTACATGATTTAATTCAAGCATTTTCTCTCTTGCTTGATTGGATAAATCTATGGCCTCTGCAAGAGAGTGTTTTTCCATCTTTTTCCCCGTAATTTCCTCCAGGCATTTTGTCAAGCTGATTAATTGATTTGTAAGATATTTGACAGAGTTGTCATTCATCTCATAAGGGACGTCTATTATCATACTTTTTTTCCCTGTTATGGACTCGCAGATCTTTATTGTCTTTATGTTGCTGTCGCATATAGTAGATGTTCCTGCGAGAAACAGGGGACGTGGGTAGACACCCATATAAGCGTTTCCTAATGCTGTTCTATGGAAAGAGCAGACATCGGTTGGTATGGCGGCCATATCTGCTTCAGCGAGAGAATGAGAGCTTTGACCAAATTTTGAACTAAGGGCTGCTGCTATTTCTAATGAGAAAGGATATAACTTCATCGCAAAAATGAGTTCAGACGGCACAAATAGAGTTGTCCAGATCGAGCCATGTTTGTAGGTACGATAAAAAATCTCTATTACGTATCTAGACAGGTCCTCAAAAGCCTTTAATTCCTCTTTGCCAATGCCTTTTCCGGTTATTTTGGTATATATATTCAGCCATCTAAATAGTTCTTTCAGGAAATAGGGGGTTAATTTTCTAGCAACTTTCCTTTTTGCCCTTTTAATATTTAGCATAATTCTGTTATCGCAGAGTTTATTTAACTAAAAATGTCTATAATGTATTGAAAGGCAGAGAATTGTGTGCTTTATCGGATATGCGTCTTGTGATTGGCTCAAATTGAATGTTGACGGTTAAATCAAAGGCTTGGGGTTTATCCCATTATCTCGAAATCATGTCGCCAGTTGCTCTATGAACGCCTCAATCCTGGTCTTAATTTGGCCCTCACTTTTAAAACTGTTATCGCAATTTATATGAAGCAGGGGGATATTCTTCTTCTCAAACTCTCCCTTGACCAGAGGGTAATCATATAAGGTGTGGTCACAGAATTTTAAGGAGTGATAGATTGCTCCGCTTATTGCCCTTCTCTCGATAAGTGAAACTATGTTTTTAATTCTTCCGAAGACGTCAACCATCCTGGAGCAGGGAGATCTTTTTAAGTATCTCTCAGATATTGACTTGTATGGGTCGTCTGTTATTTCTACTTTTCTGTCAAAGTACCTGCTGCCTGTGCATAAATCTTCTGATACTACCCTGGCGCCGGCATCTTCGATCATTTTAATTATTTCTTCATTTTCCAGTATGCTTCCCCAGATGAAGAGCTTTGGCATTGTCTTGCTTTCAGGAACATCGCCTATTTTCTTCATTAGAGAGGTTAAGGATGATATATAATCCTGGAATTTCTCAGGCACTGCATTTATGCCTTGTTTCAATAGAGAGAAGATTTCATAACCGGAATACCCAGTGTAACCATTCCATTGTTTTTGTAAAAATACCGTTACTTTCTCTCTCATTCCGTTATATAAAGAAATACTCTCATTTATGTCCTTATTCTGTATTTTAAGCTTAAAATGCTTCTCTAATTCCTCTTTGAATGCCTGTATTACATTAGCAAAGTACTGTACGGATGCTTCGTCGCTGTTCTTTGGGATATCGAGGAAATAGTTGAATTTCTTCCCGTTATCTATCCTTACCCAGGCATCGTAAAGCCTTCTCATCCCATCACAGGAATTAGTAAAAACAATTCCCTCAAGATGGTCCAGGCTCCCTGACATTTTCTGATCGGTAAGAGTTTTGATATATGAGCATATATTATTACACAGCAGCTCCTCCGCTCCACCATTTTCGTTATTTAAACCCGTTATCCTTATCGGATGATATCCAGCCGCCCTGATAATCTCGACTGGTGTATAAGTACAAAAATAACCGATTTTCAGCATTTTATTATCATCGAGTTGAACATCGGTTATTTTTGTTTTATTATCAGCAGTGACAGCAACGGATTCTTTTTTCGTATCAGCATTTACGTTCTCTAAGGCTATTATGGCTGCTCCTAAAGCGCCAATTATTTGTGGTTCTTCAGGCATTTTAATAGTACAGAGCAGCTTCTTTTCAAGTTCACGCACAACTCCTATATTCTTGGCAACACCCCCGGTCATTACAACCGTTTCTTCCAGGCCAATCCTCTTCGCTTGTGCTGAGACCCTTTTGGCTATGGAAATATGTAATGCCCTGCAAATGTCCGGAATCTTATGGTCAGCGCCAATTAAGGATACAACCTCTGATTCTGCAAATACAGTACACAAACTGCTGATAGAGACATTATCCTTTCCGTTAAGAGAGAGTTCTCCCATATCATCAAGCTCAATCTCTAATGTCCTTGCCATTACCTCCAGGAACCTTCCTGTCCCTGCTGCGCACTTGTCGTTCATGGAGAAGTCGACTACGTTGCCTTTAGCGTCCAGCTTTATGGCTTTGCTATCCTGTCCCCCAATGTCGATAACAGTTCTGGCATCAGGGAAGAAATAATTTGCACCTTTAGCATGGCAGGTAATCTCCGTTACAACTTCATTGGCAAAAGGAACTTTGACTCTGCCATATCCAGTCGCAATTATATAGTCCAGGTCTTCTGCTTCCAACTTTGTAACATCCAGGATATATTTGAATATTTTGTCGCATGCCTTTTTACTGCTGGCGCCGGTAGCGATTATCTCATAGGCTATTATTTCCTTTTTTTCATTTATTAATACTGCGTTTGTTGATAAGGATCCTATATCAATTCCGAGCGTCAACATTTATATTTTCTCCTTAAGTGCTTATTACCCGTTTCATTCAACTTTTGATTTTATAAGAGCCTTGGATTTTAACATGGCGGTTTTGTGTAGTCAAGGCATATAGTTCTTACTAAGAATTTGAAAGAAATGAGTGTTATTATCCTGGTTAGCGAGAAATAATTATGAATATTAGTCTCTCATATGATAATATATTAACTTATTAACAGTTCTTTACTTTGAAATTTAGCTATCATTCGTTACATAAACATGACCAGCCTCTCTTTCGAGAGGATTCCAATTCTGGAATCCTCTCGAAAGAGAGGTCTGCCTCCTAATCTTTATACTAATAAGGGAAAGTCCTCCCCGCCTGCCGGACGGGCAGGGGCGCTTTTTGTCCGGGGAAAGTCCTCGGCGCCTTCTGTCCGGGGAAAGTTTGAAAACCGTAGGTTTTCATATACCCAACCTGGCCGAGCCAGAATATATTTAGATATCTATCCCCTTTTTGGTTCTGGCTCGGCCAAGTTAGGGGATGGAAGATAATTTGGGGGGATATTAATAAGAAAAGGCTTATAAGGTATGCAACCTTATAAGCCTTTAATGTAGGTTTACTTAAGCCATTCTATCCATATTGGAATGAATTAAAGTTTAACCCTAATTGAAAACGTTCTTTATCTTTATAAAGAGTCAATTACATTCATTCTCTCAGCATCAAACTTAGGAGATTCAGCAGTGAGGCCATAATTTCTCTGCGCACGGTCTCTTAGCTCTCCTACTTTTGACTTGTTCCAGTTGTTAACTCTGGAATAATAGCCAACGATCCTTGTAATGCCGTTTAAGACAATAGATTTTCTATCGTTTTGAATTACCTTTATAAAGTCTTGAGCTCTATCTGTATCGGTAACTTTCTGGACGATCTCATCAATTGACACCTCAACATATGCACCATCAATACCTTCGGTCTTGCTGTAGTCTCTAATCACGAAAACCTCTTCGTCATTCGATGGAAATGCTGTACCGATTATCTCGAGGTCTGAAGACAACTCTATAGCCTCTACGAAGATTGTTAAGCTCTTTTCAACATTTTCTGTAATACTTGCGTTTTCCATTAATACTGTCACTATATTCTCCTCCTTTTTGAAAAATAAAAAAATTTAACGTTTAAGCCACTTATTTAACTGATAACCAACCGAAAATACTCTATTAAACATCCCTCCTTTCCCGGAGCCTTAGAGCCGATAGAAATTTACAGTTAAAAAAGAAATACATCTAGATGCGCAAATTTGAATTCGAGTGGTAATATACAGATTGTAAATAAAATGTCAAGTACATTTTCTGCAAAATGTACAAAATGTTGTATGTTAGAAGGTTTTATGTACAACATTTATAGTCGCAAAGACATTTCATTCCATGAGTTACAGAAGAAAAGAGAATTGTTAATTTTAGAGGAATTCTTTTGAATTATTACTCAGAAAATGTGATAAAATAGAGAGTTGTTGCATTTCTTGCAGCAGTTGCAATATGTATAAAACAGCTTATACTTTGTGTAACATGTGGAATATAAAGGGGTTATGTTATTTGCCCTTTTTTTGTTTTTTGATTTGCTTTTTAATTCCAAAAACTATAGGCAGCATTTCATCTACTTTCTCAACTAATTTGAATGATAATTCTTTTTTTACCTTCTCCGGAACATCTACTAAATCCTTTTCGTTCTTCTTTGGCAGGATAACTGTGGTAATACCTGCCCTTTTTGCCGCCAATACCTTTTCTTTGATTCCGCCAACAGGTAAAACTTTACCCCTTAACGTTATTTCCCCCGTCATGGCAACACGAGGTTTTGCTGATACACTCTTGAATAGTGATATTAGAGATATTGCCATGGTAACTCCGGCTGAAGGGCCATCCTTAGGGATAGCCCCTGCAGGGACGTGGATATGATAGTCATGTTTTGAGAAGTCCTTTACTGAGATACCTAACGTCTTTGCCTTTGCACGGACATAACTCATTGCTGCCTGAGCTGACTCCTTCATAACGTTTCCAAGCTGGCCTGTCAATGTCAACTTTCCGGTTCCCGGCATTTTTGTAGATTCAATAAATAATATTTCACCTCCCGCCTGAGTCCATGCGAGGCCTGTTGCTACTCCGGGTTCAACATCTGTTTCTGCTATTTCGGAGAAGAATTTTATGGGACCCAGAAAGTCGTTAACATTCTTTGCGTTTGCTTTAACCGGTTTTTTCTTACCTGATGCAACTTCTTTGGCGACCTTTCTACAAACTGTGCCAATTTCACGTTCAAGGTTTCTGAGCCCGGCTTCCCTGGTGTAATCACTTATTATTACATTAATCGCGTCGTCCGTAATCTTTAAATTGTTGTCTTTTAAGCCATGCGCCTCAAATTGTTTTGGAACTAAATACTGTTTTGCAATTTCAAGTTTTTCTTCTGTGGTATAACCGGGTAAATCCAGGACTTCCATTCTGTCTCTTAAAGCATGTGGTATTGTATCTAGAATGTTGGCTGTTGTTATAAACATCACCTTAGATAAATCAAATGGTACGTCAAGGTAATGGTCTGAAAAAGAGAAATTCTGCTCCGGATCAAGTACTTCTAATAGAGCAGATGAAGGGTCTCCATGAAAATCTGTTACCAGTTTGTCTATCTCATCCAGCATATAGACAGGGTTGTTCGAGGAAGCCTTACGAAGGCCTTGTATGATCCTTCCCGGGAGCGCACCAACATAAGTACGCCTATGGCCGCGAATTTCAGCTTCGTCACGAATTCCACCAAGCGACATCCTGACAAACTCTCTTCCCATTGCCCTGGCTATTGATTTGCCAAGAGATGTTTTACCTGTTCCCGGTGGGCCAACAAAGCAGAGGATTGGTCCTTTCATGTCTTCTTTAAGCTTCCTGACGGCTAAATATTCCAGAATTCTTTCCTTAACCTTTTCCAAATCGTAATGATCTGTATCTAACACTTTCTGGGCGCTGGCGATATCCAGGTTGTCTTTGGTAGACTTCGACCAGGGCAGGGCTATCAACCAGTCCAGATATGTGCGTGCAACAGTGTATTCTGCAGATGAAGGATGCATCCTTGAAAGGCGTGAAAGTTCCCGATCTGCTTCCTTTTGGGCTTCCTCCGGCAATTTTGCCTGCTTTAATTTTTTCCTCAATTCTTTAACCTCGGCGGCCTGATCATCTCCTTCTCCAAGTTCTTCCTGTATAGCTTTAAGTTGCTGGCGCAGATAATACTCACGCTGTCCCTTATCCATTTCACTCTTAACTTGTGTTTGTATCTTACCGGCGAGTTCTAATACCTGCATTTCATTGTTAACAAATGTATTTATCTTCTGTAACCGTTTCTTCACATCTGAAGTCTCAAGGATTTCCTGTTTTTCAGATATGCTTATGTTCAGGTGAGAAGATATTAAGTCAGAAAGTCTTCCGGGATTATCTATATTAACAATGACTACCTTTAATTCTTCCGGTAAATGGGGAGAGATAGATACCATGTGAGAAAACTGATTTCTCGCATTTGTCGCCAGCGCTTCAGTCTCAACATCACCTTTATCAGGATCGTCTTTCAATACTTCTACTTTCGCCTTAAAAAAAGGTTCTGTTTCGGTAAACTCTTTAATACGTATCCTTGCTATCCCCTGCACAAGCATCTTTGCTGTATTATCAGGCATCCTTAACATCTGCAATACCACTGCAGCCGTTCCATACTCATAAAGGTCTGAGGGGGTCAATTTCTCTTTTTCTACATCTTTCTGGGCAACAAGCGCTAAGAATCTATTTGTTGCCAGAACATTATCAAGTAGTTTAAGTTCTTTTTCTGTAGAAACCCCCAGAGCAGTAACCATTTGTGGAAAGACTACTACATCTTTTAGCCCCAAAACAGGCAGATCTTCAGGGATCTTCATAGATTCTGGTTCGAAGTGCTTTGGAATATCTGGCTTATCGAGTTCCACGTCTTCTGAATTTATTATGTTCTTTTCCTTAACTTTCATTGCAGTATAAATTAATACGTAATTTTAATGGATATTGCAGAATCAAAGGCTTTTTCGGCTTTTGGGATAGTTATCATTATAAAACCGTTCTCGTATGTGGCTTTGATATTATTTGCATCAACATGTTTTGGAATCTTTATCCTTCTTTCAAAATATCCATATCTTATTTCAACCTGATAAAAACATACCTTTTGATGGGCTGAATCGTCACTTCTTTTGCCACTTACTGTAAGTATATGGTCAGAAAAGAGAACTGATATATCGTCAGGCTGAAGGCCGGAAACAGCAATTCTTATTATAATATCTTTTCCAGTTTCATATACGTCAGTGGGAGGTTGCCATGGGGTTGATGGAATGAAATCATGGCTCTTTGTCATAAAAAAGAATTCTTCGAAAAGTTTTTCAATACTACTATGTCTTGCCATCAATTTTTGCGATAATTCATCTGATATAGAAGCCATTTTACCCTCATTTCCTTTTTCATAATTGCTCATTTCTAAGCCTTGATAGTAGGTATATCTTTGAAAAAGCGTGAAAATTAAATATAACAGCTTTACAAAATTCATTCAACAAAAAAGCCGACCCATAAACTCGGGTCGGCTTTTTTAAATGACTGTTTTATCGTTTTTATTGTAGAGCTAGAGTTTAGTACATATCTCCATACCCACCATAACCTCCACCTCCACCTCCACCTCCACCTGCTGGCATAGCCGGCGTCTTTTTCTTTTCGGGTACTTTTCCTATCACAGCGTCAGTGGTTAACAGGAGTGTTGCAATGCTTGAGGCGTTTTGAATTGCAGTCCTTACTACTTTAGTCGGATCTACAATTCCTTGTTTAACCATATCACAATATTTAGATTTGCTTACGTCATAACCCTCATTTCCCTCGGCATTGGCGATTCTTTCCACAACGATTGCGGCATTTTCACCTGCATTTTCAACAATTTGACTTAGAGGCGAAGATAATGCTCTGCGTACAATATCAACCCCTGTTAATTCATCTCCCTTTAGTTTCAACGCCTTCAGTTTGTCAATTGCACGCATATAGGCCACTCCTCCACCAGGTAGAATGCCCTCTTCAACAGCTGCCCTGGTAGCGTGCAAGGCGTCTTCCACTCTGGCTTTCTTCTCCTTCATTTCACTCTCAGTAGCTGCTCCAACATTAATAAGCGCTACACCACCAGTCAATTTTGCAAGTCTTTCCTCCAGTTTCTCTATATCGTAATCTGAGGTAGTACTCTGTATTTCTGCTCGTATTTGTTCTATTCTTCCCTGTATATCTTTGCGGCTGCCGGCGCCCTCTATAATAGTAGTATTTTCTTTGTCGATTTCAATCTTCTTTGCCCTTCCGAGGTCTTTAAGCTCTACTCCCTCCATATTTATGCCCAAGTCTTCAAAGATAGCCTGTCCACCGGTAAGTATCGCAATATCCTGCAACATTGCCTTTCTTCTATCGCCAAAACCAGGTGCCTTCGTTGCCGCACATTTTAATGTTCCACGAAGTTTATTGACTACCAGGAGGGTTAATGCTTCACCTTCAATATCTTCTGCTATTATTAATAGAGGCTTGCCACTTTGCGCAACCTTTTCTAAAATAGGCAAAATATTCTTTGCTGAAGAAATCTTCTTTTCGTGAATAAGTATATAAGGGTCTTCCAGGATCACTTGCATCTTTGAAGGGTCGGTTACAAAATAAGGCGAGAGATATCCTTTATCATATTGTAAGCCCTCAATCCATGTTGATTCAGTTTGTAAACTCTTGCCCTCTTCAACCGTAATAACACCGTCCTTACCTACTTTTTCCATCGCATCGGCAATGATCTTGCCTATCTCGGTGTCTTGATTTGACGATACAGTGCCAATCTGCTCTATTTCTTTTCTGCCTTTTACAGGAATGCTCATCGCTTTCAAAGTCTCCACCACCTTATCAACGGCTTTTTCGATACCTCGTTTGAGAGCCATTGCATCTGCGCCTGCGACTACGTTTTTCAATCCCTCTAGAAATATGGCTTCTGCAAGTACTGTTGCGGTAGTAGTACCATCACCGGCAACATCACTCGTCTTTGAAGCTACAGATTTTACCATTTGAGCCCCAATGTTTTCTATATGATCTTCCAGTTCTATTTCTTTTGCTACTGTCACGCCGTCTTTCGTAATTGTGGGTGACCCAAAACTTTTTTGCAGTATTACGTTTCTTCCTCTTGGTCCCAGAGTTATTTTGACAGCAGAAGCGAGTTGATTAATACCTTTTTTCAAAGCGTCAAATGCTTCCTGGTTAAAAACAATTTTTTTCTTTTCGGCCATATTTCAAAACCTCCTTTTACCGGCTGTACTACAGTTAAAATAAATTTTTATATTTTTAGTTGGGAATAAGTAGTATAGCAAAAAAAATGCCTGATGTGATATTCTTATTTAATATCTGAGTTTTTTGTCTTTGATTCTTTCCTAAAACGTATGCTGTCAACAGATCATGGTACTTTTGGTTTAGAAAGATTAGGAAATACTTTTTTGTGCTTAATTAGTTGTACTGCCGAATTGGCAGTTGTCTTTTATTATGCAAACTCAGGAAGATGTCATACTGGCAGTTGACGGTGAAAGAGGGTTTTTAGATGTGAAAACTAATCATAAATGTTTATTAATAGAAAACTTAAGTATTTTCTGATATAATATATGCCGAAGCGGGGATTCGAACCCTGTTTGTACGGTCTCAACATATCGACATATATAGAGACATTACAACAATTGAGATGTGGATGGACATATACAATCTTGGAAGGAAGTCAAAAAGGGAGGGTGTGATCTTTGGGTTTGTTAATCAAATCAATTTTTTGTGGGTTACTTAATAGGAAATATTATAATAACTCTTCACTAAAAGGAGTCGTTTTATTATTACAGACTTGAATATCGGAGGGAGGCAGACTTATAATTATCTCACGTGCATCCTTGTCTGCTATTTTCTTTATATTATAATGACATTCGTCGCCTGTGTTGCTGGTGCTTTGTTCTAGTTCACAGCCGTCAGGCAGTATATTATCTTCAAATATCCAGAACATAACAGGTGACGCTTCTGTGGATTTATAATATAATCTGATATGTTCACAAATCCCTTTACCATTTTTTTCTATGCATGGCAGGGAAATAACCGAAATTCCACTTCCGTCGGAGGAATTACTGAACGCAGGACTTCCAAATCTATTTTTGTGGGGGTAGTAGTTATGGGGATGTATGAGTCGGACATATTGCATAGATTTCTACCGTAGTTAGTGAGTTCCGTTATAGCCTCACCAAGAGAAAGATTTTCTTTATATTCTGTATCATAGCCCTCTTTTTCACAAACAAGAGTAACTGTTTCATCATTCTTAATGGTAAATTCTAAGGTATCACCATTGCTAAAACAGCTTATTTCGATCTCCCCACCAACACCGGGGATAGCGTCCGTCAGTAAATTAAAGGTTTTTGCCGTATCGTTAATTTTTAACGTATTATTTACTGTATCCGGTGTAGGGGGTACACCCTCTCCATAATGCCAGCCTTCAAGAAGGCTTTGAAAGCCTATAATTTTATTTCTACAATTATCTTCTTGAATTTCATATTCTGTATCAAATATACCAGTAGCAATAAAAGTCATTCTTTCTTACCCTCTTGCATTGCTTTAGTAACATCATGTGTTGTCATAATAACATTTCCTGTTTTTTGCTCTAAACTACTAATTGCCGTGCCTAAAATTTGACAAAGTGACTTGGCGACTGTGTATGAAAGGTTTAAGGACGCAATTGGTTTGTCATTATTTTTTAAAAGGATTACCACATCACCATTCCCAATTGCGGTAATAAACCCATTCGCATAAATATTTTGAAGGTCGGGAATTTCTAAGCCTTCTTTTAATTGTTTGTTCATTTTTTCGGCTTCATTCATATTCAAGAATCCTACTTATAACATTTAAAACTGTATGATAATATCCTTTATTGAGATTGTAAAGAATAAATGCTGGCTGATTCAATATCATTAAATAATAGCGGTAACTGGGAATTACACGCAAAAGAAATGCCAGAAGCCACACAAATTCTTATGTAATCAATGAAATAAATAATAAAATAGGGTTATCCCCTTGACTACCACTACCGCAATATTATAGAAATTTGGACTATTTTTTTCTATCAACTCATCCAACAAGAATTGATATGGCTCAGTTACAGCTTATGATATTTGTGATGGTTAAACCTCATCCACAAAATTTAGTAGTAGTGGTACAAAAGGGGATAACCCTATAATAAAATTTAAAGAAAGGCTTTTTGCTCCATATCCCATTAACCAGTAAGGGGATACCGTTAAATAGTCATCACTTCTGCTGGGATATATGGTGTTTCTACCAGTTATCCACATTGCTATACACCAAAGTTATATTTTCAACTGGTGACAGTTTGGTGACGCAATATTTGCAGGGTTATAAGTCCTAAGCTCTTGATATATAAGGGCTGAGTATATGCCGAAGCGGGGATTCGAACCCCGACATCCTTGCGGACATTAGGTTCTGAGCCTAACGCGTCTGCCAATTCCGCCACTTCGGCGCATATAAGTGTAATAAGCCTTGCAACTTGACGATATATATGCTAATATAATTGACTATATAACGGTTTGTCAACATGGAAATTGTTTCAACTAACAAAAAGGCTCGCTTTAATTATGAAATTATTGAGAAAATCGAAGCGGGGATTGCTTTAAAAGGTACAGAAGTAAAATCAATTCGTAATAGAAATGTAAGTATAGGTGAAAGTTATGCACAAATAAAGGAAAATGAGGTTTTCCTTCACAATTTACACATAAGTACATACGAACAGGGAAATCGGGAGAACCATGATCCTATACGTGTAAGAAAGTTACTTCTTCATAAACGTGAAATTAAGAAATTAGCCGCAAAAGTTCAACAAAAAGGCCTTTCTTTGATTCCTCTCTCAATTTATTTGAGGAAAGGGAAAATAAAGGTTGAATTGGGCATCGGTCGCGGTAAACGGTTAGTAGATAAAAGAGAAGCCATAAAGAAAAAGGCTATTGAACGTGAGATTGGACGTATCGTTAAAAGATAAAAAAGTTATATGAATTAGAGGGGGCGAAAGGTATCGACCGGGTAACTGGATGCAAAAGTTGCACTCTGAGGTGGTCAGGCGGCCTCATAAAAAACCTGACAAAAACTTAAATGCTGATAATGAACTAGCATTGGCTGCGTAAAAACGGCCGCGTCTTTTCAATCCGTTCCTGCGGGGTTGAAATAGGCGAAAAATAGCAGGATAGCTAAACCTTTTTGCTCAAAGGCGGCTTGGCGAAACTTTAATTTGAGATAGTTGTTTTGAAGGCCTGTCTGTCGGCATTTAAAACGGCGAAATTAAATGACAGACTACGTGTGTAGACGCTTTTGCTGAAATACTTTGGGACGCGGGTTCGACTCCCGCCGCCTCCACCATTTAGTCTATAAGTCGACAATTTCTTATTTTTTTTGACTGCCCGTCCGAACGCCCGTCCGCCTTGGCGGAGATTCATCCGGGCGGGGAAATTGTCACCTTATAGACTGTTCTATCAAAGGAATATTTAATAAAATGAACATTACCAGGATCTTAATAATTGCAGATGCAAGAGACATTGTTGACGAACTTAGAGATTTTTTTGAGTTAAACGGTTTTGAAACGGAAGTTGCCCTGAATGCCAAGGTTGCATTTACAATCCTGGGAGAAAGAAGAATGGATCTGGCAATAATAGGTTTTAAGGTTCAGGATATGCCAGGTCTTGAAGTTTTGGCAAATGTCAGGGGTATAGATCCTTTTATTCCAGTTATTATAATTCATGGAAGTGATTCCAAAAAAATAAAGTCCATGATAATAAAGGCAGGGGCCCAGGGATACATTCCAGAACCTATCGAATGGGATCCGTTCTTACATAAAGTAAGAAAAGTACTTGCATCTCGTATGCGCAAGGTAGTACAAAACCGCCTGTAAGGGCTCGGATACAGATGGCCTGAAAACGGGATGCGAAAGGCCAGGTTATTTTTGGCCGAACGCTGAGATGAAACTCATTTCCAGAACTTATCAAACCAGATATAAAACCCCATATTTCTTAATAATTGCCTTCGTATTTTCTTGCATCTTATGTTTAGAAAATACATGGTCTACACCCAAAGACGGAAAATTAGAGGAAGGCATAAATGCAATATTACAGAAATATAAGCAAAAAGACACCCGTGTCGGCATAAGTATATTTTCCATAACCAAAAACAAGTCTCTGTATAAAACCAATTCTAACAAATCTTTTATCATTGCTTCCAATATGAAGTTATTTACTACGGCCACCGCTTTGGTTTATCTTGGCGCTGATTTTGAATACAAAACTAAGATATTGTATCGTGGAAACATCTCTTCTGATGGTAGGCTGGATGGTGATATTGTCATAAAGGGAAGCGGTGACCCTAATATTTCAGGAAGGTTCTTTGAAGGTGAAATTACCGCTGTCCCGGCCTATTGGGCTGATGCGGTTAAAAAACAAGGTATAAAAGTAATTACGGGAGATATCATTGCTGATGACAGCATCTTTGATAGAGAATTTGTTCACGATAACTGGCCAAAAGACCAGCTTTCTGAGTGGTACTGCGCACCGATTAGTGGCCTCTCGTTTAATGATAATTGCATTGATGTTGTTCTGAAACCCAACAATAAACCTGGAGGTCTTGTCTCCATACAAATTGAGCCTGAAACATCCTACGTTGAGATAATTAATAAATGTAAAACTACGACGTTGAAATCAAAGCATTCTTATTCGTTTCACAGAAAACCATTTACAAACCGGATTAGTGTTAAAGGATTTTTATGGTCAAAGGCTAAGCCTCAAAAAGAGTGGATCACTATACACAATCCGCCTCTATATACGGCGACTGTTTTTAAGGAGATATTAGAACGAAAGAATGTCCGGGTTATGGGAGAGGTAAGGGTTATTAACGAATCAGATTTAAATGCCGGACATAAACTTCGTAAATTAGCAGTAACGACTTCGAGTTTAATACAAGCTATCAATGTGACTAACAAGCGCAGTCAGGGTTTTTATGCGGAACATATACTAAAGACTATTGGGGCAGTCGTTAAGAAGGAAGGGACCTTTTCCGGTGGACTGGACGTAATTAGGGATTTCATTTCAAAATTAGGAATTTCAGAGGATCAATATCAGATTGATGATGGCTCAGGATTGTCGAGAGAAAATAAAATGCCTCCGGAATTGATAATAAGAGTGTTGCGCCATATGTACAGACACAAAGATGCCGGTATTTTCCTGAAATCACTTCCAGTTTCCGGCATGGATGGTACACTAAAGAAACGTTTGAAAGAAGAACCGTATAAATCAAGAATAAGGGCAAAGACAGGGTATATTCGTGGGACAAGAACGCTTTCCGGATACATCAAAACATTAAATGAAGAAATAATAGCGTTTTCAATATTAGTAAACGAAATAAAAGGCAGTACATGGCAGGCAAAGCAGCTCCAGGATGCCATATGCAGATTCCTGGTAAATTATAATTAAAGGATTGTAATTCAATATCGATTTCAAAGAGAGGGTAAATATCTTCAAACTAGTCCAGATCATAAAGTGTAGAAATAACTGACTATCATTGAGGTGATATCATGAGAGACTTTCCACCAACTCATCCCGGCGAAATTTTGCTCGAGGAATTTTTAAAGCCAATGGGCATTAGCCAGTACAGGCTTGCTAAGGATATAAGAGTTCCGGCAATGCGGATAAACAAGATTGTCCGTGGTGAAAGAGGCATTAGCGCTGACACTGCGCTTCGCCTTGCCCGTTATTTTGGTATGTCAGTTGAATTCTGGACAGGTATCCAAACTCATTATGACACTGAAATGGCTAAAATGGCATTGGCTGATCGCCTGGAGAAAGAAGTAAAGATTTTAGTGCCAGCCATTTGATAAACATGGCTTCTGCCAAACCAAAAAGAAGCATTCGAATGGCAATAATCATCCGTTTAAAAGTAAGGTCTGATCCTTTGGACGGACTACGATTGCCAACTGTAGCGGAAACTTTTAGATAAATAGGGGAATCGACTGTTAAGAAAGTACTGTGCCTGATCGTGGATCAGGTTTGATGATTTTTAACTTTCAGTTAGAGTAACCTTCAAATCATTGACTTTAAATACCTCCCTGTATAAGACTTTTTTATTCGGCATATTTCTTCCGGGGGGCCGGCAGCCACAACCTCTCCTCCTCTTTCACCTCCCTCTGGCCCGAGATCGATTATGTAATCTGCTGTCTTGATAACGTCAAGGTTATGTTCAATAACTATAACTGTATTCCCCATGTCAGTTAATCTGTGAAGTATCTTCAGGAGGTTTTGTATATCTGCGAAGTGGAGTCCGGTTGTCGGTTCGTCAAGTATGTAGAGTGTTTTTCCCGTGCTCTGTTTTGCGAGTTCAGTTGACAGCTTTACCCTTTGCGCCTCACCTCCGGAAATGGTAGTGCTCGATTGCCCGAGCGTTATGTACCCTAATCCCACGTTACGTAGTGTCCTCAATATACGTTCTATTCGGGGGATATTCCTGAAAAAATCGTATGCTTCCTCTACACTCATGTCCAGTGTATCGGAAATGGTTTTACCCTTATACCTTATTTCCAGTGTTTCAGGATTGTATCTTTTGCCCCTGCATTGTTCACAAAGAACAAACATATCCGGCAGGAAATTCATGGCAATTTTCTTCGTTCCCTGTCCTTCACATAGTTCACACCGGCCTCCTTTGACGTTAAAACTGTAACGGCCGGATTTGTAACCACGTATTTTAGACTCTTTTATCATGGCAAAAACATCTCTTATATGGCTGAATAGATTCGTATATGTTGCAGGATTGGAACGCGGTGTACGTCCGATCGGGGATTGGTCTATTTCGATAACCTTATCAATCTTTTCTATTCCGGTTATCCTGCTGTGTTTACCAGGTTTGACCCGGCTGCCATAAATTGCTTTCATCAGCGCTCTGTATAATATCTGGTCGATCAGTGTGCTCTTGCCTGAACCTGAAACACCCGTTATACAGCAAAAGACTTTTAAGGGAATCCTGACGTCAATTGATTTGAGGTTATTTTCTCTTGCACCCTTTATCAGGATAGAGTCTTTCATGTCTGCCTTTTTTCTCAACCCGGAGAAGCCTACCTTAAGTTTATTATTCAGGTATTGAGAGGTTAATGATCCGTTATTGGACAGAATCTCCGGAACAGTGCCCTTTGCGACTACCATTCCTCCATGTTCACCGGCGCCCGGCCCCAGATCAATTACATAATCTGCGCTGCGTATGGCAGCTTCATCATGTTCAACTACTATCACGGTATTTCCCGAATCCCTCAATTTCTTTAACGTACCTATTAATTTTTTGTTATCTCTCTGATGTAGCCCTATTGTTGGTTCATCCAATACGTAGCAGGCGCCAATCAGGCCTGTACCCACCTGAGTCGCCAGTTGAATTCTCTGCGCCTCTCCACCGGAAAGTGTATTGCTGCTCCTGTCCATCGTTAAGTAGCATAACCCTATGTCAATCATAAAACTTAATCTTGTTACGATCTCTTTTAATATCCTTCTGGCAATAATCTCTCTTTCACCCTGGAATTTAAGAGATTTGAAAAAGTCGAAAGCTTTTTCTACAGTCATTGAGGTAACCTCGGCTATCGACTTGTCGTCAACCTTTATGGATAAAGCTTCCGGCCTTAATCTTGCTCCACTGCACTCCTCACACACATCATAATCCATATATCTTTCAAGCCGTTTTACTACATCGGGACTGTTTGTTTTATCATATACACGCCATAAAGTCGGGATGATACCTTCAAAGCGTCCAGCATTATTATTTTGTACCTCACCATATAACAAGATGTTTCTGGCCCTTTTGTTAATCTTCTTGAATGGCACCTTCGGGTCTATACCAAATTTTCCTGAGAACTCATCTATTAGATGACTGTAATGATCTTGTGTGATTGGACTCCAGTTTGACCACGCATGAACAGCGCCTTCGCCCAAACCTAACTCTTCATTGGGAATGATCAGCTCCGGATCAAATTCCAGCGTCGTACCAAGTCCTTCACATTCCCTGCACGAACCGTACGGGCTGTTGAAGGAAAACATTCTGGGAGCAAGTTCTTCGTAGCCAATTCCGCAACTAGGGCAGGAATAATGCTCACTGAAAACCATATCTTCCCACTTCCCCTCTTTTCTCATGGCAACAATCACTACGCCTTCGCCCAGTTCCAGGCTTGTATGTATTGAGTCGTAAAGTCTTTTCTGAATGTCACTCTTAACTATCAGCCTGTCAACAACAACGTCGATATCATGTATCTTATATCTGCCTAGTTTAATGTCAGTACTTGCGTCAACAATATCTCCATCAACTCTGGCACGTACAAAACCCTTGCGTCTTATTTTCTGGAAGATCTCTTTATGCTCACCTTTTTTGCCCTTGATTATGGGTGATAAGATCATAATCTTTGTGTCTTTGGGGATCTGGCTTACCCTGTGCAAAATCTGTTCTATGGTTTGCCTTGTGATTTTTGTACCGCAGTTATGGCAATAGGGCGTGCCCACTTTTGCAAAGAGGAGGCGCAGGTAGTCGTATATCTCGGTTGTTGTGGCAACAGTGGAACGCGGTCCTGTATTACTTGTGCGCTGTTCGATGGCGATTGTGGGAGGAAGACCTTCTATGATATCAACATCCGGTTTCTGCATCTGGTCGAGAAATTGCCTTGCATATGAGGAAAGGCTTTCTATGTAGCGTCGCTGACCTTCTGCATAAATAGTATCAAAGGCCAGAGAAGATTTACCGGAACCGCTTACTCCAGTGATGACCACAAGCTGATCTCTGGGAATGTCGATGTTTATACTTTTAAGGTTATGTTGCCTTGCACCCTTTATTGATATATAGCAGTTGGCGGTGTAATCTTTCAATGGATTAAAGTATTTTTGATAATTCGTTGGGAGTATATACAGGCAGGATTGCTCGCTTGAAATCCTTTACATTGCGACTAACGATAGCATCTACACCAACGTGTCTGGCAGCTTCGTGTATGACCGCATCTTCGAAATCGGTAATATTTGATTTTGCAGCTTCCTCTAAAACGGTTCGATTTACAGGGGCAATTTCGAAAAGTGTAAATAATTTGTCGATTTCAGATTTGGCTTTTCCAGTACCAACTACCTTTACAGCAAGATAATGTATAGTTGTTACGGTAGTTGCACTGATGTATCCTATTATATCTCCGGATTCAACCTTAGAAAATAATTGAGCGGAAACGTTTGAAAAAGGCTTACGGTCCAACATAACGTCAAGTATTACATTTGTGTCAAAAAGAACTTTCAAAGATATTTTTTCTCTAAATATAATTTATAGTCTTTTTTGTTTATATTCTTCCCTTTAAGGCTGCCCTTAAGTGATTGGACTATGGGGGTATTTTCAGAGTCTGACGGTGAATATTTTCCAAATAGTATAGAGAAATAGTCGGAAACTATTTTTGAAACTGATTTCCCGTTTTTTTCTGAGAAGCGCTTAGCCTTTTCAATTAGATTCTCATCAATTCTTAACGTTAATTTCTTTTGCATTTCTTACTCAATAATAAAATTTGACGTACATTCTACTAAAAGTATACGGCACAATTAGCCTTTTGTCAAATTCATTCTTACATAATTTCACTTTTCATTGTGATTACTGCCATATTATTGTAAATATCCGTAGTCATTTATTGCCGGTTTTGCTGCGCAATTTCTTCCAGTCTAGAATCAATTGTGTTAGTAACCGTACACCAACTCCAGTAGCGCCTTTCCTTATGTATGGAGTGTCCTTTTCTACCAGAAAAGTTCCCGCAATATCAAGATGCACCCATGGGAAGTCTTCCACAAACTCACCTAAAAAACATGCAGCCGTAATAGTGCCTGCATATCGACCACCGGTATTCTTAATATCAGCTATGTCACTCTTTATCAAGTCATAATATTCCTTCCATAGAGGCATCTCCCATACCCTTTCATGACATCTTTCAGCAGCTTGTTTTACCCTGTCCTTAAGTTTGTCATTATTGCCAAGCATGCCTGATGCAAATGTGCCTAATGCGGCTACACATGAACCCGTTAATGTGGCAATGTCTATTACTGCATCAGGCTTGTACCTTTTTGCGTAAGCGATAGCATCCGCCAATATCAGGCGTCCTTCCGCATCTGTGTTTAAAATTTCCACCGTCTTGCCTGACATGCATTTGATAATATCACCGGGTTTCAGAGCCGTACCACTTGGCATATTTTCTGTACACGGTACCAGGCCAACAATGTGTGTGGCTGGTTTCAGGTTGGATATAGCTTTAAAGGTGCCCAGAACAGCGGCAGCACCCGCCATATCAGCCTTCATCAGGTCCATACCCTTTCCCGGTTTTAAGGATATTCCTCCGGAGTCAAATGTTACTCCTTTACCTATAAGAACGATTGTATCATTATTTTTTTTCCTGGTATTATATTCAAGGATGATAAATTTAGGCGGTTGAGAACTCCCTTTCGATACATTCAAGATGCCGCCCATCCCCAGTTTCTTCATATCCGGGAGGGATAAGATTCTGCATTTAACTCCCGTTTTCTTTGCAATCTCTTTTGCTTTATTTGCAAGGAAGGTTGGCGTTGCGTCACTTCCAGACATATTTACCATATCACGCGTGAAACAAACGGCTTCCGCTACAGTTTGAGTATTTCTTGCTACAGATTTAACCTTCGCCAGGACATCGTTCTTCTGGACAATCAATGTGAAATTGTTAATGGTAGCTTTATCTTCCTTCTTCAATGTCTTATACATGGTGAAATTATACAGCGATAATAAAACACCCTCTACAACTGAGCGAGTAGCGTCTTCTATGGAAATGCCTTTGTATTCTGTTTTATATAATAGCATTGAAGGATTTTTGAATTTCTTTCCCTGGATTATCCTGGCTGCAGTACCGGCCGCCTGACGAATCTTATCTAATGATAATTCTGTAGATTTTCCTAATCCGACCAGCAGGATCCTCTTCGGCACAATCTTTTTATAAATTGGGATCATCATAGTTTCATTTAATTTACCGGTAAAATCCTTATTCTGCAGCAAATTTGATATGGTTCCTCCGGATGCTTTATCAAGAGAGTTTAATTCGGAAGAGATTTTTTTTACATTTTCGAAGAGACTTATCACGATTACGTCTGTAGATTCCTTTTCTGCCGCACCAAATTTTACTGAAATCTTCATTCTCAATCCTCCATACAAGAAAAAAAACAAGTAATTTAATTATGATTCTAACGACATATTATACTAATATTGCCGAGATGACAAGAGAACCTTTTTCTTTTGACAATCATAATTTTATACATTAGAATCGATAAGTTATCTATAATTTTTTAAAACCGACAATGGGGAAAGTAATGAAAACAAGGATTTTTATAACACTGATTTCTTTTAGTTTCTTAAGTTTATTAATAAACGGCTGTGGTGATGATGGACACAGCAGCCATTATTCCGGTGGTGGCGGCGACATGAATTTCGAGCAGCAGGCGTTGAAAATGGAACAGGACGATCTTGCTAAATTAAAGGTAGGAAAGGGTTATCAGTCAGAGACCTATGCCAAGGCTGATAAAGATTCCATGATAGGTCAGGACTTTGCCAAAATCCATAAAGGCGTTGAAGGCATTACTATGGCTAAAGATCCTAACGATGCCATTGCGTTGGTAAATGGCGAAGCAATACTTCGTCTGGAACTTGACATGATATTAATTAAGGTGAAGCAAAGAATGGGCTCAAAGAGGCTGCACCTTGTTGAAAAAAGAATTATAGATGACCTGGTTTCACAGCTTGTACTCAAGCAATTTATCAGAAAAGAAAATATTCATATTGACCCGAGCCGCATTGAAGAAGAGATAAGGACATTCAGGGAAAATGTCGGGAATAACCCTGACACCAAGGATAAAAGCCTTGAGACACTTCTGGAAGAGCAGGGGGGGAGTATGGCAGAGTTGAGAGTGGCCATGGATATTTCATTATCGATAGACGAATACCTGGAGAGGACAACATCGGAAGAAGAGATTGAAAAATATTTTACTGAAAACATAGGTGTTTTTAGCGGTGAAACTGTAACCGCAAGTCATATACTTATAGATACGAGAAAGATAAAGGATGAAGAGGGATTAAATCAGGCAAAGGAGAAGATCGAAAAATTAAAAGAAGAACTTGATAATGGGGCTGATTTTGCAAAGCTTGCTGAGGAAAACTCTGATTGCCCCTCTGCAAAAAAGGGCGGGGGATTAGGTGTTATTGTCAGAGGGCAAATGGTGGAGGAATTTGAGGAAGCGGCCTTTAATACTGAGGTAAATGGCATCAGTGAACCGGTAAAGACTAAGTTTGGTTACCACATAATAAAGATTACTGATAAACAGGAGGGTAAAGACATTACCTTTGAAGAGACAAAGGATAATGCCAGGCTTGCCCTCTTTAATGAAAAAACAATAACATTAATACAAGGATTAAAAGACAACGCAGATGTAAAAATGTTGTACGAACCAACTCCATATGCATCTAGAAGTAGTCATGGTGGCATGTCAGTTCATGGCAGTACCTTGGCTTCACCCTACGGTGGCAGCATGCCGGCTGGCAAAGGTAATCCTACTCCTCACGCTGGAATGCCGATGCCGGGTACTTCACACGGTGGTGGTTATTCACCTTACGGTGGAGCAATGAGTTCAACGGAACATCCATCCACCATTACAAATTAAGGGTTTGAAAATCCTGCATGGCTTTATTATTCCCTTCTACCCAACCTTGTTTATGCAAGGTTGGCGTTCGGTAAATAAACCTCATTGAGTCTTTTATTTTAATAAATCCCCCTTTCTTTAAATAGGGATTTGAAATTAGTCAACTAATAAAATGGATCCACAGTTATTTATAAAATTATCTATTGCCTTGTATTGGTGTTCATTACTTATATACACCTCTTACTGGGTAGTCGGCTTTCTGGGTAGAGGGCCAAGATTTTATCTCCTCTTAGGCGGAGTTATTCTGCATACCATATCAATTATATTCAGGGGTATTTCCATAGAATATCTCCCGCTGACAAACAAGTTTGAGTCCTTCACCGCATTTGCACTTGCCTGTTTCACTGTGCTTTTGTGTTTTTCCAGAGTAGAAAGTTACGTATACAGGATTTCCCTGTTTTGTGTGGGATACTGCTTTTTTGTTGTAGCTTCAGTCTTCTTTTCAATGAAGCAATCATACGCCCCTCCACTCATGTTGACTATATGGTATATCCTTCACGTTCCCATATCTTTCTTCTGTTACGCATTGTGGACAAGTTCAGCTGCGGCGGCTTTGGCGAGATATTTCTCAGAGGGAGATAAAAAGCGGTTTGAGAACATAATAGATTTCGGCTTTCAATACGGCTTGATAGCATTCTCAATATCAATGATTTTCGGCGGCCTGTGGGGATACGTAGCCTGGGGATCATACTTCATGTGGGATCCAAAGCTGTTGTGGTCTGTGATTATATGGTTCTTTTATGCTACGTGCATTCATCTGGATTACTGGCCGGAGGCCAGCAGGAAATTTAAGACGCCACTGGCCCTGGTTGGTTTTGTGATATTACTTATAACGTACGTTGGTACGAGTTTCTTATTAAAAGGTTCACACAGTTTTTGAATACGAAGTAAACATTAACCAAAAAGAAGATGCTTGACGAGATAAGCTTGATAAAAACCCGTTTAATTCTTTAGACGGGATTAACAGGATTTACAAGATTATTTTTATCATTATTTATCCTGTTATCCTGTCAAGGAACTTAATTATTATAAAATGAAAAAAGTATACGGTTTCTTAAAATCTCAGAAGACGGGAATAATAGTCGGTTTTACCGTTACGGGACTCCTGATAATAGGCAGTCTTATAATGAACTATGTCCCGAAACCTTATGAAGGGCTTTCGGGAGAAGACATCACCTTCTTCTTTAAGAACCCCAGGCCAATACACACCTGGTTTTATATAATGTTTGTTGCCTTTGCCATGTACGGGATATGTATTTTCTTCTGTACACTGGACTCTATTCTCAGGAAGGTAAAGGCACGTACCAGCAAGATTCCCTTGTACGGGGCGTCTATTGTACATATCGGATTTCTTATTACGCTGGTGGCCCACCTTATAGGCGGTATATGGTCAGAATCCGGTATGCCGATCACGATTGCCGATAAATGGGTTCAAGCCGGCGAATATGAGTTGAAGGTGACCGGCCTTGAAACCACCTCATACCCCAATGGCATGCCAAGGAAAATAACGGCACAAATTGCAATAAGGAAGGACGGGAAAGAGACTAGTGCCACACTCGGCTACAACAATCCTGTGTTATTAGATTACGGAACAAAAGAGTTTCTTTTGCGAAATTATGGCAATATAAACGCAGTAGTATTGAATATTGGCGGCAGGACAAGGGCTTTTAATATAAAGGATGTTTTTGAGGTAAATGGATCAAAAGTGCTCCTGGCAAACCTTTACCTTCCTCCACAGTTCCCTCTTCCGGTTATCCAGTTAGTTTCAGAAGGTAAAGACGGCAAATACAATAAGACCTACGTCCGCATCGGCAGGCAAAATGCTCAAAATATCAAGGGCGTGAACGTGATCTTCGAAGACATAAAATCCACGCCTGCAGTAGTTGTTACACCAAAAGAAAACCCTAGCATACCACTCACACTGATCGCAATCGTCTGCTTCGGTTCCGGAATGCTTTTAGTGATCTTCAGGACAGCGTATAAGATGGTGAGGGTTTAGGGAGCAATATATTGTGATTTACGAATTACGATTTCGGATTTACGACTTTAAAGTAGCCGCATCCTTCAGGTTGCGTATCTTACAAGAAATTCTCATATACCCATCAGATGGTGAGAAACGCAGGCTAAAGCCTGCGACTACTACAATATTCTAACCCCGTCCTAAGGATTGTCGCCTGTCGCCTGAGGACGACCCTGTTGGCAGCTCACAGATCCGACTCGGTCGGGAATATTGCAGATTGAAGATTTACGATTTGGGACAAGGGGACAGATTTAATTTATTCCGAGACAACAACCATCTTTTCCCTTTAAGATTGGGAAAGATAATATAAAAAGTATTGGAAACAAAATTATAATTGAAAAATTATAGTTTTTAAAACTATGGCTTTTTACTGGCAGTTTTGATTTTAAATAAATCAAAAATAAAGGACCTAATATTTAGCCTAAATGGATTTCCTAATTTTCCATGAACTAAAGCTAAATGAATATCTAGCTTCCTTCCCTCAGGTAAATTAGGTAAATCGAACCACCCTCCTTTATAATTTAAGACGCAATAAGCACCATAGGTTGCTTTTGAAACGGACATATAGGTGGGCAGTTGATTCAATAGCCCTTTATTCAAGTCTGGAGAATGCGCCAATTTGAATTCAGCGCAAAATTTGCTCATTCCTTGACCCTCAACATATCCAATAAACAAAAAGTCTAGATTTCCTTCACCTGTTTTATGCTCTGGAATTACCTCAATATTACTTAATAACATCTGGTCTGATAAAAAACAGTGAATAAGCGGCTGGATTTCAACTTCTTTTTTAGGCTTGCGATCAATTATTTTATTGCCGGAGTAAGTGATATTCCAAAACGATTTAAATGCATCGGCTTCTCTTATTTTTTCATTAATAGTCAAAAAACAAGAGTGTATTTTATTTCTTAATTTTTCTTCTGTAGAATATTTTTCTATTGGAATAAGATTGTTCTTTCTTGCCCATCTTATCAACTGCGGAGGAGCGACTGTAGGAATTGTTGGGACTTCTGCTATTTTATTATCCTCTCCAGCTATACAATGCAATATTAATTTTTCATGTGTCCACATGGCAAAAACCATCACTTTGTTATTTTTATCTAAAATTTCTTGTAACGTTAATACTGAAACTGTTTCGTTTCTTTGAAAGACTAAGGAGTTATCTTTAAAACTTAAAGCAAAAACAAAGTTATCGCAAATTAGTTGAAAAAGGAAGCCACCCTTATTAATGGAGTTCCTATCAGTACTGAATTGCAAAGTCCCTTCCGTAGTTAGCAGGTCTGCAACAGTCATGGTGCCTTTAAACGCAGGGGTAATGTTTATTATTGGATTAATTTCCGAATTCATATTTTCTCCCTTTTCTTTAATCAAGGAGCCTAATAGTTTATGTGTAGTTTTATCATTCTTAATCATTTGATCTTGTTTTTTTTCAGAAGGACCTAAAAAAAACAAGGCAAGGGTTAGCAACGATGCAATAATCAAATGGACAGTTGGATTTTTCAAGAAAGGAACACCTGTAAATTTTCCTAGGCTATGAACGTAACAATATTTTGAATTGTTCATAGGTTTGTTCTTGCAAGGTTGTTCCTTTTTGGTCTTTTTAGAGCATAAATTTATCAATTTTATTCTTTAATTATTTATTATTTTACATAACAAGTTATTAACCAGTTTCTGTATAATACCACTATATGTATTGATTAATGCAATCTTATATTTTTATTAATTTACAGGGGTTAGGCGATAAACTTTAGATAGTTTACTTGCGGTATCAAAATCTTTACGACGAAGAGCTTCTCTCACATCATCCAATTTTTCTGCATCTTCAAGAGACAGGTAAGGAGACCACCCTGCGCCTGTCTCAATCAGTTCAATGTTAACCTCAGCCACATAGCTTCCCTCATGTACAAGTTTAATTTGATGTCTTTTTTTCATTTTCTCTTCTCATTAAAATCGTCCGACCAGATCAAAGGA
>JACZYU010000121.1 GCA_022570935.1 Planctomycetota bacterium | reverse complement strand
CTACTGTGATTAAGGGGATTAGAGATTTAGGCATGAGTGCAAAATCTGTCAAGACGGCAAAGAGATTCCTGGTAGCCGGTTCACTTTCAATTGAACAGGTTGAGACTATTGCTGATAAGGTACTAGCCAATAAAATTATAGAAGATGTTTTCATAAACAAAGATAATTTGTTTTATGAGGATAAAGATGAAGCAATAGAGTACGTCTTCCACCGGCATACGCTTGAGATATTGAATGCAGACGATGAACAACTTCTGTCGATTAGTCAGAGTGGGCAGTTGTATTTAAGCCTTCAGGAGATGAAGGCTGTTCAGAAGTATTTCGCCACGCTTGGAAGGAATCCTACCGACGTTGAACTGGAAACAATTGCTCAGACATGGTCTGAACATTGTATGCATAAAACATTCAGGGGAATGATAGATTACGACGGAGAGCTTATTGATAATCTTCTGGCCAATACGATAATGAAAGCAACTTCAGAATTAAATAAACCGTGGTGTGTTTCTGTATTTAAGGATAATGCCGGTATCGTTGAGTTTGATGAAAACTATAATATCTGTTTCAAGGTTGAAACGCACAATCATCCATCAGCAATCGAACCTTATGGTGGGGCAAATACCGGGATTGGCGGCGTCATCAGGGATACTTTGGGAACAGGCCTGGGTGCAAAGCCAATTTTAAATACAGACGTTTTTTGTTTCGGGCCTCTGGATATTCGTCAGGAAATGATACCGGAAGGGGTTCTTCATCCAAAAAGGATATTTAAGGGAGTGGTGGGCGGCGTCAGGGATTATGGCAACCGTATGGGGATACCTACTGCAAATGGTGCTATATTCTTCGATGAAAGATACACGAGTAATCCAATTGTTTATTGTGGAAATGTTGGATTGATACCAAAGGATAAGTGTGAAAAGAAATCGTACAAGGGTGACTTGATCTTACTTGTGGGTGGTAGAACCGGAAGAGATGGTATCCACGGGGCAACATTTTCGTCTGTAGAGTTAACCCACCAATCCGAGGTGGTATCCGGAGGTGCGGTGCAGATTGGTGATCCAATAATGGAAAAAAAGGTTACGGACGCACTATTAATGGCACGGGATCTCGGCTTGTATAACAATATTACTGATTGTGGTGCGGGAGGCCTCTCTTCTGCTGTGGGTGAGATGGGAGAAGAACTTGGGGCTGTTGTTGATCTTGAAAAAGTACCTCTTAAATATGATGGACTGTCTTATTCAGAGATTTGGATTTCTGAGGCTCAGGAGAGAATGGTGCTTTCTGTACCTCCGGAAAACATGGACGAAATCAGGGAAGTTTTTCAGAGGGAAGATGTAGAAGCTACATTTATTGGAGAGTTTACGGGAGATAAAAGATTACGGTTAAGATACAAAGGTGAGGACGTTGCTGATATAGAGATGGAATTCTTACATGATGGGCTGCCAAGGATTATACGCAAGGCAATATGGCGTTCACCCTCTCATGAAGAGCCGGATTTAAAAGAGAAGAAGGACTATGGTGAAGATTTGAAGAAGGTTCTATCTTCATGGAACGTCTGTAGTAAAGAGTGGGTAATCCGGCAATATGATCATGAAGTGCAGGGCGGGAGCGTTTTGAAACCAATGCAGGGAGTGGATAATGATGGCCCGGGTGATGCATGCATAATCAGGCCGGTTCTAAGCTCCAGCCAAGGAATAATTGTATCGAATGGGATGAATCCCAAATACGGAGATATAGACCCTTATCATATGGCGGCTTCGGCAATTGATGAGGCTCTGAGACAAATAGTATCCGTGGGTGGCAATCTGGAAAGGGTGTCTCTGCTTGACAACTTCAGCTGGGGCAATACTGATAAACCTGAATGTCTGGGAGGACTTGTCAGGGCGGCAAAGGCGTGTTACGATACAGCAATATATTATGAAACGCCATTTATATCCGGTAAGGATAGTCTGAATAATGAGTTTAGAACCGGCGATAAGACTATTTCCATACCGCCTACTCTATTGATTTCTGCTATGTGTGTAATGCCGGACGTTACCAGGGCGATTTCTATGGATGTGAAGTCACCTGGTAATCTGATTTATATTTTAGGTATGACAAAGAATGAACTTGGCGGTTCACATTATTACTATATACATGGTTTTAAAGGCAACTCAGTTCCAAAAGTAGATAGAGAGGTTGGAAAGAAAACGATGGATTTGCTGTCTAATGCGACAGGAAAAGGTTTGGTCAGGTCGTGTCATGATTGTTCTGAGGGAGGGCTTGCTGTTGCGGCAGCAGAGATGAGTTTTGCAGGCGGGTACGGAATGGAACTTGATTTGTCTCGAGTGCCGGTTGAACATGGAGTCAGCAGGGACGATATTATTCTTTTTTCGGAGTCTAATTCGCGATTCATTGTTGAAGTGCAGCCGGAGAAACAAAAAGAATTTGAGGCGACAATTAGTGGTATTCCATATGGTTGCATAGGGAAGGTTTTGGATAATGATGTATTTACCATTCTATCACAAAACGGAGAAAATGTGATCTCAGAAAAGATTTCTGATCTTAAAGAGGCATGGCAGGGAACACTGAGGTTTTGATTATGCAGATGAATATACTAATGAATTAGAGCTTTATTCTAAAAGCCCTAATCGTGCTCATCATCTACCTTATATTAAAGCTGTAAAAGCTTGTAAGACGAATTGGGACATAAGGTTGTTAATGGGAATTAAACATGGCAGCGTTCACGTATGACCAATTTCGCAGGTTCTTAAAAGGCTGGACTTTCATAAAATTCGTTCAAGAAAACATGAGACATGGCGTAAGACACTTCCAAACGGAACAATATTACGTGTGCGTATTAGCCATAAACACAAGAAAGACATTCCTAACTGTTGTGCAATATTTACTTCAGTCGAGCGGATAGGCATATTAGATTTTAGATTATTCTAAGACTCATACCTAACCCGAACGAGTCGGAATTATAATATTGAGGAATTGAATAATCCCTAAATCGTAAATTGAAATTATTGCCAAAACTTGTGCTGAACTTGATTCAGTAATGGTCAAGAAAATTTTATAAAGGTACTAAATTTTTTTAAGACAAGCTTAGAAAAAAGCCTCTTTCAGCGGGTCGTTGCTCTTTTTGCAATAAAGATTAGCGATACACCGTAACGATTACAAATGTTATCTCGATTATTCGAAGTTCATTATTCGACATTTTTCAATTATGAACATCGAATATCGAACTCAGAACAATTTCGTAAAATTTAATAGAATATTTATTTAAAAGGAGAAGCAATGACGAAAAAGAAAAACTATGGATGGAAGGTGCCTATATTACATTTAAACGATCCCGACTATTGTGAATTTGGCTGTCCAATTTGTACAAATGCAAGAAAAGGAAATTGGCTTGCCAAATCAATCCAGAGCATTGAGATGGCATTAACTTTTGGTGGTTGTCCGTGGGGAAGAGCCAGAGAAAGGAAATACGGTGTCAAACCAAACGAACTTTTATCATCCAGGAAATCATCCTGAGTTTATTGATCTCACACGTTAGTTAAAACTATGCATTTTCAATGCAAGACTTTCCGTTTCTATAAACTTTTTGGGATATAAAATTCCAAACAACAAATCCCAAGAACCAAATAAATTCCAAAATTCAAAAGACAATGACCAAAACCTGTCAGATGTATTTCGGAGAAGCACGGTGGTTTGTAATTTTGAAAATTGGGGATTGGTGCTTATTTGTAATTTGGTGCTTGTGATTTGTAGTTTTAAACGAATTTCATTCGTGATTCAAACCTATGGACTTTCAGTCCATAGTGGTTTAGTCTAAAAGCCCTAATCGGGCTCATCATCTACCTTATATTGAAACTGTTAAAGCAGGTATTGATAAAGCAAAGTTTATAAAAATATTGGATATTAAGAAATAGCGCTATCATATTAAATGATAGGGAAAATTTTCCTCTTGATTTGATATTATTAATTATGATAATATTTTACTTAAATTTTTATAAACATCATTTGCCAAAATACTGCCTGTATCATATAATGTGTAGGGACGTATAATTATACGACCATACAAACGAAACAACAAAACAGGAAAGATAGTTATGGAAAATAAGAGCATGTTATTTGAAGAAAGGAAGTATTATGGCACTGCCGTTGCACTCACTCAAATAACACCCATCTATTAAATTCTCTATCAGTTTTACCTATTGTTAAAACTGTTCTATATAATCAAGGCTCGGAAGTGTACAGGTTTTTTCCTGCATACTTTCGGGCCTTTTTTTATTCCAAAGACTATTGCAGGTCAATTGTTGGTTCAATCTTACAAAGTTAAGCCTGGTAATTCTTTAATAATGATTTTGTTGTAATGAAAGGAGTGAAGATGAAAAGGATATTATTTAGTTTGTTAGCAATGCTGGTAGCGTTTGCACTGGTAACCCCGGTGCATGCGGTCATGATAAACAGAGGAACGGACACTTTGGGCAATCGGATGATCTATGACACTGACCTTGACATCACGTGGTATGATTTTAGTAATGCCGCAAACACATGGGCTAATCAGGTAGCCTGGGCCGGTGCATTATCGGTTGATTTCGGAGGCACTACTTATGACGACTGGAGATTACCGGCAACGGTGGATGGCTTACGGGTGTGGGGTTATGATGGTACAACCACTGCCGGCTTTAACATTACGAATAGTGAGATGGGTCATCTCTATTACACAGAGCTGGGCAATAAAGGGTTTTTTGCCACAGATGGAACAAATCTACAACCGGGATGGGGGGCTGATTAATACCGGTGATTTTTTGAATTTAAACCCTAGTGTTTACTGGTCTGGTACTGAGTTTGCGTCTGATACCGTCAGCGCCTGGGTCTTCAACTTCGGCACCGGCGGCCAGGACGTGAACGACAAGGACTTCAACCTCTTCGTGCTGGCAGTTCGTTCCGGTGATGTTGCCGCCGTCGTGCCTGAACCCACGACTATTGCATTACTCGGAATCGGTCTTGCAGGGATAGCCGTCTATGGCGTGAGAAGAAGGCGGCAACGTAGGTACAAAGAAAGTTAAAAGTGCCTAAAGTTTGAAGTGCCCGCCCTGGTGCGATCCGCCCTGCGGTCTGGGCCAGGGAGCTAAAGTTGCGGAAAAGAATATGTATTATCCAGAGTTGGAATCTCCGTCTGGCAGGTTCGAGATCAATCAGAAGCAAAACCTGACAGAACTTAAAGAAGCGTTAGAGATCCGCACGTATCAATAACCATCCTTTTTTGTCTGTTTTTTTTCACCGTCTATCCATTTTTTCTCTCGAACCCTAAGTTGTGTATATCCATCGAATTCCTGTAGATTTTACAATAACTAACCGATCCTCAAATTCTTTCGACTTGTGAGATTGCAGGAAGGGGAGAGAAGGTCTTTTATATTTTTTGTGGTTGTTGGATTAACTTTAAGTCTAATGATGCCTGGATGTTTTTTTAGATGAATCAACGTCCAATCACCAAAATGTTCATCAAGTGTTATTAGAGTTCTATGCTCAACTATGCAGTGTCTAAGGATTTCAAGATCATTAGCTCTTGACATATTTACATCAACTGTACACTGCACATCAAAATCATCCACACGTAATGACTGCGCAACATCAATGTCAATCATTTGATCTAGAAACAAACGGATTTCCTTGCTCATTATACGACTTCAAACTCAGTATGCTCAATGACTGAATGACAGTATTGGAGGGCGGCCGCAACCTGATCCAATGATAATTCCGGATATTTCAGAATAACATTTTCAATCGAACCTCTATCTGCCAATTGATCCAATACTACCGTAACGGGTATTCGTGTGCCGGAAATTACCGGTTTGCCGTTACATATACGAGGGTCAATTGTGATGTGTTTATTCAATTAAATCTCCTTTTTATTTTTTTTAACAATTCGGCGCTATGCGGCTTAATTAGACCATAACAACATGATACATAATAAATTTTGTATATTCAATAATTAAGTTGATTTATTCTTTTACTCTTATATCATCCCCTTGTAAAACGGTTTGCATTTGCTTTAGGAGATGATTATAATTGCACCGTACTTCTGTGTCCGGCCCGGCTTTACCTGGAAAACTTTTTAACATAAATTGAGCGATTTTATTTTCTATATTCTGGTAACCGTCTGCCTAGGCAGACGGTTACCATCATCCGATGGATAGATGTGAATTTCTCGTAAGCTACGCAACCTAAAGGATGCGGCTACACAAATCGCTCAATTTAGGTTTAACTTACCTTATCCAACTCTCGCCCTTGTCCAAGTGTACGTGGGAAGACGAAAAATATGTCGATAAAAGCTCAAACATTTAATAATAAACCCAAGGCAATTATCCTGCGCACAGCGGGAACCAATTGTGATTACGAGACCAGGTATGCCCTTGAAAAAGCCGGTGCCGATGTTGATTTAGTACATGTAAACCAATTAGTTAAGGATAAAGGGCTTTTAAGTTCTTATCATATTTTTGTTTTACCGGGTGGATTTACATATGGAGATGACATTGCCGCAGGGAAGGTTTTGGCGAACCAGCTCAGGCATCATTTATTGGACGAGCTTACACGATTTGTTGACGATGGTAAGCTGGTTATAGGGATATGTAACGGTTTTCAGGTTTTAATAAAAATGGGATTATTACCAGGTATAAACGGGACTCAACCTTCTTCTACTAATGAATATAGGCAGGAATTTACTCTAACTTATAATGATTCCAACAAATTTGAAGACAGGTGGGTATATTTAAAGTCGTTTTCAGATAAGTCTGTTTTTATTGATAAAGATTGTTTATTATATGTTCCGATAGCACATGCAGAGGGAAAGTTTGTGGCAGGTAATGGGGGCGAGTTGGAGGCTCTTGGTAAATCAGGACAAATAATATTTAAATATGTTGATAAAGATGGTAATATAGCAAATTATCCATGGAATCCTAACGGTTCACTGGATAATATAGCCGGAGTCTGTGACTCGACAGGGAGAGTGATTGGTATGATGCCGCATCCTGAGCGTTATATAGAGCCGACCCAGCATCCGAGATGGACCAGAGAAGGACTTAAGGCAGAAGGCGATGGAATTGCCATTTTCAGGAATGCGGTTAATTATATCTCGGAGATTCTGTAACTTGACCCTACACTACTATCTTGAAATTCTTATAAATTGGGGAAATATTTAAAATTCTCAATATAAATAAAAAAACGTAAGGTTCAATCTACAGAGCTAAGCTCAGCTTTGCCTACCCAACTTCGCCCGTGCAGGGTCGGTCAGGTCCTTCAGGTGAGCGGGATTGAACCGGCAAGAAATAACTGTGATTTTATAAATAA
>JACZYU010000120.1 GCA_022570935.1 Planctomycetota bacterium | reverse complement strand
GCCTTCACTTCTCCATCTCATTTACACATTAGTATCCACTTGTATTTTCATTACCAGTTAGTACAATAATTTCCATGATTTTTATTTATTGAACTACTTTATCAAACTCCGTGCCGAACAGTATTGGCGCTGTCCCTATTATTTAAAGTGGCTGCCATGATTGAGGGTTTTCTCGGATGGATAACTATGGCCTTGTTCTTGGTTACTTTGGGTAATGTTTGGTTGAGATAGTTATGTTTCAGAATTTATACATCATGAAATGAAAACAAATGGGCAGTTTTTTAAGTCTTCCCCAGGACTTTTTCTGCTTGCTTATTAAGTGAACTTATATTGACAATTATTGAATTTTATTATTTAATACTTTTTCCTTCTTTCTACATATTCGATATATAAATATATATATTTATGCGATATAAAGTGCCCCCAGTCATTTTCGAAATTGTGGGGAAATGAAAAATATAGAGTTATAATTAACTGTTTGTTACAATGATAAAGGAGGTGGTTAATAAAATACGAAATTATACATTATTAAATATTTTAAAACTTTAATTAAAGGAGCACAAAATGACAGAAAGCAAATCTCACAAAGCAACCTCAAAAAGAATTGCAGAAAAATATAATACTGAATATAATTCCGATAAAGGAGTAGATATTGTCACTCCGAATATTGCCATTGAAGTAGAAACAGAATCTACAATATCAACAGGTATACAACAATTACAGGGACACATAAAGAAGGTTTACATAGCTGGCACTAATCAAGAAACTATAAAAAAAGCACTCGACATAACCAAAGGCACAACTATTGGCGTTATGGATAACCAAGGCAATATTGTAAAATAATCTACACGCAAGAAAAAATAAAACATTTCCTACGCCTTAATTAACATCAATTTACTACTCTTTTCAAAAGGGTTCTAATAATGACTCTGCAAAAGGATATTTTCATCTGTCATGCGAGTGAAGACAAATCTGATGTTGTCGAGCCTTTAGTAATATCCCTTGAAAAGGCTGGTATAACATATTGGTATGACGAAGCAGAAATAAAATGGGGGGATAGTATAACTGAAAAAGTTAATGAAGGACTCAAAATCTCACGCTATGTAATCGTAGTACTTAGCGAATCGTTCATACAAAAGAATTGGCCACAACGAGAACTAAATTCAAAGGCGTAAGGGGGTCACATCTTTGATATTTGATATTGCTATCAAAGTCGTAATTCGTGAAATTCCCTGCCTGTCCCCGCCTGCCGGACGGACAGGGGCAGGCAGGGTGGTATTGCCGCATTGACTATAGCGTCAGTTTCCTGAAGCGTTATGTCACCTTGAACTAAATTGAGTTTGGTTTTACCAATCGTTTTTTCCATTTTACCTAACCTCTTTTTCTCTATTTACATGAGGGCAATGGTGATTCTACTCCTTTCTGGTATTGAGTCAATGGTCATTGGTCAGTAGACAGTAGCTAATGGTTATTCGCTTCACCCGTGAGAAAGTGTTTGACTATACTTTTAAGGTTGGATATCTTTACTGTTTTTAAAGCACAGGACACTAATGGCGTAAGGTTTCAGATAATAAGAGGATTGGAGATCATGTAAAAATCTAGGAAATGGGGTCAGGAGCAGCCGACAAGGCTGCGGTCTAGCAGGTGAGTGAAGGCGAAAGCCCTCACAAGTCCTGTCGTGTCAATTGTCCGGTTCGGACACGTAGTGATGCCGGAGCTCGTAACCGGTAACGGTGCGAGTACTGCCCGGTGTATACGGCCTGGTGGCTGATGGGCGAAGAGCCCTGAAGGTCAGAGCAGTCTGTAGGCCAAGCAAGTATGGGAGCCTGAAGGTGAACGAATGATTGCAGCCTCGAAATTCTTCCCCACATAAAGCTGCATTGTGGGAACATTTCACGAGCCGATCCTCTTGACCCTAAGGGGAGGCCGATGTTCAACGGGAAGAAACGGACGAAAAGCACCGTTGGGTCGTGGCGAGGTATGGATCCAAGCGCCCATACAAAGATCGCAGAGATAACGTCGGGAAAGGCCATCTTCCAGCAGGGGCTCGCAGCAACCTGCGAAGACCTGTCGAAATAGGGAAAACCGAAGTCGGCAGGAGGATTGTGGTCTGGCGCATGAGCCAGGAAGAGCGATGATGGTCGGGTAACTCCGACTGAGACCATGATTGATATGGTTCAGTAAGATAGTAACACTATCATACTGGCAAAGTGGCTCTCGGTGAGTAGTGGGCATCAGTTAAGTACACTGCCGGACTTTGAGCCGGGAAGTAGTGGTACTTGTTCGGGATGTCGAGCTAAGGATATAACCATGACGTCAATGGGTGTATGCAGGCGAGTGCTTAAGCCTCGGAGGTACATGGGAAGGTTCCTTAGGGAAAGTAGCTGCTGCCGCCAACCGTACTCGGGAAATCCGACTGTACGGGATGAGAAGGGGGCTTGCGGAATCGTGGGCTATGGTGGAACTAGGAACCCGCCGCACAACCGAAAGGGTGCGTGACGGAAACTCTCTACCTACAGGTGCATGCGCCGTATTTCTACCCGACAGTCTGCTTATGACTTAACAGATTTTATTTTACGAATACAGTTGTTTACTAGGTCAGCTATCGGCAGACTTGACCCCTTGATTACACGAGCAAAAATTGAAAGTATGTTTTCGGATCTCATTAAAACAAACCACTGAATCATACGCAGTTTCTGCATGGCTACGACAAGGAGAAATTCTTGCAGAAGAATTAAAGGTACCCTCTTACAACGCAAATAAATTTAAACAGAATTTGGAGTCTATTAAAGATCTAATGGCACACAATTCGGAAGGATTCTTTATTCAATTACAAAATTTATGCAAACAAGCGGGTGTAAAAGTTGTCTATACTCCTTGTTACCAAAAGCGCCAATACATGGCTCAACCCGATGGATAGGCGACACTCCTTTAATACAACTTTCAGCTCGCTACAAACGGAATAAAATCTGGGGTCAAATCTTTCAAAATGACAAATAATTCAATCATAATTAGTCAGTATTCAATCTCAACTCTTTTCTCTGCGCCCTTTGTGACTTAGCGTGAGAATTCTTTTTCCTCCATCTCTGGAGGACTCCAGTTCTATAGAATCAGACAAAAAGTTTTATTACCATTGCAATAACACAGATTGTAAGCACTGTCCTTAGCCAGCGTTCACCCCCGGTAACAGCCCAATGGCTGCCGATCCAACCCCCAAGACCCATCCCGGCAGCCAGGCATAATCCAATCGACCAACCTTGTTATTATCAATCCGCTTAAACACCATTCACATATCAAGCGTAATCAGGTGGTAAATCTGAGACCTCCCATTCTTTACACCATTTTTTCTCACTTCAACTTAAACTGAATCAAAGTTTTACATTCATATAACAAGAATTTTGCACTTGTTTTTATATTATATCGCTATACAATTGGCGTATATTATTCAAAATTTATAGAAGGATAAATTGTAATTGGATAAGCCAATGTTATCACAAAACATTAATGGTTTAATCTCTCCTCACTTACTCGCTCACAAACGCAACAGATTTTTGTTTATAAATACACATCAACTTTCAAATACAACGCAATTCTCAAAGATAAGTTTCTGGTTGTATATTCAACATTTATAGTATTGTATGATTTTCAGTCTCTTTAGGAAGAAGCAAAAATGAAAAGCGAACTTAGAAAAACAGGAATTGATCTTATTGGTAACGCTTCCTGGGGTACCCACTTTTGTCAATTTTATCAGAGCAAAGAGGACCTGCTTGATATTTTAATCCCTTATTTCAAAGCAGGATTGGAGAATAACGAATTTTGCATGTGGGTTACTTCTTCTCCTTTGGTAGTTGAAGAAGCAGTTACAAACTTAAGAAAGGCAGTAAAGAATTTAGACGATTATGTTAAAAACGGTCAGATAGAGATACTGGATTATAAACAGTGGTATACCAATGGAGGAAAATTCGATGCCAAAGAAGTCCTGGACGGTTGGGTCGAGAAACATAATCAAGCTCTAGAAAGAGGATTTGATGGGCTTCGTCTTACAGGAAATATTTTTTGGCTTGAGGATAAGGATTGGAGAAGTTTCGTTGATTATGAAGAAATGGTAAATAATGCCATTGGGAACTATAAGATACTTGCGTTTTGTTGTTACTCTCTTGATAAATGCGGGGCACACGAAATCCTGGATGTGGTCAGCAACCATAAATTCGCTCTCATTAAACGAGAAGCGAAGTGGCAGACTGTTGAAAGCTCTGATCATAAGAAGGCAGAGAAGGAAATAAAGAGCCTGGCAAAATTTCCAAGTGAAAACCCCAATCCCGTGCTACGTGTGAAAAATAATGGCTCAATTCTATATACCAACAATGCTGGTACGATACTTTTAGACTACTGGGGCACTCAAACAAATCAGTCTGTACCGGAGGATTGGCACAAACATGTTTTGGCTGTTCTTCGTTCTGGTAAAAGTAAAGATTGTGAAATAAAGTATAATGGTAATATATTTTCCATAACACTTACACCTGTAGTAGAAGAAGGCTATGTCAACTTTTATGGCCACGATATTACCAAACGCAAGAAAATGGAAGAAATGCTCTTACAGTCAGAAAAACTAAAGTCCCTGGGTACAATAACTGCTGGAATATCCCATGAGTTTAATAATATCCTTGCAATTATCTCCGGCAATGTACAGTTGCTGCAGAGCAGCTATAAAGATCATGAAGAATTGTCGGATGCACTTCGTACTATTAGGAGGATGACTGATGATGGTGCCGAAATATCCAAAAGGATGCTTAAATTTACTAAAACAGCGAAAGACACGGCAGGGGTTGTGCCTTTTGATATAAACAAGTTGATAAATGGGGCAATTGATTTCACAATGCCCAAATGGAGGAATATGGCTCAGTTCAAAGGCATAAATTACCACATGGACACGGAAGGCATGAAGAGGGTTCCATTCATTTTGTGTAATCCTACAGAACTAAGAGAGGTGTTTGTAAACATAATAAACAACGCACTTGATGCCATGCCTGATGATGGCCGTATAACGTTTCGTACATGGAGTGGAGAGGACACCGTATTCATAAGCATTTCCGACACAGGAGAGGGTATGTCTGAAGAAGTGAAAAAAATATATTTGACCCATTCTTTACTACGAAGGGAATGGTAGGCACCGGATTGGGCATGAGCACGTCTTACGGCATAGTAACCGGGCATGGCGGCAAAATAGAGGTGGAAAGCGAGGTGGGGAGGGGAAGTGTATTTACTCTGCAATTCCCGGCAGCCGCTAAAACAGATAGTCCAAAAGAATCACCTGAACCGAAACAAGAAACAGAGAGTAATAGTCTTCGCATCCTGGTGGTAGATGACGAAGAGGTAATATGCAATATTCTGGACAAGTTTCTTTCTAAAAAAGGCCACCTGGTCAGGATTGTCGACAATGGTAGAGAGGCTATAATGTTAACAAAGATTGACGATTATGACCTTGTCTTATGTGACATGGCCATGCCGGATGTCTTTGGATATGATGTAATCAGGGCTCTGAATAAATTAGAGAAAAGGCCAAAGATAGGCATAATTACGGGCTGGGGTGAAAAGCTCAAGTCTATAGATGATGAAGGGTTGAAAGTAGACTTCATTATCAAAAAACCTTTTGATTTATCAGAGCTGGCCAAGAATATAAATGTTGCATTTGGTACTGAATAGTAGATGATAAAAAACCATAACTATATTGACAGGCGTTCATGGCACAAGCCCGGCAAGTGCCCGAAATGCCATGGTACGTGAATACAGGGGCCTCTGTGTTCGATATTGAACAAAAAACCTGAGTCAAGGCCGAAGAAACGAAGTACAAATTAATAGTGTTCCTATTTATTGTCTTCCACCTCTCCTAATTTAGAAAACCACTCTTGGAGTTCTTGTAAAGAATCGGTTTTGAACGGACCTAGATTCTCTGCCGGCAATCCATAAAGTGACGCAGAATATTTCCATTCAGATGTTCTTCTTGGCCATCTTGCAATGGATGAGTTCCAGAAACTGGAAAATATCATATCATGATGGAAAGGAATATATTCTTTCCAGCACTTCCTAATCTCTTCCTGTTCTTTGCCATCTCTTTCAATAATCTCAACATGGCTAAAATCCCTCATGGGCGTTTTGCACCAACCATCTAAAATAAGTTTTCGAGCATTGTAATCTGTCGCTGGACCAGAATAACCAAAGATTGTAAGATGAAATGCATCTTCTAATGTTTTCGTTACTCGATCCCAGTCTCTTTTGATTAAAGCATCTTTGGTATAATCCTTATTTTCATCAGGATAAAAAAGACATCCACGCTGCAGAGCTTTATGGCATTGGGGACATTTCTCAAAGGGACCACCTAAAATGTCATGTTCATTACAAGTATGAAACACAACACAGCCATGCAAGAAACGGATATCTGGAAGTTCTACGACTCCTCCATTTCTTTTGTGAGCCTGCATCAGAAATGGATCCCAATTGAATGTTGCAATGATATCTTTCCCGCGAAGTCCGAGGACTAAGTAGTCGTATATAGTGGGATAGTCTGGAAGAGATAATCCTGTGAAATACGCCTCTAGTATTTTCTCTATTTCCGAAAGTTTAGAAGAGGAATTACCTTCTTTTCTTAACCATGAAAAGGTGGATTCAAAGTTACCTTTTGGTGGCTTTGCATCTTTGATTAGGCCATCCCATTCTTTTCCCAAGATTTCAGGTAAATCATCCATTAAGGGAATTGACTTTCCAAATTTATCCCCTGTTGGCATGGCTGCTTTACTAGCTCCAGCTCCAAGAATTACGACATGCGGCCTTTGTGGAGCAAAGGGTGCGGAGCGCAACATTTCTTCAGTCAATATTTTGGACTGAGTCTGGAGTAATTCAATAATTTTTTTCATCCAACATTTGCTTTTATATTTATTCTACATTTGACAGCATTCTATCGTGCTAAATTGTGTACGGCAAGGCATAATCAACTAAAAATGTTGAAATGATAGAACATTATTAATCTTCAATCATAAATCTAAAATCCTTTAATCTGGCATCTTGCATAGTGCTTTTCATAATCCGCGTTTTATCTGCGCTAATCCGCGTCCAATAATTTTTAGATTTCATGGTAAATTTAGATTTGACAATATGTAATGATTGTTGTTTAATAATATATATAGAATAAATTTATAGCTTTTAATAGTGATGAAATGGATACAGCAGATAATTTAATAGAAAAGTTCAGGAATAAGAATTATAAGATTACGCCGCAACGTATGGGGATATTTAAGATTCTTGAGGGTAATCTTGAGCATCCTTCGGCAGAAGATATTTTCGCCAAAATAA
>JACZYU010000010.1 GCA_022570935.1 Planctomycetota bacterium | reverse complement strand
TGAGACTGAAGTTTGCAATGACCGAAGAGGAATATACTCAGGAAACGTGCACAATAGTAGTAGAAGTCAACAGCTCGTTGATAGGAATCATAGTTGACACTGTCTCCGAAGTAGTTGACGTTGGTAGTGAAGAGATCGAAGATACACCGCAGTTCGGACATGGGATAGACACTGACTTTATAACCGGCCTTGGCAAGGTAAAGGGAAAGATAATTATACTCCTTGATATTGAAAAGGTAATGTCAACTGAAGAGCTTGAGATGGCTGAAGAGATGGCAGAGAATTGAGGAACTTTGATTTTAAATTTCGAAATGCATATTTATCTCCTTCACTTCGCAATCCGAAATTCAAAACCAAAAGTTGGATGATGAATTATAAAAGCTTAACTAAGACGGCCACAATGATAATGCCGGCGGTTAACATGGCGCCCAGCTTGACAGTAAGACGTAATTCCGACTCTTTTATATCGCGCTTTAGTGATGTTTCCAGTTCTTTCATATCGCGCTTTAGTGTTATTTCAAGTTCTTTAATATCATGCTTAAGTCCTTCAATATCGTGCTTTGTGGCAAGACGTTCATCAATCAACTCGGCTTGTGTTGTGGCTAATGTTTCGGCCTGCTCTTCGGAAAATCCGACGGCCTTGAGCTTTTTTACGTATGCGTGAGTATCAAATGTAGTGGTTTGTGACATAACCAGAATGAGTTGGAATAATAATATTGAGGAATTAAGGGATTAAAAAATTCCTGAATTCCTGAATTCTTAAATTTTTTACCGTAATTGTTCAAAACAATTGTATTAAGCGCATGACTTCAATATGTTGCAATAATTATATTTTTTTGTCAAGAAGAAAAAATGAGACTGTTCAATCGTAGAATTTAAATTGCAGGGTGGAATATCACACCGCATCCGTCCGAACGGAATGGCCGTGCGGGAAGACGTAGAGGACGCAAAGGAAGATAAGACGCCATTCGGTTTAAACGCCCGCCTGCCTGCCGGTAGGCAGGGACTGGCAGGGTTCAAACGGTTAAAAATAACAGCTTTGCGGTAAACTGAATAAAATCAGAAATTCAATTTCGCACTTATAATTATAAAGAGTGAAAGGAGTGATGGAGTTATGACAATAGGCAAAAAATTCATTTTGGTATTCTCAATATTTTTAGCAGTTGTTTTAGGAGGAGCTTTCTTTGTCTTCAAAATAATAAGAGACCAACAGGCTGAGAAATCAGTTGTTAATCTTGCAGGCAGGCAACGTATGCTTACCCAGAAATATTTTAAAGAATATATAAATGAAGCCTTCTTTAACAGGTCAGAGGAGGGGAAATTCGGTGAAGATAGTTTCCTCAAGACAAAAAAGGTATTTGATACCACACTTGAGGCGCTCATTAAAGGCGGTGATGCGCCGCTGGATCTTGGAATGACAAAGTTCACAACGCTTCTGCCTACTAAAGACCCCATGATATTGAACAAATTAAATGAAGTAAAAAAGTTGTGGGATAACACACATATGAATTTGGAGAATCTTACGAATATTGAGCCGAACTCAGCAGAATATATAGTTGTTTATGACAATGCCTATAAAAGCGGCAATGCGGCTATGAAGGCTATGAATGAAGCTGTAGGTCTATATGAAGCAGGTTCGAATAATAAAGTTACTATGCTGTTATGGATTCAGGTATGTTCTGTATGTATCGTTTGTATAGCCATCTGCCTCGGATGGTTATTATTTGCGCGTCCGATGATAAGATTCCTGAAGGAACTTGCTGCAAATCTGACAGTGGGTTCAGAGCAAGTTGCATCAGCATCCGAGCAGATATCATCCTCCAGCCAGACCCTTGCACAGGGCGCATCTGAACAGGCTACATCACTGGAAGAGACATCGGCATCTATGGAAGAGATGACGGCAATGACAAAGCAAAATGAAAGTAATGCCCGGGAAGCGGCAAGCCTGGTAAATCAATGCTGCGACTCTGCAGAAAAAGGCAATACTGCCGTTGGAGATATGAACAGGTCAATAGATGAAATGAATGCAATCAGCAATAAGGTTACAGACGAAATGAGCGGCTCAATGGAAGAGATAAATACAAGCAACATGAAGATTGCAGAGATTACTAAGGTAATAGACGGCATAGCATTTCAGACCAACCTTCTGGCGCTCAATGCGGCTGTAGAGGCGGCTCGTGCAGGTGAGCACGGTAAGGGCTTCGCAGTGGTGGCGGAAGAGGTGAGGAATCTGGCTCACAGAAGCGCTGAAGCTGCAAAGGACACAACAGCCTTGATAAATGACTGTGTAGAAAAAGCAGATAAAGGAAAAAATCTAGCGGCAAAATGCAAAGATGATCTACAGGGTAAAGTTGAGGATGTTAAAAAAGTAACAGACATTGCTAACGTAGCGCTGCAGGAAATAGTAAGTAATGTCCAGAAAGTAACGGTACTGACAAAAGAGATATCCACTGCGTCCACAGAGCAATCGGAGGGAATAACCCAGGTAAATAACGCCATACAACAGGTGGACACCGTTACACAACAGAATGCCGCCTCTGCTGAAGAAACGGCAACAGCAAGTGAGGAATTGACAGCACAGGCACAGACATTGATGGATCAGGTTAAAACACTGGCATCACAGGTTGGCGGCAACATGGATAAGAGCACATTGAATACCGGCACAAAAAACATTGCCAGACATACAGAGTCTGGACAGTTAACAGGTGAAAGCCACCCTGCCTCATCCCATAATGTAAATGATAGTGGAAACGGCAGCAAAAATGTTAAGCAACTGATAGACCCGGAGGAATTAATTCCAATGAGTGAAAGTAAAATCGCCTAATAGAATGAGAGGTTTAATGATTTTTGATTATGGATTGCGGAATGAAATATCCCCCCGCAAAGACGCAGTCTTTTAATCAGGAAAGGAGAAAGGAAAAGACGTGAATCTAACAATAGGAAAAAAGTTGTGGCTGAGTTTTGGAGGTTTGCTGATGATAATCCTTTTAATCGGGGGGATTGTAGTATTCCTGGTCTCAAAGACAGCAAGGATTAACAATGTAGTTATGGAGGTAAGTAACCCTACTGTTGATGCCTGCCAGGATCTCATCATCGCTAATGAAAGAATGAGTAAGGGAATAATGGGTTATCTGATTAATATGGATGATGAATTTCTTATGGAGTATGAACAGGGTGAAAAAGAGGGCTAAGAGCTCGCTTGATAAGTTAGCAGAGCTCTCAAAGGAATGGACGGAAGAAAAAGACAGAGAAGATCTCATGTTAATAAAGGATGTCATGGCAAGATTTTCAGTCTTGCCCGAACAGTTGTTTGAAAAGAGGAGAAGTACAGAAAATGACGTAGCGGCAAATTATCTGATACAGACTGCTACGCCTGTAATATTAGAGTTAACCAACATTATAAACACGTTGATGGAATATGAAGAAAGTAAGGCCGTTAATGATCTCAGTAAGTACATTATCCTCGCTTCATCTGAGCTTCGTACAGGTTTTGATGCTATCGAACAGGGTATAGGAGGTTATCTGATCGATGCTAATGATGCGTATCTCACGCAGTATTATGAGGCCTTAGAAATAGCAGACCATGCTTACTTCAGGCTGCTGGATTTGAAGGACAGGATAGAAGAGAAAGATGTTATCACAGCAGAAGATAAAGAGGTTATTGCACTCATAGAAAAGATCAGCACAGTTAAAGAAGAGTTTGAAAATCATCCTGTAGTGTTATTTGAATTGATAGAGAACGCTGAGGATAACACTAACGCTGCTCCCTATATGGAAGAGAATGTTACACCGCTTTTATCGGGAATTGACAGTTACATAGACCAACTCATTAAGATTCAAACCAGCCTTTCAAAGGAAAACTCGATTAACATATTGCTCGCTGCAGCCGGATTAAGGTCAGGATTTGCCTCCATTGGCCAGGGTATGGTCAGTTATTTGATTGGACTGGACGACAGGTTTCTTAAACAGTATCAGAAAGGTATAGATCGAACAATGATTGCTCATCATAATTTGCAGACTCTCAGGAAGCATATGGATGATCAAGAAGAATTGCTGGTTGCCGATATAGAAAGCAAGATAACCGGTTTTTGGAAACACCCTGAGAAGATGTTTGAGATAAAGAGGGGAAATAACAATAATCTCGCCGTATCTCAACTGAGGGATGAGGCAAAACCGTTACTAATGGAGATAAATAATCTGACAAACCGGATGATAGCAAGCCATGAAAAACTAAAGGATAATAATAATGCAGCCGCACGCGCCATGCAGGAAACGTTAAAAACAACGACCATTATCCTGGCAATCTCAGGAATCGTTTTGGGTTGTATTGTTGGATTTTTTGTAACAAAGAATCTCATAAAGCTCCTTACAAGATTAATAAACGATTTGACGAAGGGAGCATCCCTGATTGCCGCTACATCTGAAGCGTTAAATGCTTCCAGTCAAACACTTGCACAGGACGCTTCACAGCAGGCATCTTCAATTGAAGAGACCTCTGCATCTATGGAAGAGATGGCATCCGTGACAAAACAGAATGCAAATAATGCTCAAGAGGCGGCCAAACTGGTAGAGATGTGCAGCGCTTCCGCCGAGGATGGCAACAAGGCTGTTGATGAGATGAATGTTGCAATGCAGGCTATTAATGAGAGCAGTAAGAAGATTGGAGAGATCATAAAGGTAATAGACGGCATAGCGTTTCAGACTAACCTCCTGGCGCTCAATGCCGCAGTAGAGGCTGCCCGTGCAGGCGAGCATGGCAAGGGTTTTGCCGTTGTAGCAGAGGAGGTGCGGAATCTTGCGCAGAGAAGCGCAACTGCGGCAAAAGATACGACAGCGCTAATCGAGGATTGTGTCAGCAAGGCCGATGCAGGCACAAAGCTTTCTGAGAAATGTAAGGAAGTTTTGACAGGTATAGTAACAAACGTAAAGAAAGTAAACCAGTTGACAGGAGATATATCTACTGCATCCGGTGAACAGACTGAAGGTATTGATCAGATAACAAAAGCCGTAAATGAAATGGACCATGTTACACGGAATACCGCAGCAAATGCGGATGAAACGTCATCTGCAAGTGAAGAGTTATCTGCACAGGCGCAAAATATGTTGGAACAGATAAAGATATTAGCAGCACAGGTTGGCGGCAAGGCTGATGATACCGCAACACCGGCCGGCCAGAGACAAGAACGTTTACAAAAAGTACAACCTGAGCAAAGAAAACTTTCAACCATAAATGTAAAAGGCAACGGAGACGTTAAGAAACAAACCGGTCACACGGAGGCGCCGGATGCACTGATACCAATGGGTGATGATAAAATTGTAGAACATAATGAAAGGTTTAATGATTTCTGATTGTGGCCTGAGGAATGCGGAATGGGCCAGGGAGCTTCGATTTCAGATTGCGGATTTCGGAATGCGGATTGGAATATGAGATGAACGTGTACAATTTTGGGATGAGGATTTCGGATTGCGGAGCAAAAGAGATAAATCCGAAATCCGCATTCAGAAATCCGAAATTTAATGGAAAGGAGGTAAATAAATCAATCTTTATTTTTTTCACTATTTTAATTTAACTTTTGTAATCTTAAGGAGGACATTGTAATGTTAAGAAGGATAATGTTTTTTGTATTGATTTTAGTTTTTACAGTCGGCATGTCAACGGCTCAGGCCTTCGCTGCCGGCGAAAAAGATTTAGAGAATGAAGCATCAAACGTAGCAAAGCTGCTGATTTCCTGCAGGGCGGTTATTGCCGCAAACCAGGGTTTGTTTAATAATCCCGAAATAGGTGATAAGGGCTTTACGGGAGACGTATACGTAAGCAAGGTCATTGAACATTTTAAGAATGCAACAGGTGTTGAGATTTCTGAAAGTGACGCTACTTCCTCTGATCCTGTGAAGAAGGCCCTAGGCACTCTGCTTGTTTCTACAAAGAATGTAATAGATGAAAGCCAGAAAGTCTTAAACACAAAGGGTAAGGGATTTAAAAAAATCATCCCTGCTACAGTAGGCCGACGCACAGGTTACAAATATACCACTGCAATGGGAGGCGACTATTATCTCAAGCAGACAAGTCTAAAATACAGAAATCCGGCCAACCGTCCGGATGCCTTTGAGGCAAGAATCCTTAAGGAATTTGAGTCAGAAGGCTATCCAAAGGGCCAGGGAAAAGGAAAAGTTGTCACTAAGGCTGATGGTTCAAAGATATATCGTTATATGCAGCCTCTTTACATCAAGCCTGTATGCCTTAAATGCCACGGCGATCCAAAGGGATCAAAAGATATAGCCGGACGTATTAAGGAAGGTTATAAGGTAGGAGATGTCAGGGGCGCTGTCAGTGTGATGATCCCGTATCCTTCTGAAGATCTGGCTCAGGCAAAATAGAGTTTTTCAATTTCGGATAGCGGAGTGAAAGAGATGAATCCGAAATCTGAAATTGGACAGTTTATTGCGTATTTTATCTTAACGCAGAGGAAAGATTGAAATATTGACTATTTAATATTGAATCATCTCGTTCCCAAGCGGGAGCTTGGGAACGAGTTTATTTCATGGTCTCTGACGTAGATGCGTAGGGTGGATTAAGGCCGATAGGCCGAATCCACCAATAATTGACAAATGTGTGATGGTAAAAAATCTGGCATGGAAGAAATGTGGATTTGCCCTGTGGAGTAGTATAGTAGCTCTACTCCATAGGGCTTAATCCACAAACTGTCTACACAATTTCGGATTGCAGAATCCGGTTTGCGGGATATTTTTTTTCACTCCGCATTCCGCATTCCGAAATTAATATATATAAGATAAACAATGATATTAAATAATAACGGAAATATTGTTACAGTAGGTGTTGGAGACTTAAAGATTGCCAAGTCACCCAAAGTAATAAAGACCAGCCTTGGCTCATGCGTAGGTGTTGTCTTGTATGATAGCGTACAGAAGATTGGGGGTATCCTGCACTTAATGCTACCCAGTAGTAACGAAAGAAAAGGCAAGCCAAGTAAATACGCCGATACAGGGATACCTTTATTACTTGACTTGATGTTAAACCAGGCTAAATCAAGGAAAAATGTACTTACTGCAAAGATATTTGGCGGAGCAAAGATGTTTAACGTCAGTAACGAATTATTTGATATCGGAAAAACCAATATTGCAGAAACACAAAGGCTCTTGGAGCACTTTAGTATAAAAATCACAGCCTCCAGAGTAGGAGGCACTAAAGGTCATCAGATTACACTTGATACAGAAACGGGTATTGTTCAAAGCAGGATATTCGGTGAACCGGCAAAGGAATACTAACAACCAATTTTGGATTTCGAAATGCGGATTGCGGAATAGAAGAAAAGACGAACAAAGATGAGTTGAAACAGAGAACATGACAGTTTGCGCTTCGTGTTATTCACCCGGTTGAATCACTGCCTAAAGGGCAAACTGCCGATGTGCTTGGTAAGCAATTGTGCGTTCAGGAACTTCAGCAGGAGCAGATTATCGGGCTGCATGCCGGGCTAAATCGACTGCTGATTTTATTTACAAGATGGGGATTGTGGAGGAAGAAGCGGATGAATCCCTTTACTGGATGGAACTCTTGGTTGAGGGAGGAATTATGGAACCCAAAAAGCTAGAATTAATGATGAAAGAGGCTACTGAACTCTTGGCCATTACTGTTGCATCTATCAAAACGGCAAGGAAAACAAAATAAAATCCGAAATCCGAATTCAGAAATCCAAAATTTAATGAAAGGATCGTAAATCATGCAGATATCTAAAAAACATCTGAAAATATTAGATATTATAATAAAGATCGGTATGGACAATGCCTCCCGTAGATTCTCCAAGATCATAAAACGCGCTGCATTGATAGAATTAGTAAAGACCGAACTGGTGGATATCAGTGAGATTACGGAAAAGATGAATAGTGATTTACGTGAAATGGTAGCAGCTATGCTGCGTCTTGAAGGTTCATTTAGTGGAAAAATACTGTTCATGATCCCTCTGGATGGAGCTCTGGTGTTACAGGATTTATATATTGGACAGCCACTAGGCACTTCTAAAGAATTTGATGAATTTACAGAGGGTACGGTACAGGAGATAGGAAATATACTTGCAAGCTCAATTGGCAATTCATTCGCATCAGACCTTGGCTCTAAACTGTTACCAACTCCACCACAGGTTGTATGCGATTTTGCAGGCACAATTTTTGAATCACTTATTTTTGAAGAGGGGATGAACAATGATAAAATATTCCTGACTGAAACAAAATTTAATCTACATGATACTGAAATAGATTGTTACTTTTTTTTACTTCCGGACATAGATTCATTAACGAAATCGCTGAATAAATTAGAGAAATCAGAGAATCTTGGTTGATAGTGGATATGGCAGATTATTAAGAAATGCATGATGGTAAAGAACTTGGCTAATAATAAATCTCAAACATCATGTTCCATGAAAGGAGATATATTTTAACATTAAACAATTGGGGGAAATTATGAAAAAAGTATTAATAGTAGATGATGCAAGTGTTGTAAGATTAATGATAAAGAAGGTTCTCAAGGAAGGTGATTTTGAGATAGTGGGAGAAGCCGTAAACGGAATAGACGCACTCGCAAAATATAAGGAGCTGAGACCTGACGTAGTCACTATGGATATAACAATGCCGGAAGCAGATGGCATACAGGCTACAAAGGATATAATAGCCTTTGATGAGGATGCGAAGGTCGTAATCTTGTCCGGCATAGATCAAAAGGAAATGTTATGGCAGGCAATCAAGGCAGGAGCCGCTTCGTACATCGTAAAACCGTTTGAAAATGAAAGGGTTTTATCAACACTAAAAGAAGTCACAGAAGCACAGTAATTTCGGAATTCGGATTGTAGATTCTGGATTCATTTCTTTATTTTCCACATTCCCCAATCCGAATTCCGAAATTAAAATGTGTAAGGTGGATTAACCGTCCCCGCCAGAACGATACGTTCGAGGTAGGTTGGCGACCGGATTCTAACCGTTGAGCGCTGACGATCACCGCCAGGAGATGGCTCCTATCAGAAACGGTAAAAGATATGAAAATAATTTTAGTAATTTTAGTATGCTAATCATACATTTTGCAATGGGAAGTAAAATATGCAATATCTCCTGTCAAACGAAGAATTTGAATTGTTCAGACGCTTGATTCACGATTCCAGCGGGATAAACCTGACGTTAACAAAAAAAGAATTAGTCAAGGCAAGATTAGCCAAACGCCTTACTAAAATGGGTATAGACTCATTTAAAGATTATTATAAATACGTTACTAAAACTGACAAGACAGGGAAGGAATTAATTCATCTTATTGACAGCATCTCAACAAACAAAACAGACTTTTTCAGAGAGAAGAAGCATTTTGATCTTCTAAATACTTCACTCTTGCCCTCTCTGATTTCAAGCAAAACAAAGGCCGGAATTAAGAAACTCCGCATCTGGTGTGCCGCATCGTCATCGGGCGAAGAACCATACACTCTGGCCATGACCGTCTTTAACCATTTAAAGCCTAACAATGGATGGGATGTGAAGATCCTGGCAACAGACATCTCCACAAAAATCCTGAAAAAAGCTATTATTGGTATTTACAGGAAAGAACTATTAAAAGATATTCCAACGGGAACTATCTCTGCACACTTCTCAAGCGTGCTTTATGAGAATACAAACTGTTATAAGGCCAAAGATCACCTCAGGAATATTATCACTTTTAGAAGATTTAATCTCATGACACCTGCGTTTCCATTTAGAAACCCTTTTGATTTTATCTTTTGTAGAAATGTAATGATTTATTTTGACCCTGAAACACAAAGCAAACTTGCTTCAAAGTTTTATGATTGTTTACCAAAAGACGGCCATCTTTTTATCGGCCACTCTGAGACATTGTCCAGAAGCAATACCAGTTTCAAATACGTACAACCGGCTGTTTATCGGAAATAATCTTCCGCAATTGCAGATTGCGGAATAAAAGATGAATAAGGATGAGATGAAACAGAGAACGAGGCAATTTGCGCTTCGTGTTATTCGCATTCCGAAATCAGAAATAAGACAATTGACATGTCTCTTTTGGAAGAGAAATATATGAAGATCACTATACCATTAATATGCGTTATCACACTCTTGAGCAACTTCGTTTACATATTCTATGAATCCCAAATAGGAAGACAATCTCATGAATCTGTAAATTTGTTTACATACAAAACTCCTGATAATGAGATCTGGATTAATAAAGACAAATCCGCCCTGGAGAGAATGAGGAGTCACTATATAAAGGGCAGTGACAATATAATAGCCAGTTTAGAAGCTGAAAGCCAGAAGATAAAACTACTTCAGCATCTTGAACCTGAGACACAGGAAATGCTTGTGCCGCAACAGAGAATGTCTACCAATTTCTTAATTATCAATACCATTATTATTATATCCGGATTTTCCGTATTCTGCTTTATCACTCTCAAACGCAAACAAACAAAAAGACAGAACTCTGCTGGTTACGACTCCTCCGGAGCCGACAAACAGTTACAAGAGGTTGAAACTGTATCGAAAAACAAAAAGAGTGTTATGGACAATAAATCATCAAGTAACAGTCAGGTTCTCAACAAAACAAAAGACATTATCTGTGAAATACTTCAAATAATAAACAAATACTCGTATAGTGATATTTCACCAACAAAAGACTCTCTTGATAATTTTGCAAGAGAACAAGTATCTAAGATTAAGGAATCTCTTACCCTGGATGATTTCATTACTATAGAGAGTAATATTAATAAAATAATTCCCAAACACTTTGAAACAACGAGAAACTTAGTCAGTGTAAAATTTAACGAATTAAGGTCAATGTTAAATGAATTGGCTGAAGACTTTGGGTCGATAACAGAAGACAACACCAACTTTTCAGGCCAAATTAAAGATAGTATGTCACATATTGAAAAGGCTATTGAATTGGACGAAATAAAAGAAATCAGAAGAAAGATAACACTGGAAACAAATTCACTTCGCAACGTAATCGCCAAGAAGCAGGAGAAAGACGCCATAATCATTGATTCACTAACACATAAAGTTAAAACAATCCAGGGAGAGCTTGCTTCAGCTAAGGAAGAAGTATTGATAGACGGTTTAACTCAAATTTACAATAGAAAGGCATTTGACAAGAAAATAGGCGATGCCTTTATTAAAAAATCAATAAAGAAAACCCCATTTACACTTGTCATGGTGGATATTGATTATTTTAAGAAAGTAAACGATAGATACGGACACACAGTAGGCGATGAGGTACTGAAGAAGGTAGCCAGTACTATTAAGAAGACTTTCAGGTTAAATGATTTTGTGGCACGATATGGAGGTGAAGAGTTCTCCGTCATGATAGACAGAATAGACAGGAATTATATACTGAAAGTGTGTGAAAGATTACGCGCGGCCATTGAAGCAATAAACTTTACGATGGACGCTGAAAAGATACCAACAACCGCCAGTATCGGGGTAGCGTTCAGCAGTTCAACAGATACATCAAGAACATTAATAGAGAGAGCTGACAGAGCCCTTTATCTCGCAAAGGAAAGCGGAAGAAACATGGTTAAATCAGAGGAAGATCTTTCCAGTAAGAAACTGGAAGCAGTTTCTTAATAACTGTTAAAGGAATGGATTTCCACCAGAGCTTATCCTCCGACAGATCAAAGCTCTATAATAGACCTATTTAGGAACCTAAAATGAATAAGAAAATAAAGGTATTGATAGTTGACGATTCTGCCGTTGTCAGAAAGATATTATCCAGTGCATTAAGCAAATACCCGGATATAGAAATAGTTGGTACGGCGCCAGACCCATTTATAGCCAGGAACAAGATCATACAATTTAAACCGGATGTACTTACGCTTGATGTTGAAATGCCGAGGATGGATGGGATCACATTCCTGAGAAAGTTGATGACGCACTATCCCATACCAACGATCATGGTAAGCTCACTTACTCAGGAAGGCTGTGACGCCACACTAAAAGCCCTGGAAGTAGGGGCCATAGACTTTGTAGCAAAGCCAACAAGCAGGCTTGGCAGTGATGTGGGTGATGTAATAGATGAATTGCATACCAAAATAAAACATGCATCCAGAGCAAATATAAGAGCACTACATAATCCGGCAGGAAACTCAAATAACAATAATAAATCTGGCCGAACCGTCCAGCCCAAAACAGGTATACCTGACAATGGCCAGGAAAGTAGACAAAATTATACTGTATTCAAGGGTACTCACAAAATTATATTAATAGGCGCATCAACCGGTGGCACAGAAGCATTGAAGGAAGTTTTAATAAGAATGCCTCCTAATTCTCCAGCGATTGCCATTGTCCAACACATGCCGGAAATGTTCACAAAGGCATTTGCAGATAGGCTGGATTCGTTGTGTGCTATCAGTGTAAAGGAAGGTAAACATGGTGACAGACTTATACCTGGACAGGCAATAATAGCACCTGGAAATTATCATATGGGCATAAAGAAATGCGGTGCAATGTATAAAGTTGAAATGGAACAGGGGCCTCCCATTCATCATCAAAGGCCGGCTGTAGATGTCTTGTTTGACTCTGCTGCAAAATACGTAGGGCCAAACGCTATTGGTGTGCTCATGACAGGGATGGGTGACGACGGTGCGACCGGTTTGCTCAAAATGAAAAAATCAGGCGCCGGGACAATAGCCCAGGATGAAGACAGTTGTGTGGTATTTGGTATGCCAAAAGAAGCCATTAAATTAGGTGCAGCAGATAAAATCGTTTCTTTACACAATATTCCGAACAACATTATTTCTTTAGTAAACAAATAGCATTTTTCTCTATTTCTTGAAAGACTTATGGAAGACTATAATCATCGCCCTGGTGATGTCGAAATCATAAAGGAGGCCGAAATAAATGTTATTAATGACATTAATAATAACGACAAAGCGATGCTTAATGTATTGAAGAATGAGATATCACATCTCAAGGCATCCAATGCCTCTCTCAAAATCCAACTTCAGCACATTCGAGAGAAACACCTGCCCCATGTTCTTCTTGTAGATGACAATTATGATACCGTTCAAATCATTAAAGAAATTCTTAACGATGATTATAATGTAATTAATACAGGAAATGGTATTGAAGCCTTAAGCATGCTGCGTAAAATGGGTAAAGTAGGAAGTGACATCAAGCGAATAGATACAATACTATTAGAAGTCAATCTGCCTGGTATGTGTGGATTCACCTTGTGCCGGGAGTTGAAAAAAAATATAAGATTAAATATCCCGATAATCTTCTGCTCGGCAAACAATACCAAAAAAGATGTGATTAAGGCAATTAGCGTCGGAGCCGACGACTACATTATCAAACCATTTCAGGAAAGTGCGTTATTAGAAAAGGTTGGCAAATGGACAAAGAAACGGATAATGCTTAATAGAACCAGGTAGTATGATTGCGGAATGCGGATTTCGGAGTGAAAAAGATTAATCTGAAATCCGAAATTATTATAATTATATACTTATAGGTATCAAGGCCGGAATTGTCTCAATCATCTTTCTGAAGCTTGTATTTCTAACATATTTCCATTCCTTCTCGTCGTCTTTCTTTTCGGGTGATGTAAGATTATTTATAATTGGTAAACCCTTAAGACCCTTCGCCAATTTAAAGGAACGTGCCCTTATAGAGGCCTCACCACCAGGTAATACATCCGTTAGAAAATCCATGACTACCTGAGTATTATCAAAGATTGCAGTTGTCGCCTTTCTGCCGGCTTCAAAGTTACCTATTGTTGCATCCGGTACAGCCTCAACAGCATTTAAGCCTGCAAACAATACATCTTCACCTATATTAATCACACTCCTTGGAACCCCCTTCACAATATCTCCAACCAGTGCATCCTTAAATATCTTCTTAAACAGGTGCTTAATTCTACCAGCACCGCCCTGAGGTTTAGCTTCCCCATCCGGACTATAGAGCCCAAAAGTAAGGCCGCTTGTTATATTTTTGAAGAAATTTACTACTGTTCCCGCAAAGCCAACCTTTCTACCTTCCTTTACGTTTCCATACTTATCTACATACTTAAACTTTGCACCAATACCTAAATCCTTGAATGCATTCAGAAGATTATTACCTGCATCTGCCAAATCCTTGCCCACCCTCTTTGAAAACCTGGAATGGTCATAATCATTATCTATTACTCCAGAAGTTCTACTTAAGAAGAAACTATCACCACCGGGGTTTGACATTAGCTGATCCTCTTTATAAATCTTATACTGCTCTATTAAAGAAAACGTTGGATGTCTGTTTACATTTTTATTTGGAATAAATGTTTCAGGATACGGACTCACTTTCGCGAGAGTTACAGGTTTAAAGTTCCTTGCATTGTTCCTCTGCAAGCTAAAATAGTTTGCACTATCTAATTCCTTATTCAGTACCCTACCGAATGGTTGCATCCTTGATGAATTATTGAAAGCCACAAGGTTAGGTCTATTAAGTTTAGCCATACCCCTTGCAAACGCCTGCGTAAATACTTGAGAATTGTTTGTGTTGTGAATATCCATAATCGACTATACTAATCGCAAAAGAAGTACCATACATATCTATTACTAATTAACATTTATATTATCTGTCAAATCATTGATATATCATCAATTATGACAACAACGCTAGACATCAGTACAAATTCAATAGATGGTTCTCCAGAAAACAGGAATAAACTGACTGGTTAAAGGTAAAAATGACTTGAGAAAACATGAGGCGGGGTCAAATCTTTAATCTTGACAAAATGCCATGATCTCGGCTATGTGTTTTTTGTCTTTGTCAAGATTAAAGATTTGACCCCATAGTGGGCACTGAATTTATTGTAGGCCAACAACAACATTTCTTTGCGAACCGGCACTTGAATAATCTTCAATTATTTTATGCAACTTTGCAAACTCTATCGGTTTGTTAAGGATGTAATCTACTCCTTCGCTTCTATAGTCGATAGCCTCTGTATCCAGTTCGTAACCTGTAATCAATACGACAGGGGTTTTAGACTTTTTCCTGACAGCATCAAACTCTTTTATAAATCTTGCCACCTGCCAGCCATTTAACTTCGGCATTGCAAGGTCGCACAAAACAATATCATACACATTATTCTCATACATTTTTATGCCAACACTTGAATCCTGTGTCACAAATACATTATGCCCCCTGGACTCGAGGACAACTCTCATCATGTCCAGTATTACTTCTTCATCTTCAATCACAAGTATATTCGCACTATGACCGGTAACAACGCTTGTCTCTTCCTCTTCATATTGTACTACTTCCGTATAACACAGAGGCATCTTTAAGTGCATAGTAGTGCCTTTGCCAGGGCAACTATCAATCTTAATATCACCACCATATCTGGCCATTATACTATATGAGAGGCTCATACCTAACCCAGACCTTTTTACACCTTTGGTTGTGAAAAAAGGATCGAAAACTTTATCTTTAACATCATCGCTTATACCGATTCCATTGTCTGAAATAGAAATGATTACATTATCTCCATCAGTTCTTACAGATAATTCAATCTTACCTCCATTCGGCATTGCATCAATACTGTTATTAATAATGTTTATAACTACCTCACGCAATTCTGAAGGATTACATCTGGTACGATACTTTGAAGTTGTGAAGTTGTGCTTTATAATTTCATACTCAATCCCTTTTGATTGAGCTTCTGTCTTCCATCTTGGCATGGTAAATTTCATGGCCTCATCAACAACCTCAATGAGGTCAATTGACATCTCTACTTTTTCATGATCTTTCTTAATCTTTGAGAATTGTTGAATCTTATCTACGATTTCTGCTCCATCTCTCGCCGCTTTTTCTATAATATTCAGAGAATCCAAAACCTCTACGTTATTATCCTTAATCCCAATCTTCACAATGTCCAGATATCCAAGTATTATTCCCAGTATATTGTTGAAGTCATGGGCAATACCACTTGACTGTAATCCTAAAGCATTTAGTTTGTCTATTTGAAACAACTTCTGTTCAAATTCTTTTCTCCCGGTAATATCTCTTACAACACCTTCAAATAGTGTTACTTCACCACTTTCATCATAATCCACCTTCGCATTCAGTTGAACGTCCTTTATCCGGCCACTCCCTGTCTTAATCCTGAACTCATACCCCTCTATGAATTCTCTCCTGCCTGCAAAGGCGCCTTTGATACAATCAAGAATTTTCTCTCTATCCTCTTTATGAATTAAATCGAAAAAATTTAAACCTCTGGCCTCTTCGCTTGAATATTCAAAGACTCTCTGACTGGCAAGATTTATCGAAGTAATGTTTAGCTCTTTATCCGCCGTAAATACCACATCGATCATATTATCTATCAACGTCTTGTATCTTAACTCAGATACCCTTAATTTACCCTCAACTTCTTCCTTTTCTCTCTTCAACCAAAACTCCTGTACCACTCTATCCACAATCGGAGGCAATCTCTTCAAGTAACCTTCTTCCTTGGCAATATAATCACAAGCGCCAATCTTCATCGCTTCTACTGCAACGCTTTCATCACCAAATGCTGTTACCATTATGACTGGATAGTTATTTTCTTTGCAGTTCAGGCGCTTCAACACTTCTAACCCATTCATGTCAGAAAGGCTATAATCAATAATTATTGTATCAAAAGTTTCCGTTGACATTTTATGAATACATTCTTCACCAGTACAGGCAAACACAACCTCTACATTCTGCTTATGCTGTTTCAGGGCATCTTCCATTAGAATCTGATGGTCTTCGTTGTCATCTACAATTAATATATTTAATCGATTGATACTCACTGCAAACATCTCCTCCTGTCACTGGTTTATCTCTTTACGGCTACTGCATTAAGCCTTCGGCAGCTTTAGGTCTAATATAATTAAGCCAACCTCATCTTGTACCCCTTCAACAGCATTTACATATCCTTTCTGAAAGCAGTCTATGGCTTCCTGCCCATCTTTCAGCAGAATTACCTCCTTTCTAATACCATTCGTCTCAAGTATTTCAGTGATTAAGTCCGACACCTGTCCCCTCTGCCTCAACATCATCAAGTCTCCTGAATACCTTAAAAATCTGCTCACCGTATTCTTTCCGTATACCGATATCAGTATCTTCAACAAAAAGCCGAAAAGTCTATTGCCAAACTTTGTGAACTTCATTTCTTATAATTATTTTTATAAAGCTTCCAGTGATATAGTAATGCTTATCCCACCACGAAGATATCCTTCTTTGTAATCGTATGCCTCGTCATGAGGATATCTCCTCTCTAAGAACTGCCTTATTGCCGGTAAAATCTTTTCCCTTTCACCATGACAATCTAAACATGCTCTTTCAACATAAATTGGTTTCATATATCTATAGATTTTCTTATCGTCTATTTCCAGGACTTCACCAAATCCAACGTCCCTTGAATGTCCTGCTAACGCCAATTTCTTTAAGACTTTCATTTCCCATTCATCCGGCGCATTAGAGGGATTTCTCAGTTTCAGACTTATCTGTTTTAAATTATGCCCGGTAATAAGGCTAACTATTCGATATCCATTACAACAAATGGTTTATGATATATTCGAAGTGGCTTGATTACAAGCAGAAAATCGTCTATGTCAAGAAAATCGTCTATTCATTTTACCTGTGCGAATGACAGATTCAGATTATCGACCTTCTGCCCATCCGGATGGATCCCTGTCCGCCAGGACAGGCGTTCGGACGGGCCTGACAACAGACCTCTCTTTCGAGAGGATTCCAGAATTGGAATCCTCTCGAAAGAGAGACTGGCCATGTTTATGTAACGAATGTTATGATGCGATGGAAGGTGGATTCCCGCCTGACAAACTGGCGGGCAGGCGCTTCGCTTCCCCGGACAAAAAACGCCGAGGACTTTAATCCACCCTACAGACTACATTCAGAATGACATTTTCAGCATGTCATTCTGAGAGAGGGACGACCAAAGAATCTTAACTTTGAATTTCCTATACATTAAAACAGTCATACATCCTTTGACCATTCTTTGATCTTGTATTCAATCTTTCGCGTTGAAATATCAAGTATCTTTGCAGCCTTTGATTTACTACCATTTGTTGTTTGAAGTGTTTCGAGGATAACCTTCTTCTCTATCTCCTTCATGGTTACTCCCGATGGGATACGAAAGGTTTCTTTTCTGGATTTCTTAGTATTTACATTAATGTTTGAGGGAAGATCGTTTGGTTCTACATATTCATTCTTTGCCATTACCACAGCTCTTTCGATTGCATTTTCAAGTTCTCTGACATTACCAGGCCAGTCGTAATTATTCAACAACTTTGCGCTCTGAGGAGTAATGCCTTTAATATTTTTCTTGTTCTTTGTCGAATATTTTACAAGAAATTTATCTATCAACAACCCAATATCTTCTTTCCTCTCTCTTAATGACGGGAGTTTCAGGTTAATGACGTTTAACCTGTAGTATAAATCTTCCCTGAATCTTCCTTCTTCGATTTCTTTCTCCAGGTCTTTATTTGTTGCGGCAATAATTCTAACGTCTGATTCAATGGTTTTTTCACCACCGACTCTTTCAAATTTCCCGGTTTCCAGCACTCTTAACAGTTTTATTTGAATATGCGAATTCATCTCTCCAACTTCATCGAGAAAGAGACTGCCTCCATTGGCCAATTCAAACCTGCCCCGTCTCTGACTTATCGCCCCGGTAAAAGAGCCTTTTTCGTGCCCAAAGAGTTCGCTTTCCAATACACCTTCAGATAATGAAGCACAATGAAGTGTTATAAATGGTTTGTCCTTTCTGTCACTATTGTAATGGATAGCATTTGCAATAAGCTCCTTTCCGGTCCCTGTATCACCATATATCAACACAGTAGCCGCTGTTGGAGCAATCTCTGTAATTGTCTTGAAAATAAGCTGTATCTCAGGCGTATTACCAATAATTCCTGAGAAACTATATTTATCGCTTAATTTTTGTTTCAATTCCTTATTCTGTAATATCAGGAGCCGTTTCTCCCATATCTTTTTAAGTATCAATTCTAATTCTTCAATATTTACAGGCTTGGTCAAGTAGTCATCCGCACCCTTTTTCATCGCATCAATAGCAGTCTGTATAGAACTAAATGCCGTTATCATTACGACCGCAATATCAATATCTTTCTTCTTAACCTTTTCAATAATGGAAAAACCGCTGATATCAGGTAGCTTCATATCTGTAATTACTATATCAAAATGCTCGGTTGCTATTAAATTCAATGCTTCTTTGCCTGTATACGTACAATTTGTATCATAACCATCCTGCAAGAGAATTTTTCTCAGGCCGTTGGCTGTATTTTTATCGTCATCTACTAATAATATTCTTGGTTTCTTCATTATCTTTTTATGACAAAGGCAATTCGATTATAAACTCCGCACCTTTATTCAGTTTATTAAACCTTATATTGCCACCATGAGCTTGAATAATATTTTTTGTAATAGCCAGTCCTACACCTGTTCCGCCACTCTTTGTAGAATGAAAAAGGTCGAAAATCTTGTCATGCTGCTCACTGGGTATTCCAGGCCCTGTATCTTTTATAGATATATTTAAATAATCATCATCATTTGAAATGGTTATATTTATATCCCCTCCTCCTGACATCACTTCTATAGCATTTATTATTATATTCAGCAGCGCCTGCTTGAGTTTATCCTTGTCTACTGAAATTTGTGGAGAGTCTTTCAATACCCTTAAATATATTCTAATCCCATTTAAGTCTGCATGCGGATTGATCAGGGTTAGCAGTTCATTAAATATTCTAACAATATCTTCTTCCTTCCGTTTTAAATCACCAGATTTTGAGAAACTTAAACAATCCTTTGTTAATTTATTCAACCTTTCAATTTCTTCTTTAACCACTTTTACAACCGCGTGAAGTTCTTTCGTAGAACTCAACTCATGTTTATCAATCTCTCTTTCCAACAATGACATCTGTATATTAATAGCATTTAAAGGGTTCTTAATCTCATGTGCCAGTTCATTGCTATATTGCCCAAGCGTTGAAAGGGTCTTAGCCATTACAAGTTCTTCATAAAACATTTTCTCCTCTGTTATATCATGCATAACCCCTACTACATATTCAATCTCATTATTCCAACTCTTTATTATAGAATAATTTGTTCTTACCCACTTTTCCTTCCCGTCTTTAGTCCTGATAAGATATTCGCGCGCAATCTTAGAACGTTTCTCTTCGAAAAGGTCAAGACCCGGACATATAGTCAGAGACAAGCCATCTGAGGAATGACAATTAAATATATCGAGGCAGTTGTAATCATTCTTCATGATTTCTTCTTTGGTAATACCCACAATCTTTTCACAAGCAGGATTGAATAATACTATCTTTCTATCCTTATCAAATATAAATACACCATCATTGAGGTATTGTAATGCAATATCCTGTATATTCTGGTTCTTAATCATGTTTGTCACTTAATAAATATTCTGCCAAAAAACCTGGAGTTACTTTATAAAAAGCCGGCTTTAAAGAACTCACAGTTCATACGGGCAATATTTTCAATAGATATCTCCTTGGGACACTCTTTTTCACACTCTGCTTCATTGGTACAGTTTCCAAATCCCAATTCATCCATTTTGCCTATCATTGCAAGTGCCCGTTTCTTTGCCTCTGGCAGTCCCTGAGGAAGCAGGGTAAACTGAGAAATCTTTGCGCCTACGAAAAGCATGGCAGATGCATTGGGACATGCGGCAACACAGGCTCCACAACCTATGCAGGCTGCAGCATCCATTGCCTTTTCGGCTGCCGCTTGAGGAACAGGGATAGCGTTTCCGTCAGGTGCACCGCCGGTATTAACCGATATATAACCACCCGCTTGAATAATTTCATCAAATACACTTCTGTCGACTACAAGGTCCTTTACTACCTTAAAGGCCCTTGAACGCCACGGTTCAATTACCACCGTGTCGCCATTTGAGAAATGGCGCATATGCAGTTGACAGAGCGTTGTTCCTTTCTCCGGGCCGTGAGCACGGCCGTTTACCACAGCACCGCACGCACCGCAGATACCTTCACGGCAATCATGATCAAACGCTATGGGATCTTTACCTGAAAGAATCATTTCCTCATTGACAACATCAAGCATCTCAAGAAATGACATGTCCGTTGAAACGTCCCTTGTCTTGTATGTCTCAAACCGTCCCTTAACATCAGGCCCCTTCTGACGCCAGACTTTTAATTTAAGGTTTATGCAGCTTTTATCTCCGGTTTTTGTCACTTGTAGCTCCTTTGCGTTAATTCTACGTTTTCAAATTCCAGGGGTTCCTTCTGAAATACCGGATCACAGCCCTCTCCTCTGTATTCCCAGGCTGAAACATGACGGAAATTCTCATCGTCACGAAGGGCTTCGTTTTCTTCAGTCTGAAAGGCTTCATTGAAATGGCAACCACACGACTCTTTTCTTTCAAGGGCATCTATCACCATGAGTTCGCCAATGTCCAGGAAATCTGCAACTCGCCCTGCTTTCTCAAGGCTCTGGTTGAACTCCTTTCCAGACCCTCCCACTAAGACATTTTCCCAGAACTCCGCACGAAGATCTGCCACAAGCCCTCTTGCCTTTTTAAGTCCCTTATCTTTTCTCGTCATGCCACAATTCTCCCAGAGAATATGCCCCAGTTCCCTGTGAAAATCGTCTACCGTTCTCTTGCCTTCTATGGAAAGAAGCTTCTTAATACGTGTTTCTACTTGCAGAGAAGATTCGTTAAACGCACTATGGTCTTCTCTTACTGTATCAAGAGAAGCCTGGGCAAGATAACCGCCTATTGTATAGGGTATTATAAAGTATCCGTCCGCAAGACCCTGCATCAAAGCGCTTGCCCCGAGGCGATTTGCTCCGTGGTCCGAGAAATTAGCCTCTCCCAGTACAAAAAGACCTGGAATTGCACTCATCAGGTTATAATCCACCCAGAGACCACCCATGGTGTAATGGACAGCAGGGTAGATCATCATGGGTGTCTCATAAGGATTCTGTGCCGTTATCTTTTCATACATCTCGAAAAGGTTGCCGTATTTTTCTGTAATAACATCACGCCCGTCTCTCTCGATTGCATCCTTGATATCAAGATATACAGCGAGTTTTGTGTCCCCAACCCCCTTGCCCATATCACATTGAACCTTGGCACTTCTTGACGCTACATCCCTTGGTACCAGATTTCCAAAACCAGGATATTTCTCTTCAAGGTAATAGTCCCTTTCAGTTTCCGGAATCTGATCAGGCGGCCTCTTGTCTTCTGGGTTCCTGGGAACCCAGACCCGGCCGTCATTTCTAAGACTTTCACTCATAAGTGTCAACTTTGACTGATATGTGCCATGAACCGGAATACATGTAGGATGAAACTGTATAAAACATGGATTAGCAAAGGAAGCACCTTTTCTGTACGATGCAATGGCTGCAGAAATATTTGATCCCATGGCATTTGTTGAAAGATAAAATGCATTTCCGTAACCTCCGCTTGCCAACACAACAGCATCAGCCGCATGTTTTTCCTGTTCACCAGAGACAAGATTTCTGGCGATAATACCCCTTGCCTTTCCGTCTATTACCACGAGCTCAAGCATTTCTCTTCTTGTAAAGAGCCTGACCTTACCGGCTGCTATTTGACGTGAAAGCGACCCGTATGCACCCAGGAGAAGTTGTTGTCCGGTTTGCCCCCTGGCGTAGAAAGTTCTAGATACCTGAGCGCCACCAAAGCTTCTATTTGCAAGCTGGCCACCATACTCCCTTGCAAAAGGTATCCCCTGGGCAACACACTGATCAATAATATTGTTGCTGATCTGTGCCAAACGATAAACGTTCGCCTCCCTTGACCTGAAATCACCACCCTTTATTGTATCATAAAAGAGACGCCATATACTATCACCGTCATTCTGGTAATTCTTAGCAGCATTTATCCCTCCCTGGGCAGCGATACTGTGTGCGCGGCGTGGACTATCCTGGATACAGAATGTCATTACTTCATAACCCAATTCTGCAAGGGTGGCTGATGCCGATCCACCGGCAAGGCCTGTACCCACAACGATAATCTTAAATTTCCTCTTGTTTGCAGGATTTACCAGTTTCAACTCAAACCTGTGCCTATCCCACTTTTCAGAGAGAGGGCCATCCGGTATTTTTGAATCAAGTTGCATTTTTTGTCATTTCAAGAAATAAACAAGATGTAAATCGGAAGAAAACCGAATCCTAACCCCACCGCAAGACTGAAGATTGTACCCATAACACGGAGAAGTGACATATACTCTGAGTTATAAACCCCCAGAGTCTGGAATGCACTCCAGAATCCGTGACTCACATGGGTAGCCACAATGATCATGGACACAATATAAAAGAAAGCATAACCGGGGTTTGAAAATGTTTCCAATATGATTTGATAGATAGTCTGATCTGTTTTCTCTACAAAGTGAAAATCAATAAGATGAAGGACAATAAAGAATAGTATAAACAAACCGGTATATGGCATTGTCACAGAACCGATTGTTCGCCCACCTGCATTCTTCTTTATCAAGTACCTTTCAGGCCTCGCACGAAAATTTTCATAAAAAAGATAAGCCCCGATGAAGACATGGGCCACTGCAAAAAAAAGAAGTCCAATTTCTGCGAGGACTACGAGTGAACCTAACGCCTGGAGACGCTCTGCATAGGAGTTAAATGCATCCTCCCCTGCATAAATAGTCAGATTACCTGCAAGATGAGCGATCAGGAAGATACAAAAGCCGAGTCCGGTAAGAGCCATAATCAGCTTTTTCCCGATTGAAGATCTCAGTGTACAAATAAACCAGTTCAAATCCCACTGCATAATTTTTTGCTTCTTTTCTCCTTCCTGCAATTCCCAACTGAGTCGGAACTGAAAGCTGCTTCAAGGGGCGCCTCGGGCGTCCTGCCTTCCTAAGCGGCCTTACTTTCTGAGAGTGTTTGATTCTGGATCAACCGGTCTCTCTCCGAACTGTATGTTCTACGAACTGGAAGCCGACTCGACTCCGTCCCGTAGGGTAGAGTCTACGACTCAGAGAGGTTGTTACTGATTTAAAACTCAAAGAATTATTTATTATTCCACCGCTTTGTCATTAAACATTTTTCTTTAACACTCCGAAGGCATCGGCGTGAGCTCAGCCGAACGGAGTGGTAAAACAGTCTATAAGGTGACAATTCCCGATCAAAAAAAGCCTGTCTGCCCCTGCCCGTCCGGCAGGCGGGGACAGGCAGACAAGATATTGTCGACTTATAGACTATGGACAGGAGCCATATACTATTTTATAAGGTTAAGCCCACCTTCCTAACTTAAAATGAAATACCCTGACAAAGCTTTTTAACAGCATCTGCAGATTTCTTTAAGGCGTCAGATTCTTCCTCATTAAGCTTTATTTCAATAATTTGCTCAAGCCCTTTCTTACCAAGCTTGACAGGAAGGCCTATGAATATGTCATCAAATCCATATTCACCGTTACATAATACAGTACAAGGTAGTATCTTCTTTTTATCCTTGACAATTGCATCAATCATTTCAACAATTGAAGCCGCCGGTGCATAAAAGGCGCTTCCAGTCTTCAAAAGGCTGACTATCTCTGCACCTCCGTCTCTTGTCCTCTTGACTATGGCATCTAATTTATCTTCAGGAATTAATTCTGTAACAGGTATGCCTGCTACTGTTGTATATCTTGCCAGAGGAACCATAGTATCGCCATGCCCCCCAAGGACAAGGGTATGCACATTTTCCACCGAAACATTTAATTCCATTGCTATAAAGGTTCTCATTCTTGATGTATCCAGAACCCCTGCCATACCAATAACCCTCTCCCTGGGAAATTTACTCACCCTATACGTCACATAAGTCATCACATCAAGCGGATTAGATACCACGATTAGTATTGCATCTGGAGACTTCTCTACTACCTGCCCTACAACGCTTTTTACAATATCCGTATTAACCTTAACCAGATCATCCCTGCTCATTCCCGGTTTTCGTGGCAAACCGGATGTTATAACAACTAAATCTGAATTTCCAGTTTCTTCGTATGAGTTAGTTCCGATAATCTTGCAATTATAGTTATAAATTGGACTTGCCTCCATCAAATCAAGTCCCTTACCCTGCGGTAATCCTTCAACTATATCAACAAGCACAATATCTCCGAATTCCTTTTCAGCAAGTCTTTGTGCAGTTGTTGCCCCCACATTTCCAGCGCCTATAACGGTTATCTTCAGAACTTACCTCCTTTCAGCCCGCCCGAACGACGAAGTCGGGCAGGTCGCTAACTTCTTGATTTTGCTTACGCAGTGAGCTAATTTATTTCAACAAAAAAACCCACCTTGGTCGGTGGGTTTTTTTGAACTCATTAATTTTGTTTCTAAACGAATACTTGTATCAATTCATTAATCACTCAATAAACCAACATTTCTATTAAAATTGTGGTGGTTGTATGGGTCACTATGACAGGACTGACATCTCAACTTGATATAACCCTCTTCCTCCCATCTTCCAAACAGCTTACCATGCATAGATTTCTCACCCATATCGAGCTGTGCATGAACCGGCCCGCCAATATGACAATTTTCACAAACCTTAGCCTCAGATGCATTCGACCGTGAAAACAAATGTTTAGGATGACAGCCCTCGCAACTTCCTCCAAGTCCTGTATCCCATGACTTGTTTAAACCAAGCATATGGCATTTCTCACAATCCTCCCGCATCACTGCATCTTTAGTCGTCACCGCAACGCCAGCAATTACAACGACTACATGTCCTTTGTAATGTTTGCTCTGTGCAAAATCGTTATACATTGTCACGTGACATTCACCACATTTGCTTGGTAAAACCCTGCCGCCTCTTTCAACAATCTGCCCATGATCATTTCCATGGCATTCCAGGCATGATACACCGCTTCTTGAATGCGGGCTATTCGTCCATTCCTTTACAACTTCAGGAGTTGCATGCCTGTGGCAGGCATAGCAATCATTCTCAGAGAATGTACCAAAAGGTGGAATCTTTTTCTCTGCATATGCCTTATACACATCTGCACTCCAACTTGGATGCACAACCCCTATGTGGCAGTCCGTACATAAGAAATCTTCAAGACTGCCATCTTCTCCCTTTTTTTTAGATTGCGAAACGCACTCAAGGTGAGTTTTATCCTTCGTGTACTCTTCATTATCGGTATGACATCTAACACAGTTACCATTTACTATAGGCACACTATCTTCGGCAATTTCTATAAACAGGCCGGAGTTTGCGCTGGTAAGATAGGTTTTCCTTGCGTGTTCAAATGAGTCGTGAGCGCCATCACTTAATTTTGCGTGCAAGAAACCCTTCAGACCGGGACCGATATGACAGGTATGACAACTATGTACATGCTCATTATGGTGCTTTGAACTCATAAACGAATCGTAGTGCACATCCATCTCATGACAACTGCCACAGAATTCGCTTGATTCAGCATAATGCCAAAACTTCTTACCACCAACCAAACCAACCGCCACTAATATTATAAAAACAACACCTGCTAATTTCTTGTGTTTACCTATCAGCCCTAATATAAGCTTTATGATGTTGACAACCTTATCCTTTAAACATCCACATTCCATAGAGTCCTCCTTAATTGTTATCTTGCGATGACTTAAGTAACTTGAAATCTTAATTTAAAATGAAGAATTCCGAGAATAGTACCAGAAAATAACTACAATATCAAGACCTTTTTAACACAAAGAAACTCAATCCTATTTGGTATTGATTTAAGCGAAAATTGGTTGTATAATGCTAAAGTCTAACGTGTATTTACTATAAACTAATGCTTTAAACTACTAGACTATATCATTTTATTGAGTTAAGGAGGAAGTAATTGAAGAGGATTCTTGTTTTTCTAATTGTTCTATTTTTTTATGTATCAAACTCATACGCACAAACACCTGAAAAATCAGGAGAGAAGAAAAGTTGCCCTGAGTGCAACAAAATATATACAAATGAAGGCCTATATTGCCCTCTAGATGGAAAAAAGCTGATATTGCAGACCACAGAGACAGATACAAGCAAAACAACCCAGGAGGTAAAGGTCGAAAAAAACCAGGATACTTCGGAATCATTAGACGAAGAAGTACTTCAAAAAGTAGAGAAATATATTCAAAGCGCAAATTCTTTGCGCGAAATCCAAAGCGACTATAACGGTGCATTGGATTTATATAAAAAGGCTTTAGAGC
>JACZYU010000119.1 GCA_022570935.1 Planctomycetota bacterium | reverse complement strand
CCCTGTAAAAGACAGAGTGAAAATTATCAAAAGGGCATTGAAAAAAGAAAATGAGTATCTTTATAAATAAAAATGTGTGTAATGGATGCGGAAATCTTAAAGAAACACTTTGCGAAAGGATCTGTCCAGGTGATTTATTGTTCCGTAATGCGGCACACAAGGCGGAGATTAGATCCCAGGCAGATTGCTGGACATGCGGTGCATGCGTGAAGGCATGTCCGGTTCAGGCGATAGATTTAAAATTGCCATCACAAATACTAAAAAGCAACGTTTCTCTCAGGGCGCAGTGTAAAAAGCAACATACCGTCTGGGAAATAAGAAACGGAGACGGTATTAAAGAGGAATTTATAATCCCTGCGATTACAGGGAATGGGCATGGAGGAAATTTATAAAAAAGCTAAGGCGTATTCTGAAAAAAACAGAAGGGTGTTGGTTGAGAGATAGACCTTTGAAAAGAAAGAGAGTGGATGATTAAGTGCCTTGATAATGATCAACCACTAACCCCCTGTCTATAAATCTATGCTACTAATGCCATTTTCGCTGCTTTGGGTAATTTTATCGGTACAAAGTATTCATTGGGGAACAAATAATCTTCGCCTGATTCATCAACAACTCGGGTTAGCTTATGTTGGGATGCTTTTTCATCATCGAGTACTTTGTAAACTTTACCTCTTTCCAATGATACTTCATAACCCTTTTTATTAATACACATAACAAATTTCACATTCATAATTCAACTATCCTTTTGGAATCTTAATCTAATAATCGTTATATTTTAAATTGCTTTTTACCTATCCCATGAGCTTCATACCAATGAATATCTACAGTATGAATTGTATTATCCGATAGCTTAACTTTTGCAATACCTTTTATTTTTCTCCATCGTCCATGTCCATATAATTTTCGCAATCTAGGTAATTCTCGTATTGAATTCCCAACAGCAATAGTTTCTCGACTCGTAATTTTGCTGATTATTTCAAATTCCAATTCCATCAGTCAATTTTACTATCATAGACCATATTCCCGTTACGTTTTAGAAGAAAACCCTAATATTCTGATAGAAGGAATGCCCGGTATTCCAAGGGGTCCTCTTGTGAGCGTCTGCCAGTTGTTCATCACAGAAAAAACAACAACCTGAATACCAAGGGTAATAATAATGAAATAGTCCTCTACCGTTCTAAGAGATATTGCAGAAACTACTAATGCCATTAAACCACTAACCTATCCACATCACAAGATGCAGTATCGTTTTTATGGAAGGCAGAATGAAATGGAATAATAAATCTATATATTATTGAAGTCAAGGGAAAAGAAATGACTGAGCGCGCTCACACAAAACCGCAAAATAGTCAGTGCAGATATTTAACTTATACTCATCTCAAAATGGTTTTTGGAAAAATCCAAAAACCATTTTGCCCTCGCCTAAGGCGAGCAGGCGAGTAATGTCCTCGGCGTTTTGTCCGGGGAAAGTCCTCCCCGCCTGCCGGACGGGCAGGGGCGTTTTCCAGTCCGGGGAAAGTCCTCGGCGCCTTTTGTCCGGGGAAAACTGCAACCAAGATTTGGTTTTTTCCCGCCCGGCCATCAGGCCATTCGGACGGGGAAAAGTCAAAAACCAAACCGTTTTAGTATATCAACCACCTGCAGATTAGATAGATTAAAGTCACGCCTACAGCAATAATAGTTAACGATCTCAAGAGTTTCCAGATAGCTGTGGCCCATTCATTAAAGTCTGAAGCGCCCTTTGTAGTCACTTTCGTTCCTTCCATTTTGTATTACCACTTGTTATGATATGTGGCGAAACCTTGCCTATGACAAGGGTATATTGGTGAAATTATTGTAGCCGTTCGCCTGGGCGGACGTTTTTCATCATTTGATTGGTTTGTGACAATTTCACATAAGTTACGCAACCTCAAGGTTGCGGCTACTCAAATCGCTCAATTTAGATATCACTACATGGTCTTCCCGCTACCAAACATTCCCTCGCGTCTCTTATGATCTATCTTTTTCCGAAGAAACTATTTTTGTAACTTCCGGGGAAGAAATTTTTGTAACAATAAATGATTTAGTTGTTAGCAAATCCTGGTCGTCTCTGGTGACTATGGAGATAATATTTGGACCATCCTTCAGTGTAATATCGCTGGCAAAAGAGAGACTTGATTTATCTGTTTCAGAAGCGTCTCTGTTAGACCTATAAAACACCTTATCATCGTTTACAAGGATGTAGACATATTTAATTGTATTGTCATCTCTGACTGTACCGGAGAGGAATAGATACTCCTGTCTGAATGTATCATGCAGGTCTTGCGTATCAAGTTCTATTTGCGGAGGAACGTTTTGCAAAAAGAGGTCCGGAGGCATTTGTTGGCTGGAGTATGCACCCCAACTGACTTCTACCTTATCAGAAGCAATCCATCCGAATCTGTCTTCAGGCATTTTTACGCGATACCATGACTGCGTTTCTTTGTCGGCCATAAGAGTTGCTCCGTTACTCGCATAGGAAATAACTGGTGTTGAGAGAGATTTACCGTTGTAAATAGGAACGTAATCGTCAATTACTTTGAGAGTTTTTTCCGTCAATTGCATTTTCTCGTTCTCACCATTCAGGTCTACATTAAATTCCAATTTACCGGAAATACGGGCCCCAAAAGTGGTATCTGCAATAATTATATCAACAGAAAAATTGTCAGCCTCCAGAGTGTCCCTTACCGAAAGTTTTAACTTAAAGGATTTTGATTCTCCCGGCAGTAATTTCCCTAATTCCATTTTACCTTTTTCTATAAAGACTTCTTTATGGTTTAAATTTCTCAGGGCGATAATATTTTTTTCTGATGTGCCTTTGCCTATATTTTTAACAAAGATAACAAGGTCTACGACTTCCCCTTTCTGTATTATTCCATCTCCGTTTCCTGTCAACCCCTCTCCCTCGTCAATTATCTGATATGAATATGAAAAAACCGGCTTGGGTAGAGCGGTAATTGATATTGCGCTTTTTATGTCTTCCGGAGCATGTTCGTTATATTCAGAAAATTTAATGAGAAGCTCGTCTTTTCTGCTTAGAGAGTTTTGCGGAATTTTGATTGTTTTAGAAGATGTTTTTGTCATACCGGGTTCAATCTTACCAAAAATAAACTCGCGCTTGTCGAGGAGAAGGTTCTTGGATTCTGTTATACCTCTCAATCGGTATAAAGTGCCTGTGCTATTATTGGTGACACTTATTTCTATTTTTAGTTCTTCCGATGCTTTCAGTTTTCCATTGGACGGAACAAGATGAAGATTTGTAGTAACCGATGGGAGAGCGATAGTTTCCCCGGTAGACCAGTCAATGCCCAGAGTATTTAAGGCATCTGAAATTTTCATTTCTTCATCTTTTTTGAAATCTTCGAATATTGGTTTTAACTGGCCAAGGAGATCGTCGTTATTATTATAAGAAGGGGTATTAAGGATGATTTTTTTGGCGAATTGCACATGTGTATCCTTCTCCAGGTCCGGGATTTTATAGTAATCTTCGTCTTTTTGTTTTTGTTCTCCTGTTTCGCTATCAGTAATGAAGAGATATTTAATCTTTTCATAAGGTAATTCAGCTTTTGAATGTTCATCTAAGTGTTTTTTTAAATCTTTTTCTCTGAAGTGCCTGTTTTCATTGAATAAGATAATTTCATCTGCGGATATTTGTGCTTGAGCAAGCAAAATATCAGGAGTAATACCCACCGACTGTATATCAGTAAAGTTTGGAGTCAGGTACTTTCCTACTGTAAGTTTTAACGCCGCTCCATTCATCAGATCGACCAGTTGCTGTATAGAACCCTTCCCGAAACTGGTATCACCGATAAGGATAGCCCGATTATTATCTTTCAGAGCACCTGCAACTATTTCTGCACCAGAGGCGCTTCCCGCATCAATAATTACAACAAGCGGACATTTTGCGAGATCTTTAGAAGACTTTTTAGCCATTTGGATTTTTTGTTTACCCTTTGGTTCGACCGTTACTACAATCATGCCGGAAGAAAGAAACTTGTCTGCAACGGCAATTGCCTGGCCTAACAAACCTCCGGAGTTATTCCGAAGGTCTAAAATGAGTCCTTTTAATGTTCCGCTTTCTGCTGTAAGTTCCGCAATTTTTTCTTCTAAAGATTGTGATGTATCCTCCTGGAAATTTCTTATCTTTATGTATCCTATGTTACCGTCAACTAATTTTGAGTCCACGCTGGGTATTGCGATAATTTCCCTTATCAGTGTGACTGTTTTGTTAGTTTGAGATTTTTTACTTTCTACTATCAGTATAACAGAGGTAGAAGGGTCGCCTCTGAGTTTGCTGACAGCCTCTTGTAGCGACATGTTTATGGTTGAATCTTCGTCAATTGCAATAATTTTATCTCCTGATTTAAGGCCCGCCCTGAATGCAGGGGTTCCTTCAATAGGGGAAATCACGGTTAGTATTCCATCTCTCAGGCCAACTACCATACCGAGCCCGCCAAATTTGCCTGAAGTTCCTATTTTAAACTCTGTAAAATCTTTAGGCGGGAAGACAACGGAATGGGGATCTAATTGTGCAAGCATACCGTTAATTGCCGCGTATTCAATATCTTCAGCTTTGATTTCGTGATATTTGTTTTCGTTTACAAAATGCAGAACGTCGTTTAAGGTATTATATAATTCACTCAATCGTCGTATTCGTGAAATGTCGATTATTTTAGAAGTTTTATCAACCAGGATTTCTATTTCTTCTGATTCGTCATTTACGTTAACCTGCACTTCGGGAATTATCCTTTCGAGCCGGGAAAGTGCTTCTATCAGCATCTCTTTCGGTTTTATTCTGTCAGGTTCAACGTAAAATCTATTTAAATATGAACAAACAATACCAACCAGGCGAAACTTGTGTTCTTCCTCTGCCTGATTAATCTCTTCATTAAAATATTTGTTAAGTGAACTGCCATGCGATATGGCGAAGAAGATAACTATCAGGGATACAAAAAGAAAGATTATGAGTTTATAAAGATGTTTCCTCTTATGCATTTTTAAAATTTACCTCGTTAAAACGTTCCTGGAAAGCTGTTTATTCGATTCTTTCTTGTGCTTTTCTGTAAACATAATATAAGCATGACTATTTGTTAAGTCAAGGATAAGTTGGGTTCGGTGATAGTAGATTCAAAAATTTATTGACATAATAATTCATAATGCTAAACTTGATTTGCTCGAAAATATGGGCGATTAGCTCAGTTGGCTAGAGCGCTTGCCTTACAAGCAAGATGTCATAGGTTCGAGTCCTATATCGCCCACCATCATATAAGACATAAAAGATTTATGACTGTTTTCAGGAAAGAAGTGGGGCCGTAGCTCAACTGGTTAGAGTACCAGACTGTCGATCTGGATGTTGCGGGTTCGAGTCCCGTCGGCCTCGCCATTATACTAAAACCGGTTTGGTTTTTGGCTTTTCAAAAAACCAAATCTTGGTTGCAGTTTTCCCCGGACTGGAAAACGCCGAGGACTTTCCCCGGACAAAAGGCGCCGAGGACTTTCCCCGGACAAAAGGCGCCGAGGACTTTACTCGGGCAAAATGGTTTTTGGATTTTTCCGAAAACCATTTTGAGATGAGTATATTAAATTTTAGGGGTATACGCTTGACTCTCATAAAAATTTACATAACACTTTGGAAATAAAACACTTATGTGCATGAACCTTGAAAAAGCTACACTCGACATAACAACTAAAAAAACAATGGCTTACAATAGTTAGTGGGAGTAAAGCGTATAACCCTATTAAATTTTTTATTCATCGTGGTTTCATGGAATCGTTTATTGAGGCGGCCACCGCGCTTGCTAGTGTGCTTTGGTAAAAACCTATTAATTGATTATAGCGCCGGTTTAAATAGCAAATGTCTGGTGTGAATAATGCGCCCATAGTTCAATTGGATAGAATATCGGTCTACGAAACCGGGGGTTGCACGTTCGAATCGTGCTGGGCGCGTATCCATCCTTTTGAGTTCTAAGTTGTAAAGTCTATGATAACTGAATTCCGTTCGCACGAATATTATATGCGACTGGCAATTGCTGAAGCAGAAAAAGCCTTCAAAAGAGATGAAGTCCCTGTTGGAGCCATAATTGTTTACGAAAACAGCATCATTGCAAAGGCGCATAATCAGCGGGAGATGTTATCAGACCCCACAGCGCATGCTGAAATGATTGCAATCACACAGGCTTCTGCATATCTTCAAAATTGGAGGTTAAGCAATACCACTGTTTATGTAACCCTGGAGCCATGTACAATGTGTGCAGGGGCTTTGGTTCAGGCCAGGGCAAAGAACCTGGTATACGGATCAAAAGACGAAAAATACGGCGCCTGTGAATCGACAGTAAACCTGGTGAATGATCCTCGTTTTAATCACCGTTTGAATGTAGTCTCTGGGGTTTTAGAGAATGAATGTAGTTCGCTCTTGAAACAATTTTTTCTGGCAAAACGTCGGGGTGATTGATCCAACGGCTGAAACAGCAGGCCATATTAATGTGGAGGGATGGCTGAGCGGTTGAAAGCGCTGGTCTCGAAAACCAGTTGGGGAGAAATCTTCACGCGAGTTCGAATCTCGCTCCCTCCGTATTTTATATGGAAACCCAGGAAACAATATCTACCCAGGTTGGGCCAGGGGCTTGAACCTCCCTCTCTCAGTCTCGGATGGAGAGGTGTCCGAGTGGCCGAAGGAGCACGCTTGGAAAGCGTGTAGGTGGGCAACTGCCTCGCGGGTTCGAATCCTGCCCTCTCCGCCATAAATAAAAAATGTATGTACATTAAGAGAGATTTATCGAAATCTTGGCCGTGCTAGACGGGGAGCTAGCGGTTCCTTGTAACCTGCAAACCGCTTACGCAGGGTCGATCGCTTTTTGGAGGTTTTTCTGACTTTTGGTACCTTCTAAGTAAGTGGTGTTGAAGGCTGGGTCCCATGCAATAAGGCTATGTGAATCTGGTCAGATGCGGAAGCAAGCAGCCATAAGCATTGGTGCTTATGTGCCGTGGGGCTGCCTGGTCGGAGCTAACTGCCTGGAAAGTCCAACGGAAAGAGAATCGAAAAAAAGTGCACGGTCATTTTTGTTACGTCTCGGAAATTCTATAACTTATTGAGGTTAAATAGATTTTGTGAGGCTTTTATAATGTCTCGCACATGGAATAATACATTAAATTCTAAATTCGAAGCACGAAATACGAAACAAATTCAAATGACAGAAATTCAAAATTCAAAACAATATGAGCCAAAAAGCCTAAGCCGTTTTGGACATTTGATCATTTGAATTTCGGATTTAGTGTCTTTAAATATCTCAAAACCCATTATTTCAATTGCGGAGCTAAGTCAAGTAAGATATGTCATATATTGTTCTATCGAGAAGGTATCGGCCAAAATCATTTAACGAGATTGTCGGGCAAA
>JACZYU010000118.1 GCA_022570935.1 Planctomycetota bacterium | reverse complement strand
GGGTTTTAGAGTTTCTGAATCCCATATACACGTTCCCATCTTAAAACGAGAAATAAAGAAAGCACTTTTTTGGATAATTTCATTAAAAGTATTTAGACAAAAGTAGCCTAAATCTGCTATCAGTAAATCCTTCGGGTTGATTTTGGCAGGTATTTGCTTTGTATATTTATTGTCTGGATTTGTTCCTGGGGTTAGTTCAAATAGTGATATTTCACCACTTTTGTATTCATAAAATGTTTGGGTTTTACAATTTGCACTAGAAGCGCTACCACCACTACCGGGCAAGATATCTGATAATTTTGGATCAATATCCCAACTAGAGCTGTCAACTAAGAATACTCGATTGAATGTATCAAGAAGTTTTGTCTGAAGTGTCTGTGACTGGATTTTCTTTCTTAAAATGAACCTTGCACAGATTTCCATATATTCAACAGCAGATTCTGTAAATCTTTCATGAAGTGATTCTCGACTTATTTTATTCTTTATAGCATCGACCATGCCAGCAAGTGATGGATGTTTTATGCCTAACTGGCCTACCGTCATGAGCGCCAAGAAATCAAAAGCAGTTAGATCTTTCTGCCTTTTTATAAATCCGGTTTTTCTTGCCCACTTATCAAGAGTTTTTTTTAAATATGCCTAATAGTTCTCTGAAATTCACCATTTTAACTCCTCCCAAAACCTTGTTTTCTAACTAATGCAATATTTGCTTGAGTCAACTCAATCATTAATCGTTTAAATACTTTAAATCTTTTAACCATTCTACATACCTCAGATAGGTCTTTTTGTTTTATGAAAAACGATGAACTCTTTCCTGCAAGTGTAAAGCTCAGTTGATGATATGGCCCATGTTTTACAGGATTTTTGGCATCCTTACATTTGCAACCGGCTTTACCACAAACATTATATTGTTCGCTAATGCTACCTGGAAGCATAGGCCCTAAATCTAATATTTTCCTCTTTAACCGCTCGATAACGTTTCCTTCTTTTGTCATAATATAGATCCTTTAGGCCGATAGCATTTATAAAGCTATCGGATATATATCATAAAAAAAAGAGGTTGTAAACCTCTTTTTTTTAATAATCTATTTTCTTAACCTAACACCTATGGGGTAGTCGGGTTTCTTGATCGTTGATTCCCCAGATTATCCCTGTGGGCTTATTCACAGAAGGGACAGCCCCCGGAAATACAAGGAGAAACTAAGCATTGGCCAGGCTGGATGGAGGAAGATTTAAAATAACGTAAAGAAGATCGCCAGAAAACAAAAAAAATAAATCCCAAATAAACAACACAGCCTAAGTAAAATAATCTGCTTTAAATGCTATTTTAATATTTCTAACTGTAAATATTCCTTGTAAGGAAGTAAGGAGAAGTCAACTTATAGGATTAATATTTTTACTCTTGACTATTATCTCAATAGGCAACCCCAGAGTTACATAAAAGAAAGGAATGGATTCTGATATGTTAAACAATAGCGCCAATAAAAATTTAAATGAAATATTACAACAAACTCAACAAGGAAAAGTAGTTTTGTTTCTTGGTGCCGGTGCTTCTCATAGTGCTGGAGTTCCTCTCGGTAGGAAACTTGCCGAAATGATAAAAGAGAAATTTCCAGAAGTTGACCAATCTTTGAATAATTTTATTGATATTTGTCAAGACGTTTTGGACACACCACCATATAATCGAAATTTACTTGAGGAATTCATAATAAGTAAAATGGACTCACTTCAACCAACCATGTCTCACAATATTATGACTAAATATGATTGGGCAGCAATTTTCACTACGAACTTTGATGACATTGTAGAGTGTGCCTACCGTAATAATAAGGAAGACCGGTTTAAACGCTGTCAACCGATCAGTTCTGAAGAGTTTCATGTAAACCCAATCGAAAGAGATAAGGTTTATCTGTTTAAAATAATGGGTACCATAACAGCAACAGAGGAAAGCACCGGATGCATGGTACTTTCCAGAGCAGATTATAATAACGCTCTCACAAGGCGAAGAAAATATTTGGAGTTGCTTTTTGATTTTGTAAAAAATGGAACTATAGTTTTTATAGGATATAGCTTTGATGACAGATTAGTTCTGGATGTCATAGATGATATAGCTGGAATATATGGTAAAGAACGGTTGCCTTGGAGCTATGCTTTGTTTAATCAATTAGACATGGATGAAAAGACCAGATATAAATTTTCAAGCAGGAAGATAATACCGCTAGAATGTGGTTTTGAAAAGTTTTTTGACTACTTAAATAAGAATTACAAAGCTACAAAAGAGAAAGTGCCTCTAGAAAAGATAATTCTAAAACTAAGAGGATATTCTCTAGAGATTGATGAGGCTGAGTATAGACAATATTCAGAGCATTTTGAGATTTTGAACGAAGAAAAAATTAACCAGGAATCAGGTGAAAAAGATAAGTTTTTTATGGGGACTAACAAGAGTTGGGGAGCTTTTAGAGAAGATTGGGATTTTAAGCGAGATATTTATTCATTATCAAGAGTAGTCTTTGGAGAAAAATTAGCACTTGGGTCCATTAAAGAAAGAGTATTTGATGAACTTAAGAAACATAACATTAAAGACAATAAGGTTCTATTGATAACTGGGATGGCTGGGGTTGGTAAAACAATTTTACTTAAAAGGCTGGCATACGATGTTTATACAAGCGGTGAAGCGCCTGTGGTGACTATAAATTCTGCACGGACTAGTTTTGATTATAAATTATTAGCAAGTTTCATAGAAAGTATAAACAATCAATTTGACCAGAAAATTCACAAAGGGGAGCATGCGCCTCCGATTAAGCCAATTATAATAATTGATGATGCCGCTTCACTAATTCGACACGTAAACCGTTTAAAGGATTACCTTACATCAAGAGGAAGATCAGCTCTTATAATTGCAGCGGAGCGCAAAGGAGAATGGGATATGATGTGGAAATCTTTCCCATTTAGCATACCAAAGAATAATAAATATGAATTAAGTGAATGTTTGACTGAGAATGAAAAAAGTAACATTATCGATCACTTTTATAATTTGGGATACATCCATACCAAAGGAGAATTTTGGGACAATATTATTGACAGCGACTTTGAGAACTCATATTTTGCCACTATATATTCTTTAGTTCACCCATCAAGAAAACCATTAAATGAGATTATCAAAAACCAATACCAAAACCTAAGTGAACTTACACAAAAGGCGTTCCAGTATATATGCTTTTTTCATCAATTTGATCTTCCAATAAATCTCGAATTACTCGTTCGCTCGTTGAAATGTTCCTATGCCGATTTTTCCAGTAACGTAATTGATAAAGATAGTGCTAAAGTAATATTCGAGGAGCAAGATGAGACAGGGAACGTACTTTACCGAACTCACCATCGTATTATTGCAAAAAAAACAATAGAGTTTTTCTTTGGTGACCAGGAAATCCAAAAAGAAATCTTTTTGGAAATTCTGAAAGAAGCCATTCTGTCAAATCGTAAAGAAATGGAAATTTGTGAAAAGCTTTTAGTTCAACATATTGGTCCACACGCTAAACCTCAGATTCTCACTCGTGATCAACAAAGGCAAATATTCAAAAGTATTTGTGAAAAGAACCAGATAAGGAGTATAGTTCATCATTGGGGAATCTTAGAGGCAGACGATCAAAATCTTATAGAAGCAGAACGATTACTGAAAAAAGCCTTGGATATACAAAGAGGTGATATTGAGTCGTATGGTGGAGAATCAGTCCAAAATATTCTAACGTCTCTAGGTAGGCTCTATACTCAAATGGGCATAAACATCATCAAGAAAAACGAAACTAATGGAGCTCAAGAATATTTTGAAAAAGCAGAAGACTCCTTTCGACATGCGAAACACGGAGAATTTCCTAATGCACATGCATATCATAGTCATGCGTATATGTGGTATTCAAGAGGAAATCAATTAGAGAATGAGGCAGAAAGTCTTGATCACTATGCGAGGTCTATAGAAATTCTTTCGATTGCAAAAGATAACTTGAATAAGGAGGAACTCCAATATATTTATGAACTTGAAACGACTGTTTGGGCGCAAATTGGAGATGAAACAAAAGTTACTCATGCAATAGAAACATTAAGAGATAACTTTGACAGTGCACGTGGTTATTATTTAAATGCTGAGATGTACTGGCGTAGAGCATACAAAAAAGAAGAAGACGAAAGAAAAAAACTTTTAGAGTTGGCTCTAAGGAAAGCAGAAAAAGGTTTGAAGTTTTTTCCAAATGATGAAAATTGTCTCCGCTTGCAATGTAAATTGCACAAAGAATTAAATCCACACAATTTAAAAGAATCTTACAATTTATTGCAAAAATGGAAAACAACAGCAACGACACCAAATGCATGGCTTTTGTACGAATTAGGCAGAACATCCTTTATTCTAGAATATTATGACTATTCTAAAGCGTATTTCGAAGAGTTAGAAAAAGGTGTTGGTATGGGTCATAAATTGCGGTCGAGGCATCGTGACCCTATCACTGATGATAATGAAGATAAAAAAGAATTTGAAGGCACCATAGCAAACCTCTTCTCATTAAAAGATGGGACTATCAGATGCGAAACATTAAGAAATTTGAGATACTCTATCGCATTTCGTCCAATTGCCTGTAAATTTACAGCTTCTTCTGGTGATTTAGTAAGATTTTATATTGAGTTTAGCTATAGAGGCCCAAGGGCAGAAAATGTAAGAAAAATATAACGTATGAAAAAAATGAATGAAAATGATATGGCAAGGAGCACTTCTTGGGGTCAAACCTAATCTATTGACAAGAAAAAAAATGATTTCATAACATTCTCTAGAAAAAAAGTTTTAAAAGCCATAGTTTTAAAACTATAATTTTTCTATTTTTATACCCATCCCAAAATAGTTTTCGGAGAAATTCCAAAAACAATTTTCTCAGAGTAAGGTCCTCCCCGCCTGCCGGACGGGCAGGGGCGCCTTTTGTCCGGGGAAAGTCCTCGGCGTTTTCCAGTCCGGGGAAAGTCCTCGGCGTTTTCCAGTCCGGGGATAACTGCCCGCCTGAACGACATGTCGGGCAGGCAACCAAGATTTGGTTTTTTCCCGCCCGGCCATCAGGCCATTCGGACGGGGAAAAGCCAAAAACCAAACCGGTTTTAGTATATCTGATCTCCAATCCTCTTATTATCTGAAGCTTTGATCTTTACTCTCTTAAGACCTTTATCAGTCTTAACTATATATTGATCTCCAATAATACCAATGATTCTGTACATGTTGTTATTCTCCTTCTCTAATTTCTCCGGTTCAGTTATTTGGCATTTATGTGAAATCTTCCCCTTGACATTCCACCCCCCAAAGATAACAATAAACATACATCCATGTTATACCCATGTGGATAGTCGCGTTTCTTGATCCATTTAAATTGCTTTATAATATACATCACTTCATATTGATTTTTTTCACAAATTCTGAATAGAGAGGGGCACAAGATTTATGAATTTTGATATTTACTGTGATGAAAGTCGCCCGGACCTTCTTTCATCGAAGAATCCAACATCTAAATTTATGGTAATTGGCAGTCTCTGGTTAGAAACTGACAACCGGGTTGCATATAAAAATGGCATACATGATCTACGCAATAAATATCTGATTGGTGGAGAGTTTAAATGGCAGAAGGCGTCACCTTCTAGGCTTTCTTTTTATTTAGAACTTGTTGACTGGTTTTATAAACAGGGAGATAGTCTAAGGTTCCGGTGTATTGCTGTTGAACATCAGAAAGTGAATCTTCTACACTATCATGACAGTGACCAGGAGCTAGGTTTTTACAAATTCTACTATCAGCTGCTCCATCATTGGATTCTGGATTTTAACGAATACGCTGTATTTTGTGATTTTAAAAGCAATCGTCAACGTGACAGGCTGCATGTTCTAAAGCGATGCTTAGAACTCTCGAATCTTTCTTCCTCAATTATAAAGGTTCAGGCTGTTCGTTCCAGAGAATCAGTTCTGACCCAATTGACGGACGTGCTGACAGGTGTAGCGGCAGCTCGATTAAATGGAACACTTATTGATGGTAGTGCAAAGTGGAATATAGCAGGAAGGCTGGAAGAACATCTTAATAAAAGGATAAGGCACACACTGAAAAGTGAACAGAAATTTAATGTTTTTGTAATTGACTTAGAGGGAGGTTGGTAAAGTGCCATACTCTCTGTTGGTCCAATATGGGACTGAAGCAGAATACAGGCGGCACTTCGAGCAGGTTTATTGCAAAGGACCAATTAAGACGTTTGACGGAATAACAGTCAGGTTTCACAAAAGTATGTTTGATCACTGTTTTTTCGAATCATCACGTCGGGACACGAATAAAGATACATTTTCTATAAAACGAGCGGAACGAATTGATTGGATCAAAAAAGCGCTACAAGATCCGAGTAGCGAGAAGTATGTAGGTTGGGATAGGAAAAAGAAACGTTACAACAAAAAACGAAGAGTAGCTATAGTGATGGGAAATTATGTTGTTATTATACAGCTTACGGGTTCTGACAAAGCGAATTTTATAACTGCATATCTTGCTGATACAGGAGGAAGCAAGGGCCGGCCAGCAGCAATCGACCTGATACGTAGTGGCCCAAAATGGTTATAAAAAAACCGCCGATTTGCCAGGCTGGCTCGGCGGAGGCCTTTGTAGATTCTACTGCCACTGGCAGAGAACAACCTAACCTTATATCTTTTGTCCGGTTTCGTCAAGGAAAATCTTCATAATTCAATTATCGGCAAATAGGTAGAATTCTTTACTCTGACAAATAGTAATTTAAAAACTTGTTTCTAAAAAAACAATTTAAAGGCCATAGTTTCAAAAACTATAATTTTTAGATTTTTGTTTCATCACGTACAGTTTTTTTATATGCATCATTTTGATGAAAAATTAATAGTGGTTGTGACAGCCTATTCAATAGAGGGCTAAAAATCATGAAGGATAGATACTTAGAAATTACATTTCGTAAGGGAAAACCCTTAGCAGCGTATCTTTACTTAACCGGAAAAAAAGGAGTTCAATGTGTTAAAGCGATAAAAATTGATGAAGGTTTAATTGCTGACTATGACCAAAATGGTGTTCCAGTCGGGGTGGAAATTGTATCACCAGCGACCACTTCAGTGCAACAAATAAAAGATGCATTAGAAAAGCTACGTGTTGAGCCAATAAGTGAAAATGAACTTGCCCCAATAAATGGAGTTTAAGGGTTAGAGAAAATAACCAGTTATAGGCATTATTTATAATACCACTTCATTCAACAAATACTTTTACAAACCATTCAAGAAGATATGCAAGATATTCTATATCAATGTATGCTTCTGCACTGCTGTCTAGATGCAGTTTACAACTAGCCGGGAACTCTTCATCGGCCTCCCAGAAGCATATGTACATGGGCA
>JACZYU010000117.1 GCA_022570935.1 Planctomycetota bacterium | reverse complement strand
CAAATGTACAATACGACCTTCTATTCGACCTGGGTGATATTAACGATGATTTTCAAAGCACAGATGTTGCACTGGTCGTTGGTGCGAATGATGTTGTTAACCCCTCGGCAAGAGCCGATAAAGACAGTCCGCTTTATGGCATGCCTATTCTCAATGCAGACCAGGCAAAGACTGTAATAATATGCAAGAGAAGTTTAAGTCCCGGCTTTTCCGGTGTGGACAATGAACTATTCTACGCGAAGAAGTCAATGATGATTTTTGGTGATGCTAAAGATAGTATCACCAAGTTGATTAAGTTGATTAAAACTTGATTTAAGTTAGATATTATGTTTCAATCATATTTTACTTAAATAAATCATGTAGAGATTTATTGGCATATTTTTTGCGCTAATTTATCGTAAAATTTAATAATACAAAGGTATAATCATGGCATATACGATAACTAAAACGAATCTTATTAATGATTGCTATTTGTTATTTGGCTCTGAAATCTTTAATTATGTTGATTTCTTAAAAGACCTCTCACCTTCAGAGCTTAAAACAGCTTACAGAAAAAAAGCTTTCGAGACTCATCCTGACAGAGCTCGTACTCTTGGTAAAAACGAAGATACAATGGATAACCGTTTTAAGAAGGTGATTACGGCCTACGAAAGGTTAAACTCAATTGTACAAGGGGAAGAAATATATATTTTAAGAGATGTAGTGCCGGAAGAAAAGAGTGCTAGAAGAACCACGCACCACACACAAACAAAACAAAAGAGTACTTCAGGCTTTTCTTATACGGGTAATGCCAGAAAAACTAAACGGGAACATATGACGAAAGAAAGTGTTTCAGGCCGTTTTCATAATGGCAACGTACCAAAACGTGAATTATTGATCGGTCAATTCTTATATTACTCGGGGCTTATTTCCTGGAAAACACTTTTCGATGCAGTATATTGGCAAAGAAAACGACGTCCAATCATAGGCAAAATAGCTCTGGATTGGGGAATTCTGTCATCAGATGATATTAGAAGGATTTTGACGGAACGAAATTACAATGAGCAATTCGGTGAATACGCCCTGCGCAATGGGTTTATAACTCACTTTGAACATTTAGCCATCATCGGAAGGCAAAGAATGCTGCAACCCCCTATTGGAGAATACTTTATACAACAAGGGATTCTTGCCAATACAGATTTGAAAAAAATGATTGAAAGCCTCAAAATTCACAACAGAGAAGTGATAAAACACGCCAAAGGATTATTTAACTTTAGATTTTAGTTCATTTCGTTAATAATGATTGTACCTATAGTACCTGCAAAACAATAATTGTACGAAAAATCTGCATATTGTACTTTTTTTCTACAATTTCCTCATTAAAGGCTTTTGCATGTAAGCCCCTAAAACACATCTTTTGTTCAATAATATACGAGCAGGTAATCACGAATTCGTTATGGTTTATCAAAACTGAATAAGAATTTACATTTTTTAAGGAAAATTTCAGAAAACTGATTTATAATATGTTATTGTTAGTATATATCCTAACTAGTCTGGAAATTTAACTTAACTAATATGAAGAGATTATTCAATAACTGTTATTTGCCACGCATCAGCTTGAAAGCGCCAATTATTAAAAGTAATCTGATACTTTTATTCTTAGCCTTATCCTCATGCAATTACTATCAGGAATTTTCTCAGCCAGAAATAACAACCAGTCTGGCTCCAAAAGAATCACTCATCAGGACAATTGCAATACTGCCCTTTAAAAACCAGACAGATAATGAGGAAATACCCACAATCATGCGAGATGCTGTTTTTCGTAACTTGAGCTTAAAAGGATATGATTTGATAAAGTTAAAACAAATAGACCAAAGGCTAAAGATGGCTTCATACCATACAAATGAAATTAACACTATGGGAAATTACAAACTCGGCAGGATCCTGGAAGCTGACGCACTAATGTACGGAACTGTCACAAAATGTTCTAAATTATTTAGTGTTGTTTACTCGCGCATAACTATTGCTGCAGAGTTGGAATTGGTTGACACCTCTGACTCCAAAACTATATGGAAAGCAAATCATGAAGAGTTGACCCATAGCGGCACACCACCCATGTCTCCATTCGCTATTCCGGAGAAAATAATCGCAAGTTCAATTAATGTGAGAGATAAAGTTATAGTTGATACCGCAGACACACTTGCAAAGAAATTAGTTAAAGGTATCCCTGAACGTGATATTCAAGAAATTTTAACAGATTTCGCTATTGAGATTAAAGAAGTTGGAAATAGTGAAGTTGTACATTATAAGATACAACCAAACGATACGCTATTCAAGATAGCAAGAAAATTTTACGGACAAGGCTCGATGTGGAAGAATATAAAGGATACAAATGATGATATCCAGAGTACATCATTGAAGATCGGCTATGATTTAGTCTTACCCGGCGTACCAGTTCTGACAAACATAAATGATGCGAAATTGTATGATAAAGATAATTACACAAAAGCTGTCTATAAAGTAAAGTGGGGAGACTCACTATACAATATCGCATCTGAACTATATCATGATGGCAGGAAATGGCCTGTTATTTACGAAGAAAACAAGGATGAGATTGAAGACATGAATGAACTGACTGTAGGCCAGGTATTAATTTTACCTCTCAGTTCTTATACAAATGAGAATGCACCCAATACTAAATAAACACCAACACTCCGCATTAATCACTTACGACGATACTTCAACACAACTGCTACATGCTATTAGTTAAATTGTTTATATATCTTGATAACTCTGAGAGATCAAAAGGTTTCTTGATAATGAACTCTACTTTGAAATCTTCACCATCTACAGGCTTAAGCTTCTCGCCCCAGCCTGTGATTATACCTATCATTGGCCTTTTCTCTAAATTATTCAGGGCCTTTATCACATCATATCCAAAGACATCTGGCATAGCCATATCACATAGCACAAGGCTAAAATCCTCGCTCTTTGCCAGTTCTATGGCTTCTGCACCATTGTCAACAGTCCTGACTTTGTGACCATCTTTTGAAAGGAATTTGTCCAGAAGTGTGCATATGTCCTTTTCGTCATCTACTACCAGGATGCGGAGACTCTTGCTTTTTGTGTCTTGTCCCGGTTCAGGAAATATCATTGGACTAACTGTTTTCGTGGCAGCCGGAAATTGCAGAGTAAATGTTGTGCCCTTACCTATCTTGCTTTCTACCTCTATCTTACCACCATGTTCTGTTATTATGCCGTAAGCCGTGCTCATGCCCAATCCGGTTCCTACAGCTATCTTAGTGGTAAAGAATGGGTCAAATACATTTTTCCTTACGGTTTCAGACATACCCTCTCCTTTGTCAGAAATACTTATAAATACAGTATCTTCCCTGCTCCATGTATTAAATGAAATACGGCCACCATCAGGCATGGCATCCAGGGCGTTGTTTATTATGTTTATAAACACCTCTCTCAACTCTGTAGGGTTACACAGTATTGCCGGTATCTCTTTCATGTCATCCCTGTCAATATGGTAGTTTATACCCTTGGCTTGAGCCATATTCTTCCATCTGGGCATTGTGAAATCAGCTGCCTGTTCAATCAAATCCCTTATTTCATATGATACGAAGCCTATAGTGTCCTTCTTCGTCTTGGCAAATCTAAGCATCCTTTTAGATATTTCGGCACCATCATTGGTCGCCCTCTTAATTATACTAAGTGCATTAGTCAATTCTTCATGATCTTTATAGGTTCCCTCCAACAACTGTACATTACCCGAGATGATTGCAAGTATATTATTAAACTCATGGGCAACTCCAGAGGTCATAGTTCCTATTGACTTCAGTTTTTCTGATTGCAAGAGTGTCTCTTCCATTCTTTTGCGTTCTGTAATGTCTCTTATTATTCCAATAGCATTCCATTTGCCATTTATTTTCACTGCGGAGATAGAATGCTCTATTGGAAATTCTGTTCCGTCTTTCTTGATGGCTGCTAATTCAACCGTCATTCCAACTAAAGGACCCTGACCAGAATCCTGGAATCTTTTAAAACCCTTTAAAAATCTCTCTCGCAATTCCACCGGAACGACTAATTCGTATAAGTTTCTTCCTACTACTTCCTTACTTAAGTAATCAAACATTCGCTCAGCCTCATTGTTCCAGAACACAACCTTTCCATCGTTGTCAGCCATAATAATAGCATCATTAGCCGAGGCACTTATGCTTCTGAACTTTTCCTCACTCTCGCGTAATACCCTATTGGATTCCTGTAAATCATCAGCCATTTTATTAAAGGAAGCAGAAAGTAGGCCGATCTCATCTCTTGATTTAACTTCAGCCTTAAAAGAGAAATCTCCCCCGGCTATTTTCTGTGTAATCAAAGTCAATTTCTGAATTGGTTTTAAAATACGATTCATTGACCAAAATATAAAAACAAAGAAGATCAGAATAGAAGAAGCAAAAAGAAAGATATTTACCTGCACGTTTCTTATTGCAGCAGATTTCATCTCTAATATTACATCATTTACCTTTTCACCGGCAATATTAGATATAGTCAATCCCGAATTGATTGCCTTTGTTGCACTATCAAACCAGGTTGAAGCATCTATTGGATATTTCATTGGTTTGACTTGTTTAATAATGACCCAGAATTCGCTGGCATCAGTATCAGTTTTGGAAAAAAACGGTTCATAAAAAAGCATTTCTCCTGAAATTAAGCGTACGTTCCCCTTTTTTCCTGAAAGAATCTGTTCTGCAACATCAGGATAGTCTTGTTTGATATTATGATGTGATCTGTTGAGCATCTCCATCATTCCCCATTCTCTCGTTTCATCTGGATGATGTATGTAAAAACCGTCCTGATCAGCTAAAATATAGTCTTCTTTCTCTGAGCCTTTATGCAAAATAAGCGGAGTTTTTACCAGCAAGTTCTGGACGATAATCCCGGCTTGCTCTCCATCTACAAAAACAGGTGTTGCAAATCGAATAACAGGTTGATAAGGAATTTCGATTTTCCCATGCTCAATGTTTAGGTCAAGCGGAGAAATGAATACTTCCCCCGGAGATAGATTTATGGTTTCCGTGAAATAATACCTTTCACTTTTATCCTGTAAATGTGTACCGGAAATTATCCTGGTAGTGTTACCATCAAAGTCAACACGCGCACGCTCGTGTCCGGAATTATCCAAATATCGAATCTGCTTAAAGGTCCTTCTTACTTGAGAAAATCCTTTAAATAGATTTTCTACAGCACTCAGTCGTTCAGATAGATAGGCATCATACTCTGTCTTCAAGGCTTCAGCCAATGCTTTTACACTATCATGGTTGCTCATATTCAATAAATCACTGGATATTACACTCAAATAATCTTGAAAAACCGTTTTTCTCTCTGCTATTTGGACGAGTGAAGTCGTTATCGCATCTACTTGTCTCTTACTCGACTCAAATACTTCTTCCCTTAGAAGTTGAAATGATCCTAAAAACTCTTCCTCAAATTCGGCAATAGCATGTTTCATCCGGTTTGAAGTAGATGGTAATTTTTTTAAAAGTAGAACTTGATACAGAGATTGCTCCACTATGGAACGGTAGTGTTTGATATCTTTTTGGGTCTCATTTGAAATTGGTTCTCCTGATGCAATAGCATTACCCACAAGTGCTCGTTCCAGTCCGGCATATTCGCACAACTTTATAATATTAGGACGCAGGACATTATTCAAATAGAGTACCTTTTCTACCATTTGTTGAATGGCAAAGGCAATATTGCGCAGATCAAATTCACAATTAATGTTAAGAGTTGCAGTATAAATCCACTCTTCTTTGGATATATCGTTGTTTGCGATTTTGTGGCGGGCGGTTACGAGGTCCTCATAAATTATATTCCACTTATTAAATAGTTCTTCAAATGTTTCATTGCTCTTAGCACTTATCTGATTCATTATGTGCTCTTTAGCTTGTAATACTTCTGAGTCTCCTTTCGCTATCATCTCAAGGAAATTTGAGAAGAGGGGAGATGATTTACCCTTGCCACCTCCTAGTATCGTAGCGCCATAACCACGTTCAATGGCCTGCCATCCTGTTGCAGCATTCAAGTGATCGGCAATTTTGTTTTTTAAGACATATTCTTCTGCAAGCGCACGATCTTCAAATGATCTTCTTACTGACAGCCATACAAGCGTAGTCAATATACATAATAAGAGGCCTGAAACAAGTATGATTTGAAATTTCAGAGATTTCATCTTTATAATTCTCTTCGTATTTGGTGTCTCCAGACTGTGTTAGAAACCAGAAATGGCATCACGTCAACCCTCAACATTGTTCAGGACAGCATCTGAATCCCTCTCTTCATATCTTTTTAATCAATTGATACCTTAAGTCAGTCTATTTCAGCAATAACATTTTATTCTCCACTTTTTTGTTCATCTTCACTAGAATCACCTGAATGTGTATCGCCTGTATGAATATGAATAGATTCATCCAGGGTAGTTACGTATATCCTCCCATCTCCTCCTTGCTCTGTTACGGCAACGTTTCTAATAGTTTCTATAACCTTTTGAACTTTATCATCCGGTACAACAAATTCTAATTCTTTTCTTTTGACGGCATCAACTCTTTGCTCATATACTTTACCTCGATATACTTGTTTAATTACTTTTTTACTTTCTCCTAATCCAGCGCTATCTTTAGACGTAATCCCATGATACCCTATACCCGATAAAACATCCTTTAACACAAATTCCTTTTCTGGCCTCAAAATGACTTTAAAAAGTTTCATAATAGCCCCCCCTTCTAAATTTAAAAATTTAAATTATGAAGCCTATTCGTTCTCTTTCTCTAATTTGAAGAGTTCATTCAAAACTATGTCAATTTGTTTATCTGTCATCAAGCCCTTATCAAAAAATATTCTCCCTATCAATCTATGCGGCCTATCGGAAAGATCATCATCCGCTTGTTCAGTCAAGGCTTCTTTGAGTTGGTCCGCAGTTACAAATCCTTTATGTACTGCGATCACACCAAACCGAGTACAGTACTTTTTTGAAATCTCCTTATCAATACCATTTATCATCTGTCACCTCTTCCTTTTAAAATAGATAAAATAAAAATTGATTCAATATTAGTCAGAACATTATTACTATGAGACACAGTGAAAAACAAGAAAAAGTATAATTCTAGAAAAGAGTACCTGGTACATTTTTACTATAGAGTTTCTGTAGAAGCAAGGATAATAATTTTTGTGTATGACTCTTACCTAATCCTGCATTCTGATATAAATTTACCTCTTTAAACTTATTGGTCTACAAAAGAATGTGTGATGTTGTATGATATGTTTTCGTATCTGTATTATGAAACGTTTGTTGATATGCCTGGATATACTGTGAAATGTTTAATACAAAAGTGCGGACTTCTGAGCAAGTGCTATAACTTTTGCGGGGAATATGCCCAGATATAGTGTACCCCATACTGTTATT
>JACZYU010000116.1 GCA_022570935.1 Planctomycetota bacterium | reverse complement strand
AAGAGTATTTCTTACATCCTAGAAATGTAGGGGTTATTGAGGATGCCGATGCAGTTGGCAATGTCGGCTCAATTACCTGTGGAGATGCTCTTAAACTCATGCTAAAAGTAGAAGGTGGGACAGAGAAGATCATTGATGCCAAATTCCAGACTTTTGGGTGTGGCAGCGCTATAGCATCCTCTTCGGCTCTAACCGAGATGATAATTGGAAAAACTATAAATGAGGCTGATAAAATAACGAATCAGGATATAGCGGATTATCTCGGAGGACTGCCTAAAGAGAAGATGCACTGCTCTGTAATGGGAAGAGAGGCCCTTGAGGCGGCTATAGCCAATTACCGTGGTATCGATCTGAAACAGCTTAAAGAAGATGAGGGACCACTTGTTTGCAAGTGCTTTGGTATCCACGAAGGGTTTATTGAAAAGATCGTCCAGGAAAACAGTTTGAAAACCGTGGAGGAAGTGACAAACTATACCAAAGCAGGCGGAGGATGCCAGTCTTGCCACCCGGCCATAGAGGATATAATAGAAAAAGTGTGGAAGGAAAAGGGAAAGTATCTTCATGTCAGAGAAGAAGCTCCGAAGCATAAACCGGCTATGACAAACCTGAAGAAGATTGCGCTTATCACAGAGACCATAGATAAGGAGATAAGGCCCAGCCTGGTTCAGGACGGAGGAGACCTGGAGCTTATAGACATAGTTGGCAATGAGGTCCTTATTGCTCTAAGGGGGCAGTGTGCCGCATGTACCAGCGCTGCCTATACTATAGGGAACATAGAAGAGAAATTGAGAGAAATGGTAGCCCCGGACATAGTAGTGCATCTAGAGAACGATTAATAAAGTGACTAAAGTTTGAAGTGCCTTAAGTGAACTAAAGTGCCTAAAAAAAATGAAAGTTTTGTTTTCTACCACAACTTTAGCTCACTTTAAACTTTAGGCACTTTTAACTTTTTCTGGTGTAATAGTATAAACAAAGAGGAGTCCTTCAGTGAAGAAAGTTATATACATGGATAACAATGCCACTACAAAGGTGGATGAAGAAGTTTTTGAAGAGATGAAACCGTATTTTACCAGCCTGTATGGAAATCCATCAAGCATGCATACCTTCGGTGGGCAGGTAGGCAAAAAGATTGAAGTAGCCAGGGAAAAGGTTGCCCGGCTGATTGGCGCCCAATATACAACAGAAATAATATTTACAAGCTGCGGTACAGAGAGTAACAGCACGGCAGTCTATTCGGCCCTTCAGGCCTATCCGGACAGGAAGGAAATCATTACAACCAGGGTTGAGCATCCGGCAATCATATCATTAGCGCCACATCTTGAAAAACAGGGTATTGCAGTAATACAGCTTAAGGTGGATAAATATGGCAACCTTGACCTGAACGAATATGATCGTTACCTTAATGAAGACACCACCCTCGTTACTGTTATGACTGCAAACAACGAAACAGGCGTCATCTTTCCCGTAGAGAAGATGGCACAAATAGCAAAGGAGAAGGGAGTTCTTTTCCATACCGATGCTGTCCAGGCAGCAGGAAAGATCCCGATAAATATGAACAACAGCGCAGTAGACATGCTGTCCATATCAGGGCACAAACTCCATGCCCCTAAAGGAATTGGGGCACTTTATCTCAGGAGGGGGACAAGGTTTCGTCCATTTCTAAGAGGAGGCCATCAGGAGAGAAACCGAAGGTCAGGAACTGAAAATGTTACTTCTATTATCGGACTTGGAAAGGCCGCAGAGATTGCTCAAAACCATATCGATGAGGAGAACACGAGAGTCAAAGAGATGAGAGACAGGCTGGAAGGGGAAATCCTCAAAATAGTTCCAAGAACTATACTGAACGGCGACAAGAAAAACAGGCTTCCAAATACAACTAATATAAGCTTTGAGTTTGTCGAGGGTGAGGGAATACTCCTTCTCCTTAACGAACTTGGCATAGCGGCGTCCTCAGGCTCGGCCTGCACCTCTGGCGCATTAGAACCTTCTCATGTCTTAAGGGCAATGGGAGTACCCTTTACTGCGGCTCATGGTTCTATAAGGTTTTCTCTCAGCCGGTACAACACAATGGAAGAGGTAGACTACGTTATAAAGAACCTCCCTCCGGTAATCGAAAGGCTCCGCTCAATCTCACCCTACTGGAAGGACGGTCGTCCAACCCTGGAATTTGAGCCCCAATATAATTAAATGGCACTGCACAATCTGCATATGCTCATATATTTCCTTATAAGTATGGATTTCGTGATGAAATAATAAAGTGATATCCTTATTTATAAAGATTACTAAAAAAGGCATAGTTGACTCAAAGATTTCTCATGGAAATCAGATGTAAAGAAACAGCAGCAGACGGCGTTCGAATAAACGTGAAACGTACGGAAGGAAAGAGTGTGTCTGTTAAATCTATTGAGGTGGAATGAAACCGACTTTATAAAAAATAAGTTTAGGACAAAATCTTAATATTGTTGTAATCTTGAGACGCTTTGTTAAAATGTTCACTTTGGCAGAAAAAACGATTACTGTTCATCCAATTTAAATATGACATATTTGATTACGGCAAATGATGTACAATCTGTACTGACATATCCGCTCTCTTTAAAAACAGTTGAGGCTGCATTCAAGGCTTTCGGGCAGGGCAAGGTTTGCCTGCCTCCGAAGTCATACCTGACATTTAAAGATGGTGACCTGCGATCTATGCCGGCTTACATTAACGCACCTGGAATGAATATTGCCGGAATTAAGTCGGTTAATGTCCATCCTGACAATCACAAGAAATTCGGCTTACCAACCGTTATGGCAACTATTCTCCTGACAGACCCGAAGAACGGGTTTAACATTGCTATATTAGATGGTACGCACATTACAAATATGCGTACCGGTGCAGCAGGCGGTGTAGCAACGAAGTACTTATCTAGAAAAGACAGCAAAGTTATGGCCTTGATTGGTGCGGGCGCACAAGCATATACTCAATTACATCATATCATGCTTACCAGAAAACTAAAAGAGATCCGTGTACACACGCGTACCGAGAAGTCGATGATTAAATTCTGCATGGAGATGTCCAGGGAATATCCTGAAGTCGCTTTCATTCCTGAACCTGACGGCAAAAAAGCCTGCCGTGGTGCGGATATTGTTACCACAACTACAACTGCCAGAAAACCAATTATCAAGAAATCCTGGATCGATCCGGGTACGCACATTAATGGTATTGGCGCTGACGCTGCAGGAAAGCAGGAACTGGAAACTGCCTTGACTAAATCCTGTAAGATTGTTATAGATGAATGGCATCAAGCCTCTCACTCCGGAGAAATTAATGTTCCAATTTCCAAAGGCAAACTAAATAAGAAGGACATTTACGCAGAACTTGGAGAGATTGTTGCCGGCAAGAAGAAAGGTAGAACATCAGATAATGAAATAACCTTATTTGATTCAACCGGATTAGCTATACAGGATATTTCTACAGCTTTTGTTGTATATCAAGCGCTTATGAAAAAACGAAAGAAGCCAAAACATATAAAGCTGTTCTAATAAAAATATGGAAATTAAAATACACAATATAGGAGACAACATTGGACCGGAGAAGATACTGTTGTTACGGCAACCACGCATAGGCCTGGAAGCTATCGTAGTTGTTGACAACGTTGCCTGCGGACCGGCAATTGGAGGCGTGCGCATGGCGCCGGATTTAACTATAGATGAAGTCTATCGACTCGCTCGTGCCATGACTCTAAAGAATGCTGCTGCCGGTCTCCCACATGGAGGCGCTAAATCCGGAATTATCGCCGATCCAGCCTGCAGTCGGGAGCAAAAGGAGATACTGGTGCGCACTTTTGCCCGTATGATAAGAGAGCTGACAGAATACATCCCCGGGCCTGATATGGGAACAAACGAAGAGTGCATGGCTTGGGTCAAGGATGAAATTGGCAGAGCGATAGGTCTCCCAAGGGTACTGGGCGGTATACCATTAGACGAGATAGGAGCTACAGGCTTTGGAGTCGCCGTGGCTGCTGAAGTAGCGGCTTCAGAAGTGGGAATTCCTCTTAAAGGAAGTCATCTTGCCGTTCAGGGATTTGGCGCAGTGGGCATGCATGCCGCTAAATTTCTTGGCAAACGAGGTGCAATACTGGTTGCTGTTTCCGATAGCCGGGGCGCAATCCAAAATCAGAACGGCCTGGACATAGACGCACTAATCAAACACAAAAAGAAAGGTTCTCCAGTACAAACATTTCCTGGCGGCCAGGCAATGGACAGCGATGAACTAGTCGGCATAAAATGTGATATCTGGATTCCGGCAGCACGGCCGGATGTGCTGACAGAAAACAACGTAGATCAACTCAAGGCAAGGCTGGTTATTCATGGTGCCAACATACCTGCCACTGAAACTGCTGAACAACTGATGCATAAAAGAGGAATATTGAATATCCCTGACTTTATTGCCAATGCTGGCGGAGTCATTTGTGCAGCCGTAGAATATCACGGAGGGTCTGAAAGTCAGGTTATGGAGACGATAGAAGAAAAGATCCGCACCAACACTCTTGAGACATTGGAAAGATCAAAGAAGGAAAACATGCTGCCCAGAGAGGCAGCAGCAAAAATGGCATACAGTCGCATCAAGAAAGCAATGACTTACCGTGGTACCTGAGTAGTGACAAATGGATTTGATTTGTGCTTTTATTTAATTCGTGATTGAGTGCTGTGATTCTTCTAACTTGTCCTCAGATAATATTTCCTTCAGAACATGTGTAGCAACTTCAGCCGGCATTGGCCGACAGAAATAAAAACCCTGCATATAATCACACTTATGCTCATGCAGGAAACTGACCTGCTCTTTTGTTTCTACACCCTCTGCTACTGTCTGTAACCCCAGGCTTTTGGCCAGAGTGATTATGGCCTTAATAATTTCTTCATCATTATGGTCTTTACCGATACCTTGCACAAAAGGCATGTCGATTTTTATGGTATCAATTGGCAAACGCTTCAGGTAATTCAAGGAAGAGTAACCAGATCCAAAATCATCTATGGCAATACGTGCACCCAACTGGTGTATTTTTTCAAGTAAGACAATCGTTGCTTGAGGATTATCCATAATAGAACTCTCGGTCAATTCCAGTTCTAAATACCGAGGGTCCAGCTCTGTTTCAGATAGAATCTTTTGTAACGTATCCCAGAAAGATTCCTGTTTCAACTGTCTGAGAGAAACATTTACGGCAAGTGTTGCATCCCTTGATAAGTAGTGATTATTCTTCCACTCACGAATTTGCATGCATGCAGTATGTAATACCCATTCACTGATTGGAGAAATTATACCTGTTTTTTCTGCCATAGGGATAAACTTATCAGGACTTATCATCCCTAATTTGGTGTGCTGCCAGCGAATCAGGGCCTCCATACCAACAACGTTGGCATTCATATCCACCTTGGGCTGGTAAAAAATAGTAAACTCATTTTGGTCAAGAGCATGTCGAAGATCGTTTTCAAGATGTATACGCTGCATTGTCTGTTCGTGCAATTCCTGTGAATAAAACTGATAGTTATTCCTTCCCATTTTCTTTGCAAGGTACATTGCAGTGTCGGCAGACTTGCAGATACTTTCAGGATCTTCACCCGCATCAGGACACATTGCAATCCCGATACTGCAACTTACGAAGACTTCATTGTTATCTAACTTATGAAATGGAGCAAGAGTTTCAAGTATATCTTGCGAAACATGTGCGGCACCATCAGGATTGCAATCGTCAATAAGTATGGCAAATTCATCCCCTCCCATACGAGCCACAAGATCATTCTCACGTACACGACCCTTTAACCGGTCAGCAACACTTTTCAGTAATGAATCACCCACATCGTGTCCCATGGTATCATTGATGTCCTTAAAATGATCCAGATCCAGAAACAACAATGCAAATGTTTTTTGATTACGGCGTGTCTTTGCCAGAGCCCTTAACAGGCCTTCTCGTAAAAGTGTACGGTTAGCCAACCCGGTTACATTGTCATAACGTGCGAGTTGTACTAATTGTTCTTCTGCCTGCTTACGAACTTCTATTTCTTCTTTAAGCTGACTCAGGGCACGTTTATTACTTTCAAGGGCAGCCATAACATTTGTCTCGTCCTGTATTGCAAAAAAGGCATAATATTCTCCCTCTTTCTGTGCAGGAATGCGGGTAATAAATGTGTTTTGAATACGAAATTTTTCTCCCGGCAGAGGTGATGGTATAAAATATTCATTAAGCTGGGATGAAAATACAATGGGCAGGCTGGTATGGAATACTTTTCTTATGCTTTCTGCATACTTGTCACTTCCAAGGTGTGGAAAGTGAGTAATCAGGTCTGTTCCAACAATTTGATCTCTTGAAATACCAGACCAGGTTTCCAGACATCTATTCCAAAAAACAACTATATTATCCTTCCTGAGAACAAATTGACCAATTGGAGAGTAATCAAGGATCTCAAATTGCGCAGCCGCTTTCTTTATATCATCCATGGCTATTTCGAATAAAGTTTGTCAACAGTTTACAAAATATTTTCAAAAGTACCAAACTCAGAGATTATGATAAATTATTGTAGCAACTTTATAATGCTATTTATGTGCCAAAAGTTGATTTAAGGCACGAAAACCAAATATTTTTTCAAAAATACTCTAACTGATTATATACCAAACATATAGATGATTTGCATTTCAAATGTTACCGTAATTCTACTCTTTGTTTTTAGTACAAAAATGAACCTGCTGTCTAATTATTAAACACATATGTATCACAAAGGATAACTGGTATATATGTGCTATCACAAGAGTTACGTTTATTTCCCAAACAGTGCCTAAGGTTTAATGCTTAGCACTTTGCATACGAACTGTGCTGCTTCTACTGCCCCATTTGGATCATTTCGTTTTATCCTCGGCAGCGACAGGATTTCTGAAAGTAAAGACATCCAACTCCCTTCATGAAATTGTAACTCAGAAATGGCAGAGCCGTTCATTTCATTTCTCACAAACGCCTCCAGTATATCTGATTCCTTAAAACTGGAGCGTGGAATGTATCCGTAGGGAACACCGGCATGATAGATCTCGGCAAGCGTGCTATAACCCAACTTCCCGACCACGGCATCACAAGCATTGATAATATCCGGATGAAAGAAATCAGCGTGACGGGGTAATAGCACTAAATTATCAATAACCTGCATGGATTTACTACCGCCTGGAATTATAAAATATATATTATTCTGGTGCGTTAGTTGCGTTAAAAACTTGTACTCTTCCGGTACTCCACCCATCGTAATCAACACCACCTTTACTCCATCCGGGATACCCAGCCTCTGTCGCATTAGTTGCGGAGAGACCCTTGGATTCCGGCTGATCGGAGTTGTGGTAAGGTCTGCATTTCGACGTTGGCAAACCGGTTCCGCCTGAATGTGATAATTTACAGAATTAAATATCTTCCTCAAGTACTCAACATGTTGATTTACTGGAAAATCAACACTCACATAATTTTCGTATACCCAGTCCCATGTAAAATTTTC
>JACZYU010000115.1:6335-7722 GCA_022570935.1 Planctomycetota bacterium | reverse complement strand
TTGTTTCGCTTCTTTGATTTTTAGATTTATTTTCTCCTCCCTCTGGGCCTCGGAAGCCCCTTTTGGCCCTTTAAGATCTTTGAAATTGTCTGCATTTATTTTTCTTGTAATATCCTCGCAAAATTTATATTTTTCCGCCATGCTCTTGTGTAAGTTTAACCAGGTGTTTTGTTTAACTTTGCACCAATAATTATTAACAAGATTATTCATTAAATGGAGTTGCTTTTCAAAAAATTTGAAACCAAGACCTGTGCTTTCCGATGTAATCCATTTTGTCAATCTGTTAACGACTTTTTCATGTAAACCATCACCCGTATAACTCCATTCAAATGGATGAGAAAACTCGGCATTATAAATACCGGTAAAATTCAGTATTGCTTCTTTGCAAACAGTTACCGAGGAAAAACTTTCGTCTTTTAATGCCTTTTGTTGGAGGATACCAAACCAAATTTCAATTTGATTAAGCCAGGAGCCGTGAAAAGGCAAGAAGTGAAAAACAATTCTTTTATCAGTAGATTCTAACCATTGTTTCCTTTCAATAACGGTTTTAAGTTTTGGATTTTCAACGCCACATAGTTTTGCAATTTCTTGGCAAAATTCCTCTGTCGAATGAGAAGAATAATTGTCCAAAATATAATGTAGTGTTTCAGACGAATCGTACATGGAGATATGTTTTTGCAAAGATCGTATAATTGTAATGGTAGTGTGGTCTGCAATACAATCTGTAAAAACCTTTCCATTAGATACTTGCAAAATGGAAAAAACTGATATAGTTCCATGTCTTTTATACTCAAACTCCCTTAATTCCGGTTTATTACCTTCGGCAGACAACTTAGGCGCTATTCTTTCAAGAACTTGTAATCCGGTGCACTCATCCAGGCAAAACAAATATTTTGGAGGATTTAGATAAAGATAAATAATTTTTTCCGTTTTCTCAAAAAAATCAGGATCAGTGATTTGTAAAAAATATTTCCATCGGTAGGGTTTCAAAGCATGGGCTGCCAAACAGCGATGAATAGATGATCGGCTCATGGAGATTTTGACAATGTTTGGATGATTATTAAGGTATTTCTCTGCCCAACGTATAGAGCAACGAGAACATCCAGGCAGGGGGTTATGCTGGCAATAGAAAGCAGTAAGTCTTATCTTTGCTTCAATGGGAACGCAAAGGGGTCTGCCGCTACGCGGTTTATCATCAATACTCTCTCCGGCAACGAAACGTTCTTTCCAATTAGTAACGGTTTGTGGATGACACCTCAGTGTTGTTGCTATAAAAGGAACAGAATAAGAGGCTTGCAAGAGCGCCCAAATTTGAATTCTCTGAAAAAGCCTTGGTCGAAAAGCCCGATTAGTAGTGTTGCTTACTTGCTCCAAAGCTGTTGAAGTG
>JACZYU010000115.1:0-6236 GCA_022570935.1 Planctomycetota bacterium | reverse complement strand
GTGTTGTTGCTATAAAAGGAACAGAATAAGAGGCTTGCAAGAGCGCCCAAATTTGAATTCTCTGAAAAAGCCTTGGTCGAAAAGCCCGATTAGTAGTGTTGCTTACTTGCTCCAAAGCTGTTGAAGTGGCTTGGCTTTTTAAGACACAGAAGAGGTTTTTTTTACGTCACTCAAGCAATCCGATATCTGTTTCCTTATTTTGCCAAGTCCCAATTTTTCAATATGATTGCGTATGCTTCGGGGAGATAAATCTAATTTTACGCGTGCCTTAAGACTGCTAGATAATGACATTCCCGATACCTTCTTTTCATTTGATATATCTAAAATAAACTGTAGAATTAACTCAGACTTTACATCCTGCGTGAACCGATAATGCTGTTTTTGGCCTTGTCTCCTATCAATTAATGCATGAACATCTTCTTTTTGAATTTTTTTGATAAGATATTGAATGTGACTTGGAGAGTATTTAAGTATGTTGGAAATCTCTTGGTTTGAAACAAGACCAGCGCCAGCCAGAGTAAAGAGAACTGTTTTTAGCTGAAGAGTGTTCTTGGCAGGTACTATAATGGGTTTATCTTGACAACCAACATTGATCTTTACGAAATCGTCCTGAACAGAAATGTTATAGAGATTTTGCTGTTCCTGTTTAATAGTGGTAAAGGATTTAACCTTATTGCGCCTATCACGAAATGCTGTAATCCCATCCGAATGAATTCTTTTGATTAATGACTTCATAGTATCCAGGGGGATGTTCAGGCTTTTTGCAATTGATGTTTTACTGCTTCCCTGCAAATAAAGAGAATAACTGAGGATCCTTTGGGTGACATCGGTACCCAAGGCTTTATTTGCGAAGGAAATGCGTTGTTGAGATAACTGAGTTGAAAAGTTAAAGTTCTGGCAATCTAAAATCATTAACGCCTCCTATGTATTTCACCCTATATAAATATACAAACTGCCTATTGGTTGCATTCTGTTGTATATTATATCATGTGGCAGGTGAAAAGCAAGGGGTAATCTATGATTTTAATTTGCCAACTTTAGGTTAAAATCTTCTGGGACAGGGTACTAGATATGGTGTATGCGTAATGCCATATATAATATGGCTCCGCCTGTAGATGCAATTGCGACACAGCCTGCTGTTTGGCGGGCTTGCCCTCGTCCGAACGAATTCATCCGTGGCAGGAGTTACGGAATAAAAGATAGGAAAAAAGAAGTTCTCACGCGAACTTGCCTACCGGCAGGCAGGGGCGCTCCCCGGACAAAAAGCGCCGAGGACAAGAAAGAGCGCGAAGAGAACAAAATCAGAGTTGTTTTGGAGTGCAGTGACCGCCTGTCCGCCAGTTTGTTGGGCGGGTGTCACTGCTTTATATGCATCATCACGGATGATGCACTCCATAATACACATTTCATAAGAAGATCAAGACCATGCATGCTGTCAGTGCGGATGTTATTATGAGAGCATAGATTCCGGCAACAACATCATCAAGCATAATACCAAGGCCACCGGGAACGTTCTCTTCTACATTTTTAATAGGCCAAGGTTTCCATATATCGAATATGCGGAAAGCAAGAAATGCTACTGCTGCTATGGGGGCAAAAAACCAATAGAAAAGATCTGGGTCTACAAGGTTATATAGAAAAGGTAATGGGAGCAGAACTATCCATTGACCCACTACTTCATCAACTACAATGAATCCGGGGTCCTTCTTCTGGGTACTTTTTTCAACATTGTTTGATGCCTGCATGCCAATGAAAAACAAGGCAACGGTTCCAATGATTAGCACATAAGGGCCGGAATATACAGAGATTATATATGCAAAAGGAAAAGCCGCCAGGCTTCCCCATGTTCCGGGAGCTATTGGTAGAAGTCCTGAGCCAAACCATGTGGCAATAATCCAGTCAATCTTAAGTATTTGTTTATTCATTTACCTGACAGAGGAATTCCTAATTGGTTGATTGCCTGTAAAGATTTACTAAAGGTGATATATACGCTGATACTTCCTTTTACGCAAGGATTGATTTATATTAGGAATGGATTGAACTATTTGTCATTTTGAAAGATAAGTCCTCCCCGCCTGCCGGACGGGCAGGGGCGCTGTTTGTCCGGGGATTGACCCCATCTGCACATCTTTGTCATTTCAAAAGATTTGACCCCATCTGCATAGTGATGATACGGGGTCGTCGAACAATATTGCTGACGGATCGTCGGCAGTGCTAAGTTCGGCAAAAAACGCAGCAATTGATAGACAACGTGCTTCACCCTCACTTACGACCTTGGGCAATTCAATTCCTGGCGCCCTCTTTAAGATCAGTTTGTGATATAGGGCACCACGCTCACCACCAGCTTCCTGCAATTCAACTTCAACATGAGTGAAACCCAGAGGTTTTAGCTCTTCATTGAAGCTCTTCTTCAACTGCTTTGTCACCACTTCTTTCGTAACTTCAGTGCTCTTCCTTGTTATTGCGGTTGTCTTTGTATCCCGCAAACAAAGCTCATAAGCCGCGAATCTGGCTTTTCGATCAATTTCCCCGATAATTACTTTTTCATGTTTTCCCAGTGTTTCACGAGCTTTTAATTCCTGCAGGTCCTTTTTAATTTTTTCTTTTTCTTCATTATCGATCTGCTTCAGTAACTCGTCAGCCCTTTGATCTAACTCTTTCACAAGTGCTTGGATTTTGTCTCTTTGTGATGAATATACATGGAGGTCAGAAGTCAGCTCCTGATTCCCCTGTAACGCTTTCAGTACTTTATAATGGCGTTTAGCAGCATCTTGCAAACTTTTTTTCAAATCTGTGGCTACTGCATCCATTTCTATGCGCAGTTCTTTCACCGCATTTTCAGTAGTGTCATTGACGACCTTCAACGCTTCCAAGTTCTTATATAGCTCCTCGAATGTTTCCTTTGCCTGTTTAAATTCCTGTTCTGACTGTGATGTAATGAATTCCTGAAATTGCTTTAATCTGGAAACGGCCTTACTATCAATGTCCTGCTGGCACAACACACACCGGGCATCCGCTTCAGTAAATGGAAAGGGCTTGTCCACGTACGCTTTTTCTGTAGAGAACCGTCTGGCCTCTTCCCATAGCCCTCTCCAGACATCAGAACCGGTTCCGTTTAACAGATCCTGCAGAAATGTGGCATTCTGTAATCTTACCACTTCAGTTTGTTTCAACTGCACAATTTTTTGCGCATCGAATACCACGTTCAATGCATCCATATCAAGAGACCGATCGACCCATTCCAGATGATTGAGGAGCGCTTGATGCCGTTGCGCGTGGAGTTTTAAGACCTCTGCCGTCTTCACAGGGTTTTCTAACTGCATATCGGCCAGTCGTTTTTCATAAAATATTAGCTTTTCCTTTTCCGCATCAGTAAGCGTGCCTAATGCAGTGACTGTTTCCAGCTTGGTTAATGAAGACAGACTCGACACCAGCTTATGCGCTAACGTTCCTTCCGGTAATTCTGGCATGGTTGTCTCTGTGGAGTCTAGCATGTGGCGCTCGCGATCGAGCCTTTTCCGAACTTCTTCGCAAGTGTTTGATAGTTTGTCAAACAGATCAAGACCGAACGGCCTGAAAGCAACATCTGTTTTTTCTTTTAGGTAAATGGCAGCGGAATGACTGTCGAATACACTGACCCGGCCAAGAAAGTCACCATTTTCTGCGTTATCATGCCATTCCTTCTCGTTCCCGTCATCACCAACAGTAAATCGAATAGAAACAGATGGTGTCAGTGGTGCAGTCCCTGACAGGACATTACCCAAAATTACTTCTGTACCTCTGGCCTGACATGCACTTTTCAGTATTCTGGTATACCCAGACTTGCCAGAGGCATTGTCGCCATAAACAACAGTTAAACTAGGCCCGAAGCTGATTTTCTGATCCTCGGCTAAAGCATTAACGCCACTACGGTGAGTAATGGAGAGCAAACTGACGGTACCCGCATCCGTTCTATCAGTTGGTATATGTGATTTATCTAAAGGCTCAGTATCCTGACTTTCAGAAAGTCCATGCGCGCTCTTACACAGCGTGGTTAGCTCTGTAATGCTCTCATTATCCAGGCTGTCTGCAAACATAAGCCTCCGAAGTGCATCTCTTTGCCATGCCGGAAGATCTACTGACCAGCTTAAAATTTCTGCCAATACATCCACGATGATATTTCCCAAAAATTACATTTTCATTTAATAAGGACAGAACCAGTTTATTGGCACCTTTGCCAGATCAAGATTCCATAATCTCCCACAATTGTCTCTCCCTTTATCATTTTCAGTTCCTAAAATAAGAGACAAAAAATATTTTGTTTAATGCGTTTATGCTCCTGTATATTCGGTAGCTAATACTCCACTTTCACTGCAAATTATAGCTCCTTATAGAAAAATGGAATATGCGGTTTAACTGGACTATCTGTAATCCTGAGAGTGGAATAACCTCGTCTTATAGATATATCAATATGATCAGAATCAATATATTTTTTCAAAACGTCATCTTGCTTAAAACCCTTCATACTCCTAATCCACTCCTTTTGTAATTTTATAATCTTTTTACCTATAAAATGAAAACCTCTACCTGTTTTTATCAAAATACCACCATTAAAAAAGGGGTCAAGTCTGCCGATGGCTTAACTTAACATTTCCTTACAAACGTTTTATACGTTTAAAATACTATTTGTTACAACCCATCCTTTTCTTAAGATAAGATGATAGAAATTGCTTTTCAGAGATTTTGTAAGAGTAGTGAAACTGTTAATAAAATTCAAGTGTCTTTTTGGAAATTATTTTGAAAATATACCCTGAATTTATCTACTTTAGTAAAAAAGTGGAGGGAAAATATTACATAATTTGATAGTTAAGTCAATAGCAGACCCCTTTCGACTGACCCAGATGTTTAAAAGAAAAACAATTTAAAACTGGGCGATAACATCTTCTCCGAATTGAGGGTCAGGTCCCGAATTGAGGGTCACATCTCGCCACTTGACACAATCTTTTTGATTTTATTGTTTAACTTTTTGTGTTTTGCAAGGCGAGTACTAAAACGAGCCACTATCTTATTGACAGCAGAATCACTTATACCTCCATATTTTTGGCCTATCTCCCTTAATGTTAATCCGCAATAATTAAACGCAAGATAAATTATTGCCATCCTTCCAATATTATTGTAGGTTAGTTTCTTTAAGCCTTCTTTTCTTATTTCAAACTCCTTACAAACAAGCTTTTCATATTTATTAACTGGAATTAGAGGTTTTAAAGGTTTTATGCCGGTTATCTCCTTTGAAGAGAAATCTATCCACTTTTCTATGATTTTCTTTACCCATGTTTCTTTTCCTAATATCCAACCTCCAGACGCTTCAAACCCAGGATTCTTTGTATCTTCGATCCCCTCTCGTACAAATTCAAGATACCTCCGTGCTGCTGTGTCTTTTCTTTTGCCAAATGACTCTAAAAGCCAATCCCAATATAGCGTAAAAGGTAATTCAACTTTACCCTTCTTTAAAACTTCATAAAGGCTGCTCCATTTGTATTTCTCAGGAGACTTAACCATTCCTGCCCTAAATGGATTCAAATGTATATAACGGCTTAATTCTAAAAGATAGGTTTCTTTCTCAACAAGCATGGCCTTAAACCGGCCTTGAAATAAGTGGCCTGGCTTTTTATGCCTTCTGCCAAAATATAATGCATAGTCACCGTTTAAACGTTGGACAGCTCTGGACAAGTTGCCAAATGGAGTTTCAATGAGAAGATGATAATGGTTGGACATCAGAACAAATGAATAGGTTATGGTCTTATATCTTTTTTCAACATTCCCAATAATTTCATAAAACTTGGCACGGTCCTTATTATCTATAAATATAGCCTCTTTTCGATTTCCTCGGTTCATTACATGATAAAACGCACCTTCATATTCTATCCTCGCTGGTCTTGCCATATGCTTATTTTACTAATTATCCTATTTGTGTCAAGTGGCGAGATGTGACCCCTATTTTCTGTGTGTGTCAAGTGGCGAGATGTGACCCCTATTTTCTGTGTCAAGTGGCGAGATGTGATAATCATATAGTAGGCACCTTCAAGTTAACAATATATCATAATGTTGATACTAATTATATTGTTAACATTTTTTTAGGGAGGTGCTGTAATGAGTTATTATGTAGGAATAGATTTGCATTCGGATAACAATTTTATAGGAATCATAGACAAGAAAGATTGCAGGATTCTGAGTAAAAAAATACCGAACGATTTGGA
>JACZYU010000009.1 GCA_022570935.1 Planctomycetota bacterium | reverse complement strand
TTTTAAGTGGAGAATAATTTGCAGGAATTCTATAAACGCTGATTGACCAGAAATTGAATAGACTTCGGCTCTACCTTCTTTGTTGTTTCCCATTTGTTCACTTGAAAAAGCTTTATTACTAAGGTCATAAGCTACGTTCAAATTAGTTATTCGAATGAACAATATCCAATTATTACTTTCTTTGATTAAATTAATCCATCTTTTATCTATCTCCCGTGTTGCTATCATGGTATTGATTTGTTCTCCACCATAATCAGGGTAATAAAGATCAATTTGATGTTCACCAAATTGAATCGGAAGTAACAGCTCAACGTTTTTATCTGTTGAAGTTGGTTTGGCTTCTTCACCGTTTGCCAAGGCTTCTCTTGCCTCCTTAATTTGAGAAATATTTTTTACTGTCTGGTACAATGAAAGTTTACTCTTATTCTTCTGCAATCTTGATAAAAACTGAACAATAAAAGTTGTCTTGGAAGAATGAGGTTTGCCTACTATTAATAATGGTTTCTTCATCTGCTCTTGTAGTTTAGAAATAAATCGTTGATGTTAGGACGTGTTAGGATTAAGTCTTCCGCTGAAGAAGTCATTATTTTACTCATTAACCAATCTATGACTTCCAAATTATTGATATGAACAACTTCATCTGGTCCAGGTATTAAGAAATTACTTATATCAATCTCTTTGTAATTAGAAAAAAGACCTTGGAGTTCTGCATGCAATGACTTTCTTATTTTCGGATGTACTTCCTTTTTTTTGTCTGACTTTGACCACACTGATACGACAGGTCTTTTTTTCAAATCGTGTGTAAGCATATGAGCAATATCGAGTATCTCTGTTTTAGCTAAATTCTTTCTTTCTATCAAATCAGCACAGTCAATAAAAAGTATGAATCCATTTGAGTTAGAGTATATCCATCTTGCAATTTCAGCATTTTCATCATCACAATTTTGCGACCATAAATAAAAAACTTCTCCAGAGGCATCAGCGAATAAAACATCTTGAAGATGTCCTTCTTTGTTGCGCAAAGCGAAATGCAATAAACGATTAAAGCCCACAGAAGTTGGGTCAGGAAATGCAACTTTTTCCTTTTGTACTTCTAGTCTGCAATGCAGTTCATCCCAATTTAAAATTGTTTTTGTTCCAGCAAAACCATAATCCTTAAGTCTTTTCCCGCCTAACAGAAGAGTATAAACCATTGCAAGAAATGTTGTTTTCCCTGCATCAGCTTTACCAACTATTCCAATAACGATTGGACTGCTTCGGTTGCTTACTAAATGCAATTCATTGATTTTCAAAGGTTCACCACTCCAACTCAAATTTGATTTCTTAGAAACGGTTGAAGGTTTTGCACTTTCTTCCTTTTTTTCTGAATTGTTTGCTATCCAATTTTCGCAGTTTCGATAATCTTCACACCCATCGTGACAAGATATTGGTGCCACACAATCTTCTATTTTGCATTTTCCTGTCATAGTGTTATTTGCTGTTTACAATTTTCAAAGCTTGTAAATCATGAAAAAGCCACAATGTAAATTCAGCTAATGTAATCTCAGTCGTAGCGCTAATACCAACTAGATTTTTAATCTGTGTTGGTTTGTGTCTATTCCAAACTAATTCCTTCAGAAAGTTGATTAAAGAAACCCTTCCTTCTTTGGCCTTATGCTCATCAAAGATTGTTTTTAGCTCCTCACTTGCTGCTTCTATCAGTTTGAGAATTTCGGAGATCTTCATACGTTTACCTTCCTCTGAAGTCAAAACTCTATGGATTTCATTTAAGAAGTAATCTGCGCTGGTCGGATAAATGAAAGGCACAAATGAGGAATAGTCATTTGCTAATGCTACTTGTAGTAACCCTTCCTTTAGTTCCCTGTAGCTTTGCTTTAATGATGAAGAATAACACGCTTCTTTCCACCAAAGCAATTGTGTTCTCATTTGTGACAGATTGTTTTTTTGTAAGATTTCAATTAGAGAATGATTGATGTTAACTGCTTTAGCCTGCTCTTTGAGAGCTTTGTTAAGTACGGAGGCAATCCCTTGTGCTGCTCTCGGTGCAAATTCAAATGACCAATTGTCACCTGCATTAGGCCATTGTGGATTGGGGGTTTTATAATTAGCGCTTCCCTCACGGTTATTTGGTCCAGATGCATCTTCCAGGTATTTTTGAAGAGAAGCTTTATCGACTGTTACACCTGTAAGTTTGTTAATTTCAATACTTAGCTTTTCAAGTTCTGACTCGCCAAGTAGTGACCAACTATCAACCGCCTCTTTTTCAATTTTGTTTCCTAAATCCAACAGAAATTTAGTAAGCAATTCATTTTCCCTGCCGAGCTTGTAGTGCTTAATTACATTACGACCAGCAAGCCAAATCATGCACGAGTAGTCTGTTTCTTTTGATATTGTTTCTAATGCTTCAAGAATAACTGCTCTTATAATGGTATTAGGTGTGTCACCGCTGTTGGTTACAAAGGTTTTCCAATTTTTAATAATTATTTCCTTTGCTTCATTCAATTCAGAGTCATTTGCCTTGACTTCAGGGTCTAGAGCAATCAAAGTATAGGAGATTACCTTGGCTTTATCCTTACTCAATCTTTTTGCAAGTTCTGCACTTGCGTTCCTAAGCTTTGTTAGGTTTTCATCTTCTTTAATTTGAATGAAATTAAGGTCCAAAAATTCTTGAATCATAACGATGTCCCTTCAATTGTTAAATTTACAAATACTAAAGATAGTGGAAAGATTCAAACACTTACTTTTTTGTAAGCATAAACTTAATTTATGAAAAGCATATCCATCAACTGATAGTATATCAATTTGGTAGGTCGTAAGTTACTAGCGGTATAATACTTTAGTAAATACTAAAATCAAGGGGAATCTATGATTGACGATTGTAGATTGTAGATTGAAAAAGAGATATTTAACGCAAAGAACGCAAAGAAAAGACATAATGTAGGTAAAAGACGAAAGGCAGGGAAGGATTTAGGGATTTAGGAATTTAGGAATTAAGGGATTCAGGAATTGATTACCCGCCTGCTATTTCTTTCTTTTAAGATGGATGATATTTTCTATAAAATCCAGGGCTTTATTTGTGTTTTCTGTTGAGAAGCGTTTCGTTTCCAGGTTTTCCCTTTTAAGTATTAACTCGATTATACAGGGATTTCCATTTTAATTCTTTGGGGGTTAAGGCTTTAAATTATTCTAAGCGGCTCAAACCTAAAGGTATGAGTTACACCTGTAATCCTGATGTATCGGCTTCGTATCAACTGGTTGTTGTATGTAACTCAAGGCTTTAGCCTTGATGACGCAAAATTAATGCTGGCGGTCGAAGCTCGCCGAAGGCGTTAATTTATTGTCCGGATCGTTCCTGCCTGCATTCTGCTTTCCTGCGATGGATATTATTGTTACTTCTTCAGAATTCGTCGGGCATCTTGCTTATTTCCTCAGCCGTAAAGACCGGGCCGTCTTTACAAATATAAGTACAGCCAATATTACATCTACCGCATTTTCCCAGTCCGCATTTCATTCTGCTCTCAAGAGTAGTGTATACCTTCTCCTGCTTGAAGCCGAGTTTCTCCAGTACAGGCAGTGTGAACTTAATCATTATGGGAGGTCCGCATAAGATAGCGATTGTATCATTGCTATCGGGCGCTGTTTCTTCTACCACAGTCGGTACAAAGCCCACCTTGCCTGCCCAATCCGGTGTTTCTCCACCCGGGTCAACGGTAGTTACCAGGTTAACGTCATCTCTTGCATTCCATTCCTTGAGCTCATGCTTGTATACCAGGTCTTCAACGGTTTTCGCCCCGTAAACGATGGTTATATTTTTGTACTTGTCTCGCAGGTCTAAACAGTTCCAGATAACACTCCTTAATGGAGGTAATGCGATACCGCCTGCAACAAACACAAGATTCTTGCCTTCCCATTCTTCTATGGGAAATACATTTCCATATGGACCCCTGAATCCAATAGTATCGCCTACATTGAGTTCACTCAGTGCATTGGTTACTCTTCCAGTCTGTCTGAAGGTACATTCAATGTAGTCCTTCCTTGTGGGTGATGAAGCGATACAAAAGGTAGATTCACCATAACCAAAAACAGAATAGAGCGCAAACTGTCCTGCCTGGAATTGAAAGTTCTTGCCTTCGTCTTCGTTTAAGAAATTAAGTCTGAATGTTCTCACACCCGGAGCCTCATCTATTATATCACTGATATTCATAAGATATGGTTTATATATATTTTCCATAATATTTACACTTTCTCTCTATAATATGAGAAATTCCTACTCTTCAGGTGGTGATTATAGTTTTATAAATTCGAAATCCTAAACTAGAAATCCGAAACAAATTCAAATATCTAATGACAGAAATTCAAGACTATGTTTTGGAACATTTGTATTTGTGATTTAGGTATTTTTTCGAGCTTCGAAATTAGAGCTTCGTATTTTATCGTCATTCTTTCTGGTTTTCTTCAGTTGCAATTATTTCGAGCATTTCAGAAATATTCATGTCTGCAGGGCAGACTCTCGAACACCTTCCGCAGCCAACACAGAGAATGTTGTCAAATTTTTCTACGTAATATTTAAATTTATGCATGATCCTCTGGCGCCATCGCTGATCTTGTGTGGACCTTGGGTTGTGTCCGGATGTATGCAGTGTAAACATCTTGAACTGACATCCATCCCAGTTCTTGACCCTGTCACCTTTTGACATCGTACACTCGTCAACAATATCAAAGCAATGGCATGTAGGGCATACAAATGTACATGCCCCGCAGCTTATACATTTCATAGAAAATTCCGCCCATATTTTGTGTGCGAAATTTTCATCGAGCCACGGTTTAATTTTATCAATCTCAAACTTCTTTTCGACTGATGCAACCTGTCTGTCTGGCGTTCCGGCTACAGGGTCAGAAAAAACTGTTTCCAGTCCCTTTATCAGACCTTCACCCTTTTCGGTTACTGTTTCTACTAAATACTCATCATCAGAAATCTTTGTGAGCAGTACGTCACTACCTTCCTTTGAATCGGGAGCCAAACCTACTGAAGTGCAAAAGCAATAATTATCGCATTTGTCACATGCAATGGTTACTATGGTAATGGCCTCTCTTCTTTCAACCCAGAACTTGTCGCTGCAATCCCAATTAAAGACCTTGTCCATGATAGGCAGGCTGGCAGCATCACATGGTCTTGATCCAAAGACAACACTTTTAACCGCAAAACCTTCAGGCTCTTCTATACTAACCTTATTTTTTTCAAGTGTATAAGATAGTATCTTTTCCGTTTTTGGAAGGAAGTATTCTTTAATAGAGTTGTTGGTCTGGACGTGATCAAGGTGAATCTCATCCGCACTCTGTACCTCGTCAAGTGTGACAAGGTTATTATCCTTCTTTGGTGCAATAGTCCTGTAACCCTGATCCTTCAGGCCGGTTATTAAGGAATTGAAATTTTCTTTTTTTAAAGTTTTTTCCACAGTGAAATTCCTGAAATCTTATTTAATAAAATCCTGATTGTCATCTTCTTTATAAGTGGCCATTGCAAGTTCGTCGTCTATATTGTAACCCGACCGGTAATTAAAATTCTTCTCCGTCTCCTTGGCCAGTTTCTTATTCAAAAGATTAAGCGGAATGTCTGCCGGACATACCCTCTGGCACTCTTCACAGTTTATACATCTGCCGGCTAAGTGATAAGCCCGTGTAACGTTCCATGAGAGATTGCCGCGTGGGTGTGCACTTGGGTCTATCCATTGGGGCTGGTTTTTGTCAACAATACATCTATCACAAAAACAGAGAGGGCAGATACTGCTGCAGGCGTAGCACTTGATGCATTTTGCAAACTGCTTCTGCCAGAAATCCCATTTCTCTTTTTCTGATAGTTTTTCATATTCATCCAGCTCAGCGTATCTTTCATCAAAGGGGATTTCCTTGTTCTCAATCTTCTCACCAATTAAATCATCATATATCCTGGGAGTATTGACATCACATGCCTTACATTTTGTTGCCAGCGGTTCTCCTACACCATTACATGTAACACCAAGGATGTACACGTCTTCACGTTTAATCTGGCTTTCCTTAATGAGAACGACAATAGTTTTTGCGTCACATCCCTTTACCACAATTGCAGGTTTTCCAAGTTTTCTTGATTCCTGCCTCTTGAGGTACGTTGTAAGGTTATAGACACAATACTTATTCCATATTAATTTATTTACGTCTTCAGGTTTAGTGATGAATACCGGTCTTGTTCTTTCCGGTGTGCTGCCTTCACCATATCCATAGATAACGTCTACGGTATTACTCCTTAGGAGTTCCTCTGCCTTTTTTCTTAGAGCCTCTATCATTTAAATTAGCTCCTTTCAATCGCTAATTTATGGAGTTTTGCTTCGCAAAACAAAAAAAGAATAAAGGTGGATTCGTCCTTCGACTTTCCCCGGACAAAAAACGCCGAGGACTTTAATCCACCCTGCTATCTCACAACTTGGCCGAGCCAGAACCAAAAAAGCTTTCAAGGCTAAAGCCATGAGTTACAACACTAACCTGTCAGTAGGGGTTTAAAATCTTAAACCCCTACTAAACGGAATGTAACTCATACCTTCAGGTTTGAGAACTCTCACTGGAAGCATCCGGGCCTATTGTATTAATCTTTTGATACCCTTCAAATGGTCCCAGTGCTCTGACGGTGTCAACTACGCCGTTTATTGTTTCTACCCATTTTCCGCCTTCTGCGGCAGATATCCATGAGAATTGTATTCTCTCCGGATTAATACCACAGAACTCAAGCAATGGTCGGAAGACATTCCACCTGCGTCTGGCGTGGTAATTACCGGAATTGTAGTGGCAGTCTCCGGGATGACACCCGGAAACCAGAATCCCATCGGCTCCCCGTTCAAATGCCTTTATCAAAAATAAAGGGTCTATCCCACCGGTGCATGGAAGTTTGATTACGCGAACGTTTGCCTGGTATTGATTCCTGCCTGTTCCTGCAAGATCTGCACCTGCATAGGTACACCAGTTACAGAGAAAGGCAACAATTTTAGGTTCAAATTTGGTTTCTTCTGCCATCGTAATTTGTTATTATAATATTTTAGTAGCGGAAGGCTTTTGCCTTCCACAAATTTTTTGGTAATGATGAAACACTAATTAATTAAACTCTACAGCATTAATCTCTGCATATATTTGTTCATCGTTGAAGCCATCTAACTCTATACTCTTAGATCTGCACGTTGCCGCACACAAACCGCATCCCTGGCAGAGTCCCTCATTTACCCTGGCAACGGTCTTTATCACACTGCCGTCACGTGCCTTGATATCTTCCGACTCAATTGCACTGTACGGACATACTTTCTGACAGTAGAAGCATCCAATACATGTTGAAAATACGGGCGGGAGTTGTCTGTCTACCCTGGCGACGACAGGTTCACGTTCCAGCTCGTCAGATGAAAGCAGTGCAAGGACCTTACTTGCCGCAGCTCCTGCCTGTGCAACCGTCTCCGGAATATCCTTGGGTCCCTGACATGTCCCTGCAAGAAAGATTCCGGCGCTGCTGCTTTCTACCGGTTTTAACTTCGGATGCATCTCCGAGAAAAACTTATCTTTATCATACTGTATGCTCAACTTCTGTGCAAATTGCTCTGCATCGTCCTGTGCCTTCATTGCGGATGCGAGGACAACCATATCAGCTTCAATCTCAACTACTGAGCCGGTTAATGTGTCTGCTCCAAGTACAATCAGTTTATCACCTTTTTTGTAAACCCTTGAGACACGGCCTCTGAGATACGTGGCGCCTTCTTCTTCTATTGCCCTTTGTGAAAATTCTTCATATCCTTTTCCGGCACATCTGATATCTATATAGAAAACAAATGCATGTCCATGATGCACCTTGTGCTTATACAACATGGTATGCTTGGCCGTATACATACAACATGTCTTGGAACAATATGAACACCCTTTTGAAGGGTCTCTTGAACCAACACATTGAATAAATACAACTATTTCCGGCTCTTTACCATCAGAAGGTCTTTTAATCTTGCCATCCGTAGGGCCGGAAGCGCTGGCAAGACGTTCAAATTGCATTCCCGTTATTACGTCTTCATATTTACCTCCGCCATATTCGCCATAAAGACCATCCTCAAGTTCCCGAAAACCTGTAGCAACAATTATTGCTCCAACTTTTACATCTATAATTTCATCTTCCTGGTTGTAGTCAATTGCCTTAACGGGAGCTATAGGGCATGCGTCAATACACTTTCTGCAGACCTTGGAATCATTTGGTTTAATGTTTTTCTTGCGTGCGTCTTTGAATAATATGCAGTTTTCCCTGTCGATTACAGGCTTACTGGGAATTGCCTGTGGAAATGGAATATAGATGGCAGTCCTGTTTGCAAGACCCATATCAAATTCACTTTTTATTTTTTTGCACGGGCATACCTGCCAGCATGAACTGCATCCGGTACACAAGTCCAGGTCAACAGACCTTGCCTTTTTACGAATCTTTACGTCGAAATTGCCAAGATAACCGGTAATAGATTCTATCTCGGACCATGTGTGCATTGTTATGTTATCATGTTGCGCCGCTTCAACCATTTTCGGCGTCATGATACACTGTGAGCAGTCAAGGGTAGGGAAAGTTTCGGACAGTTGAGCCATGTGGCCGCCGATTGACGCCTCTCGCTCAACCATTATAACCTCGTGCCCTCCATCGGCTATATCCAATGCCGCCTGTATTCCTGCAATACCGCCTCCGATAATGAGGGCACGTTTTGTAACGTGAACCTTTATTGGTTTTAGTGATTTATCCTTCCTGACCTTTTCGGTCATCATCCTCACGAGATCGGTGGATTTCTCAGTCCCTACAGGTTTATCCGGATGAACCCAGGAACACTGTTCCCTGATGTTTGAAATCTCAACATGATATGGGTTCAGGCCCGACTTTATAGCGGCATTACGGAATGTATGTTCGTGCATCTTTGGAGAGCAGGCGGCGATGACTACCCCGGTCAACCCCTCTTCTTTGATTTTGTCTCTTAAAAGCTTCTGACCGGGGTCCGAACACATATACTTATAAGTAGTTGTATATGAAACTCCCGGGTTATTCTTTTTGGTCTCTTCCGCTACCTTCTCAACATCAACGGTAGCAGAGATATTCGTACCACAATGACAGACAAATACACCAATCTTCTTACCCACTTACAAACTCCTCAATGAAGGATTATCATTTACAATTAAGGAATTCCACAATTTCCTAATTAATAAATTCTATTGCACAACAAAACTAAAAGGGTGGGCCTCGCCCACCAAAAACATATTTCTATTCGTTATAGGAACGGTGGGCAACCTACCCACCCTACTTTTAAACTTTTTGTGTTTTGGCTAATTTATGCAAATGCATTAACGACTGATTCCGTATCTATAAAGTGTTTATTCAGACCAAGACTTATTGGCCCTAAATCCAGAGCAAGACCAATAAGTTCTGAGATGTACACGATAGGGATATTGAATTTGCGATTATATTCTTTTTCTATTTTCTTTTGCCTCATATCCAGGTTTGCATGGCACATCGGACAAGCTACGGCTATTGCATCTGCGCCTGCGTCTACAGCGCACTCTAAAATGTCATTAGTCAGCTTTAATACAATGTCTGTCCGGCTGAGTGTAAAGCCGCCACCGCAGCAATTTGTTTTAAGTTCCCAGTCTACAGATATGGCTCCTGTTGCCTCCACAATTTCCTCCATAGACGTGGGGTTTTCAGGGTCATCAAATTGAAGTACCTTTGGAGGCCTTAACAGAAGGCATCCGTAATAGCTGGCAATCTTTAAATCTTTGGGAGTCTTCTTTCTCTTTTCGGCTATCTCATCCATACAATAATTCTTGATTAGTTCAAGATAATTTAAGATCTTCACATCGCCATTGCAGGGCATTTCTATGGCATCCTCGACATCTTTTTTCAGTTCTTCATCGTCCGCAACATCTTTTTGAGAAATAATCAACCTTTGAGAACACATAGGGCATGGTGCAAGTATTTCTTTAAAACCAGATTGTTCTGCCAGGCTGATGTTTCTGATAGACAAGGCGGTTGAGAGTTTATGGTTTGTTGCGTGAGCCGACGATGCGCCGCAGCAGTTCCAATCATGGATTTCTTCCAGTTCAGGTCCTATTGCTTCGGCCACCCTTAATACAGAGGTGCCATATTCCTCTGAACTTGAACCCATCGTGATTGCACAGCCCGGATAATAACCGATCCTCGTTTTTTCTTTTATTTGCATTTTTCGAATATTCGTTTAACTGCATCCTTACCTTTAATGTCATGGGGTAAGAATGACAACTTTCCTTTGCTTAGCATTTGAGGACCGATTATTAAATCCTGCAATGCGGTTTTAGGCCTCTTCATCTTGTATTCGTTCAGCATCCATAATTCAGAGATACGGCCATGCTTCTTAACGGAGTTAAGAAATGCCTGGTGAAATGTTGTGATATTTTTTTCCAGCGGGTTGGCCAGGCCTTCTTCAAGTGACATTTCTCTTAAGACGTCCATTAATTCAGCTATCTTAACCTCTTTTGGACATCTTGTTGTACATGTTATACAGGAAGCGCATAACCATATAGTTCTTGAAGTTAGGGCTTCGCGTTTCAGGCCGAGCTGTACAAATCTAATTATTTGATTCGGCATGTAGTCCATCTCATATGCTACCGGGCATCCTGCCGTACATTTACCGCATTGATAGCATTTCTTTACATCTATTCCACTTCTGTCTTTAACCTCTTTAGCAAAATCAGACTTTAATTCTTTTGTTGTAATTTTTATCTTCATATACCTTTAGAACAATTTATAGAATAGAAAGGTTCCTTTCTGATATAGGCATTAAGTGTGTATGAAAAACAAGGGTGGATTATACTATAAAGAACAAATAAATGTCAAAAGATTAAATTCAGCCTTTTGTTTTATTGAAAGATTAGAATACCGGCCTCTCGAAAGAGAGGCCGGTCATGTTTACGTAACAAATGATAGCGAAATCATTAAAGTGACTTGGCTTATTATCAAGCATTTTTACCTTAACACTCCGAAGGAGTGGAAAAACAGTCTATAAGGTGACAATTTCCGTGCAAAAAAAGCAAGAAGTTGTCAGCTTGTAGACTAAACTATAAAATTTGATTTTCATTGTTCTTTTGTTCGATATTTTTTGTTTTAAAATTTCGTATTTATTCATTATATTATATGATTGTAATTATATGATTGCAAATTGAGGAATTTAAGAATTTAAGGATTTAAGTATTGAGGAAACTCAAAACTTAACAAAGTGCCTAAAGTTAAATAAATTGTTTACCACGCTTTGCGTGGTTTCCGCAACTTTAGCCCTTCGATAAACGCAGGGCGGTGAGCCTGTCGAATTCGCTCACTTCCTGCTCGAACTGCTTGGCAGGCGGGTAGGCACTTTAAACTTCAAACTTATTATGAGGAATTGGGGTATCCCTTCAATTCCTTAATCCCTGAATTCCAATTCTTAAATGCCTAAATTCTTAAATCTAAATTGCCATGATTCCAAAGGAAATATTAAAAAAGGTAAGACAGATACAGATACGCTCAAGCCGCCTGGTTAATGATGTATTGGCCGGTGAGTACGCAAGCGTCTTCAAGGGCCGGGGTATGGAATTTGAGGAGGTGAGGGAATATCAGGCAGGAGATGATATACGCACGATTGACTGGAATGTTACCGCACGCCTGGGGCATCCTTATGTAAAAAGATTTAAAGAAGAGAGAGAATTAACCATTATGTTTCTGGTAGACCTTAGTTATTCAGGTGAATTTGGGAGTATGAAGCAGTTTAAGAACGAGATTGCGACCGAGATCTGCGCCCTGCTTGCCCTTTCTGCTGTAAGAAACAATGACAAGGTTGGCCTTATTCTCTTTACTGATAAGATAGAAAAATTTGTGCCGCCAAAGAAAGGAAAGACACATGTACTTCGAGTGATTAGAGAGGTGCTTTACTACAAACCGGAAAATAAGGGAACCGACATATCTATAGCCCTTGAGTATCTTTTAAAGATTATCAAGCGTAAGACAGTCTGCTTCCTGGTATCAGACTTTATAACTGAAGGTTTTGAACACACATTACGTATTGCAAACAAGCGTCACGATATAATTGCAGTTTCCATAACAGACCCCCGGGAATTAGAGATACCAAATGTTGGTTTTGTTGAGTTGGAAGATGCGGAAACCGGCGAAATTATGCTTATTGATACATCAGACAGGAAGATGACGGAAAGGTTTAACCGATTTAATATAAAAAATATGCAGGACAGGGCAAATTTATTGAGAAGTATGGGTGTTGATTTGATAGATGTAAGGACGGATAGATCGTACGTAGAACCAATTATGAAATTCTTCAGGACGAGAGAAAAAAGACTTCAATACTGAACTCCTGATATTTTTTACAAATTCATTGGACTACGTCATTTACGGGAACATTAAATGTACTTTTTGGGTATATTAGGAAAAGGCAGGTTAAGTATCTTGTTTTTATGTCTTGGCCGATATTTGCAGAAATTACGATTTACGATTTCAGAAATTACGATTTAAAAACCCAGGTGTTAAGCCCGCCTATTAGTTCCGACTGAGTCTGGCATGTACCTTTGCCTAACCGCCTGATCAGTCAGGTACCGACTATCTGCGAAAGATTAATACCCAACTGCATGATAAAAAATGTCTGATAATGAAATCTCATTTTTTAATTAGTTCCTTAACAAAACTCTTTTGACCAATTTTGGTAAAAATTTAAGAATTCAGGAATTGGGGAATTCCCGCCTAACAAATTGGCGGACAGGCAGGAATTCCTTAATCCCTCAATATTCTAATTCAGACTCGTTCGGGCCAGGATGATAGGTGTTGTAAACTCAGTGATTTTAATACACTGAAATTTGGTATCAAGGTTGACTTGTTGTATGTAAATGGTTATCAGTATGAATAAAATCATAAGATACGGAATATTTATTCTCATAGTACTTGTATATGCAGAATACACATACGCGGCCAGGAAAACTTTAGCGGAAGTAGATCCCAAGCTTTACGTAAACGCTAATGTTGATAAAGCGAAAGTAACAATTGGAGACAAAATAAAGTATAAGATAACGGTAGATTTTCCTGAAGGAATAGAGGTTTTGCTTCCCGAGATAAAGGATGAAGTGGGAGGGATAGCTGTAAAGGATTTTGGCATCGAAGAATCCAGGAATGAGAAAGGGAGGATTACGCAGGAAATATGGTATACCCTTGAAACATTTAATACCGGTTCGTATATAATTCCTGCATTTGATATAAAATACAAAACGAGACCCGGAACAGAGGAGGCTGTAGTAAAGACGCCGGAAGTGTTTATTGAAGTTGTAACCACACTGGATGAGGATGCCAGTGATGTAAGAGGTATAATGCCTACTGTGGCAATAAACAAAAGCTACTCCAGGCTATACTATATTATTGCAATAGTTTTCGGGGTTTTGGCAATTACCGGCGCTATAATATTATTTTTATATCGCAGAAAACAGAAAGAGATTGAATTTATCCCGGAACCTCTACCTGCCCATCAGATTGCATATAATGAGCTTGAAAGGTTAAGGGCCTTAGACCTGATATCAGAAGGCCGGATAAAGGAATATTATTATCGTCTGTCAAACATAGTCAGGCACTATATTGAGAGTAGATTTAAACTTATGGCCCCTGAAAGAACAACGGAAGAGTTCCTGGCAGAGATGACGGTTACTGACAGGTTGTCAGAAGTGCATAAGGAACTTATCAGCAATTTCCTTGAACACTGCGATATGGTTAAGTTTGCGGCGTATGGCCCTGATAGCCGGGAAATAGAAAATGCATTTAACTCGGCAATAAAACTGGTTGACGAGACCAGAGAGATTTCAGAGAAAGAGTAATCGCTAAGGTGAGTGTTCGTTAAAGAAAAATGTTAGACAGGATAACAGGATAAACCAGATATATATCTATTTCTCTTCATAACAAGAAGTTTTATTAATGTTTAAACAATATAAATGAAAGCATATAAATTTAGACCTGCATCTCAAATTGCATTTGCTTTTGACATTATTATAAACAAAAGGCTTCATTGTGCTGACTGGAAAAATTTAAATGACCCGATAGAAGGAACTTACAGTGATGAATGTTGATTGGTAATTTACACAAGATGTAAGTTATATCGCTGCCTTTCTTGTTTCTGACTTATTGTCTCTTGTATCCTGTAATCCTGTCAAAATTAAATACATTAATAAGTAAGTTATGATAACTTTAAAAGATCCATTAGTGCTGGGCTTAATAATAATCCTGATTCCACTTATACTTGCAAATTACATCTTAAGAAAAGGTAGTGGGAATTTGAGATTTTCTACTCTCAATTATTTCAAAAAGATAGAGCAGGGGAGTTTTGTTAAATATAGACATGTCCTGATTGCATTAAGGGTGCTGATAATTGTACTGCTGGTAATTGCTCTTGCAAGGCCTCAATCCGGCAAAGCTCATTCGAAGGTAACTACAGAAGGGATCGACATAATCCTGGCATTAGACGTCTCAAGCAGCATGCTTGCAGAGGATTTTATTCTAAATAAAAGAAGAAGAAACCGTCTTTACGTAGCCAAAGAGGTAGTAAAGGACTTTATAAAATGGCGTGAGAATGATCGTATAGGATTGGTGGTTTTTGCCGGACAGGCCTATACTCAATGCCCTCTGACACTCGATTATGATGTACTGCTGCAATTCCTTGAAAAAGTAGAGATCGGAATGGTTGAGGACGGTACTGCTATTGGTTCCGCCATAGGCGTATGCGTAAACAGACTGAGAACTTCTAAAGCTGAAAGCAAGGTTGTAATACTTCTAACTGATGGCCGTAACAATGCAGGTGAGATTGATCCGTTAACGGCGGCTGAATTGTCAAAAACATATGGTATGAAGATATACACAGTCGGCGCAGGCACAAAGGGACTTGCCCCTTATCCTGCCAAGGGCTTGTTCGGAATGAAGACGTACAGGTCTATACAGATTGATATTGATGATGAGGGTTTGACAGAAATTGCAAAGATTACAGGAGGTAAATATTTCAGGGCAACGGATACAGAATCCCTGAAAGAAGTTTACAGGCAAATTGATAGTCTGGAAAAGACTAAAATGGAGGAAGCCATATATACCGAGTATGAGGAGCTTTTTCATTACCTGGTTATTCCTGCGTTAGGAATACTTCTCTTTGAGGTTGTACTTGCAAATACAAGATTCAGGAGGATTCCCTAATAAATTAGCTTCCGTTGGTCGCTAATTTATTATTGTTGCTACGCAACAAAGGAATAAAACTACATTATTACAGAATTACGATTGAGGGATTCCCGCCTAACAGACTCCGCCTAACAACGGCGGACAGGCTGGCGGACAGGCTGGCAGGCAGGGAATAATTCCTAAATCCCTTAATTCCTCAATTCTTAAATTAATAATTTATGAAATACGAAAATATTAATTACCTATATCTACTGCCGTTGGTTTTTATCATGGCGCTGGCGTATATTGTATTCTTTAAGAGCAGACAAAAGGCTTTAAAGAAATTCGTTCAGGCGGAATTGATGGATAGGATCGTAATGTCCGTAAGCAGGAAGAAGCAGATAATCAAGGCCGCCTTAGTTATTACAGCCATAATCTTCCTTATCTTTTCCCTGGTACAGCCAAAATGGGGATACCATTGGGAAGATGTGGAGAGGAGGGGAATTGATATTGTTGTTGCCGTAGACACATCCCGGAGTATGCTTGCAGATGATATCAAGCCAAATAGATTGGAGGCTGCCAAAAGAGAAATCAAAGATTTGATTGATATTATAGACGGCGACAGGGTTGGTCTGGTTGCATTTGCGGGGACAGCATTTCTTCAATGCCCCCTGACTCTTGACTACGGCGCATTCAGCCTTTTTCTGGGCGACCTCGATACGCGTCTGATTCCTATAGGCGGTACGTCTTTTGGTGAGGCGATAAAAAAGAGTATATCCGCATTTAATGATAAATCGAAAAAACACAAGGCAATAGTACTTATTACTGATGGAGAAGATCATCAGGGTAACGCTATGGAAATGGCAAAAGTTGCAAAGGAAAAGGGTATAATTATATATACAGTTGGTGTTGGCAAGAAAGAGGGAGCCTATATTAAAGTAAGAGATAATAAAGGGAGAGAGGTGTTATTAAAAGACAAAGAAGGAAGGGTTGTTAAATCGCGTCTTGACGAAGTTTTATTAAATAAGATAGCCCTGGAGACAGGAGGTGCGTATACTCCTGCATACGGAATTCAATGGGGTCTGGCTAATATTTATACAAACCTCATAGCCAAGATGGATGAAAAACAATTAGGCAGCAGGAAGATAAAATTATATGAGAACCGCTACCAGATTCCATTATTTATAGCACTTGTTCTTATAACGTTGGAATCATTGATTGGAGAACGTACCAGGAAAAATAAGACTCAAATTGATAGAGGGAATTAGGAAACTCAAAACTTAACAAAGTGCCTAACATTTGAAGTGAACTAAAGTGCCTAAAGTTAAATAAATTGTTTACCACGCTTAGCGTGGTTTCCGCAACTTTAGCTCACTTCCTGCCCGAACTGCTTGGCAGGCGGGTAGGCACTTTAAACTTCAAACTTTTTATGAGGGATTCCCGCCTAACAAACTGGCGGGCAGGGAAGAATTCCTGAATCAACAAATAACAATATTCGGTAAATTATCATGATAGAATTCAGTACAAAATTAAGAATCTTTATAATGTCACTAGCCTGTCTATTCCTGATTGGCTGGATAGACCCTGCTACTGACAAAAACGAAGAAGGGCGTCAGCATTATAACGAAGGGGAGTATGGCGAAGCAATAAGTAAGTTTACAGATGCACAGTTACATTTGCCTGAATCGGATTCACTAAATTTTAACATTGCAAATACCCATTATAAAGTGGGTAAACTTCCAGAGGCTGAAAAATCTTATAAAGGTATTTTGGATTCAAAGGATGTCACTTTAAAGGCAAAGGCTAATTATAATATGGGTAATACCATGTACAAACAGGGTAAGTTTAACGAAGCCCTGGACTTTTACAAGAAGGCTATCAAGTTGACTGATAAGGAATCTGGCGTAAATGGTGATGAAATAAAAGGGGTCAGAGAAGATGCAAAGTATAATTACGAGTTTGTACAGAAAAAGATGGAAGAGATGAAAAAAGAGCAGCAGGAAAGAGAGGAAAAGGAAGAACAGGAAAAACAGGATCAGGAAAAGCCGGACGATCAAAAACAGGGAGAAGGACAGGAAGAAAAACAGGAAGAAAAAAAACCTGATCAGCAGGAGCAGCAACAACAAGAAAAGGAACAGGAAAAACAAGATAAAGGCACGCAGGAAAATGAGGAGTCTCCCTCGCAGCCTTATGAGAAAAAAGAGATGACAAAGGAAGAAGCGGAAAGGATTCTTGATGCGTTGAGGCAATCAGAGCGCTCCGCACGGGACATGCAGGAAAAAAAAGAAAAGTCTACACCGTTTATGATAGAGAAGAACTGGTAAAAGATGATAAAAAGAATTTCCTCAATTATAATATTTATATTTATGCTTAATCTGGTTTCTACTGCGGATGCAAAGGAAATAAAGATTTTCATTAGCATTGACAAAACAAGGGTAGAGGTGGGCAATCATTTTCGCTTGACTATTGGTGTGCAGGGGGCATTTGATACTGATATACCACAGATAACACCCCCTGAAAATTTTATATTGATGTATGGGCCGAGCGTGTCAACTCAAACATCTATAGTAAACAATGTTGTAACAATTTTTCGCGGATTTACATATAGTTTCAGTCCAACAGAAACAGGTAAATTTGAACTGGGACCGGCGAGTTTAGAATATAAGGGGAAAGTGTATACATCAGATATTGTCAGGATTGAGGTTGTGAAAAGAACACCATTTGAAGGTGGTGTAACCCCTGATAGAGAGAGAAGTAAAAGAATTGACATATATAAAAGAATATTTATTGAACTCACAACTGACAAGAAGGAAGCCTATATCTATGAACAGATTATTGAGTCTTTTAAACTATTTTTTCAGAAGGGATTACCGATAGATAACCTGGATTATGATGCCGCTTCTACAAAGAGTTTTCTTGCGGAAAAGCTCGGTGAAGAGCGTCGTTATGAAGAAGTGCGTGATGGGATACTATATAATGTAATAGAGCTTCGCACGGCACTTTTCCCCCTGGTTTCCGGTAATATAGAAATACCTCCGGCAAAATTTAAATGTGATATTATAATAAGGCAGCAAAGCTATAGTAATTCTATTTTTGATGAGTTTATTGGCAGAGGAGGACGAAAATATCCGATAGAAAGAAGTACTGATTCAATAAAGCTAAAAATAAAATCCCTGCCGGAATTGGATAAACCAGAGGATTTTGCCGGTACAGTAGGGAAATTTACCATGGACGTACTTGCAAAACCTATAAAAGTAAAGGTTGGCGATCCGATAACACTGTCGATAAATATTCGGGGAGAAGGAAATATACAGACAATAGGTGAACCGGTAATTACCCCAGGGGACGAAAAAGATTTCAAGATTTATCCTGCGGAAACTGATATGACAATCACGGATAGAGGAGAGGGCATAAGGGGTGAAAAGCTTTTCAGTAAGGTAATTGAACCACAGCATGAAGATATTGACTTCATACCGGTGATATCATTCAGTTACTTTGATCCGGAACTGGAGAAATATAAAACTATTACTCACGATCCGATTCCTATTGTGGTAGAACATTCTGATCTGGAAATCCCCATACGCTTTTCTCTTGAAGACGCCGAAAAGGTAAAGGGGCAGGTTAAGATTCTGACCAAGGATATACTGCCCATAATGTCTGATTTGTACTCATTCAAAAATCAGGGCTTTGCTATATATAATAGGCCTTTATTCCTGGCCTTTATCTTTCTTACACCAATACTTGTTGTGATAGTATGTATTTATGTACAGAGACACAGAGAGCTGTTGCAGACTGATGTTGGCTATGCCAGAAAAAGACGTGCATTGTCCAGGGCAAAGAAGCAGCTTTCAAATGCAAGACAGTTGATACCACTTGATAAGCCTTCTGAGTTTTATTCTACACTTGCCAAAACTGTCATGGAACATATCGCAGATAAGTTAAATTTAGCATCGGCCTCCATCACATCTGACAATATTTCCGGCATTCTGGAAAGTCGTGGTGTATCACATGGTGTAATAAAAGAGCTTAAACAATGCCTTGAATCGTGTGATTATGGCAGGTTCTCTACCGGTCAACATTCAAAGGATCAAATGGTGCGCACACTCGATACTGCGGAAGAATTTATAATGCATTTAGAAAAACAATTATGAGACAAAAAAACATACTGATATTCTTTATTTTATGCCTTGCGTTTCTTTGTGAGGGGCGGGTTCTGGCTGAAGCGTTGATGCGTGACAGCGGGGCTGACACTTTTTTCAGGGCAAATAAAGAATACAGTGCCGGACAGAAGGCGATAGCTGAAAGAAAAGAACAAGAAGCTGTTGAAAAGTTTGAGCACGCTGTTCAACTATACGAAGAACTACTCAAGTCCGGTTTTATAAACGGGCAGATATATTATAATCTGGGTAACGCCTATTACCGGCTGGGCATGTCCGGCAAGGCAATTATATACTACCGCAGGGCAGAAAAATTGCTGCCAAGAGAAGCAGACATAAAGGCAAACATAAACTTATTAAAAAGAGATTTTGAGGATAAAGCGTCAATTCGCCAGTTGCCGGAGGTACTCAGGGTTGTGTGTTTCTGGTATTTCTTCCTTAATCTGAATGAGATTACGTTCATTACAATATATATGTATCTTGCACTCATGGCATCCATACTCTCTTTTGTTTTTATAAAGGTTCTATGGCTTAAAAATATTATTATTATCTTTGCATCATGTCTTCTTGTATTGGTTATATCTCTGGGCATAAAGGCATATAGTCAGCATTCCATAGAAAGGGGTGTTGTGATTGCAGATGAAAGCAAGATAAGATACGGGCCGGGTGAAGAGTATGAACCCAAGTTTGAGATACATGAAGGTGCAGAGGTAAGGATAGAAGAGAAAAAAGATAAATGGTATAAGGTATACGTCTACGTGGACGTTGAAGACCTTCGTGACGATAAAGACAGGGAAAAGGTCGAGTTTAAAATAGGCTGGATACCTGAAGCAGAAGTAGGGAAGATATAACAATTTCCTTTTTGTCATTCCAGGCACTGATCGGGAATCTAATTGTGTAATGCCAACTCGTTTTTAACATCTAATTTCTTTTTTCACCCTCCATTTGCAGTGTTTATCTGTGGAAATCCCTGCCAGGCGATCTGTTTGGCGGATGTGATCAAATTTCGCTGTTTTTTCTTTGCGTCCTTAGCGTCTCCGCGGTGAATTTTCCTTCTCTCCTTTTTTCTTTTGCCTTTAACCTCAGCCTTCCGTCTTTTCACCTATATTTTAGTTTTCCTTTGCGTTCTCTGCGTCTTCTTTTCCTCCCCGCCTGCCGGACGGGCAGGGGCGCTTTTTGTCCCCGCCTAACAAACTGGCGGGCAGGCGGGTAACGGTGAATCTTGCTTCTTTCTTTTTTTCTTTTGCCTTTGACCTCTGCGTTTATCTGCGTATATCCGCGTCCAAATGTCTTTTGTCTTGCAAAACAAACCACTCTTTTAGAGGAACCTGAGGTTACACTTTGATTAGTGATTTATTTCTTTGAAAGCATTGACATAACAGCATCTTTGCAATCCATAAGATTGGACAGTGTCAGGCCAAAGATACGTTGACTGAAATTTGGGATCCATGCCCTTGAATATAGACGACAATGCCGTTTGCCCTCTTCTCCCTTGTCCGGACTCAGGTAAATGGCTACATCATATCCTGATACCTCTTGAAGGATATTTTCATATTCCCTTTCCCAGACCTTCTCCTCAAATACCAAATCCAGTCCGAACCTGAAAAAATTCTCACCAAGTGGCGCCTCGCAATACAGCCGATCTTCCTTTGAATTATCTTTGAACTTTACAATAAATACCCCATTCCAATCTCCCTCAGGAAGGAAATCATCTGTTTCCAGTTTAAAATCGTGTTTGGTACATGCAAAATCCAGGATTTGATCTCTGATTGCCTCTAAATCCGATTTGTCTGGTCTTCTTTTTTTCTTCATACAGAAACTATACGTTTAGAGCGGAATTGTTTCAATATATTTCTTAAATAGGCGGAGGCCGGGGTCGCATACCTGGAACTCATCATTTGTAGTTAGTTAATTCAGGAATTTAAGGAATTCAGGAATTGAGGAATTGAGGAATTCAGGGATTCTTGCCTGCCGGACGGACAGGGAGGAATTCCCGCCTAACAAACTGGCGGGCAGGCTTGCCTACCGGCAGGCAGGGAGGAATTTGCAATTGTTTATCTCTAGTAATCTTTGTTTTTCTGTGTTACCCTGTGAAAACCCCGGACTGAGTAGGACTGGAAGCTTCATCCAGGGGTGCCTCTCCGCCAGTGGTTAAATTTATGTATAGGATGAATGTTTATGTGAAAGTGCCTAAAGTGAACTAAAGTTTGAAGTGCCTAAAGTTTCGGAGGCGCTTACAGCGCGTATTATTTTATTAAAACTAATCGTACCAAGGCACAAACATTAACTTTAGTTCACTTTATACTTTAGCACTTTTTACAAAGTTGCCGAAGACCTAATTTAAAAGACTTGGCTTATTTTTATAAAGAAGGAAAGGGATTAGAATATATGCGGTATTCTATGACTGAAGCAAGAGTAGTTATTGAACAATTAAGAAAATGTTCAATCAGTGATCTTGATGCATTATTTAATGTAGAGACCTTGCCTGTGTTTGAAGAACTTGAAGGAGAAACCGCAGGAGCCATCTTAGCTTTGAATCCGGGGAATCCCCGGTGGTTAATGTGTATGATTAAGATTGTACTTAAAAGTCCATTGCGGCAGTGGACTGGAAAAAAGTTTCTTGGTTCATTTGATAAAGGAAAGAATGGTGCTGGCATTAATTTGTTTAAAAGTAAATTAATACCATGTATTTTTAAGTTTGACACCTATATTAAAAATGCATACCTTGACGATAAGCCCTGCCTTGTTTTAGACTACAGGGCATATCGGTCATTGACCTTTGGATTGATAGATAATGTCAGGAAAATCAAAGATGGAATAGTATTAGGGCAGGCGTATTATAAATTTCCGTGGAGAAAGCAAATGTGGTTTGTAGGGTATTTTGTTCTGTGTGCCCTCAACAAAGACAAAATATAAAAGAAATAGTTTTTGAGCAGAATTTATGGAATAAAATCAGAGAAAAATATTGTGAGTAAAACAAAAAAGAATATTGATGATTTCTTTAGTAATGGAAAAGAAATAGACGAAGCTTTACAAGAAGCTGTAAGAATGGCTCTCTTGCAACATAAAAAGGCTGGCAACCCCATTGTGTCGTGGAAAGACGGGAAGGCAGTTTGGATTCAGCCTGAAGATATACTTATAGATGAGAAAACGTGAGAGTGACCGGCCGTTCTCACCCAGACATAGTTTGTGAGATACCAGGTCAAAGCTTCCCTTTACTGCATTAGTTTAAAAAAAGTGTCATTCCTATTCAAAAGGCGAAGGCGGCCGTAAGCATTCTCCTTAGTGAATCCCACTAGAGGCGAGTCTGTGGTCTACTCAGGGTCGTTCTCCCGATCCGAGTCGGATCTGTGAGTTGCCCACAGGGTCGTCCTCAACCGGCAGGCGACTTGCTTCAGGCATGACTTTTCTTTTTGCGTTTTTTGAGGTGAATCTGGCCTTTGCCTTCCTTCTTTTTCTTTTCGCCTTTAACATACGTACCAATCTGCGTTTGTCCGCGTCCCAGATTTCCAACAATTTCCTGCTTGACACTTATCATACAATATCATACATTGTATTCATAATGAATACATATATTCATTTTGATTATATAAGTTTTTGGAGGTAATCATGTCAAAAGTCTTAACTATACGTTTACCGGAAGATATTGAAAATAAAATAAGAATTAAAGCCAAGCTCGAACATCGATCAGTATCAGAACAGATAAAGAAATATATCAGTGAAGCAATGATTTGCGAAGAAAACCCGGATTTGCCATTGGGGTTTATAAAAGAAACACTTGAAGCTAAAGCAGAAATCGAAGCGGGACTTGGAACAGAATTTAAATTTGGCATAATTAAATGAAAAGCATAATCGCTTCGAATCGTTTCTTGAAATTCAAGAAAAAATCACCTAAGAAGTTACAATTAGAGATTGACAATGAGGTAGAAAAGATTATTAAAAATCCCAACATTGGTGAATTGAAAAAGGGAGAGTTGAAAACAATACGTGTACACAAATTCAAATTTAAGACACAACTCTTTTTACTTTCATACGAAGTCAAAGGAAACACACTGTTTTTATATCTAATTGATACACACGAAAATTATTATAAACAATTAAAGAGGTATTTGTCTTAGAACTACTCTTAAAAAAACCGAAGCTCCTGAATCTTGTACTGAACTTGTTTCAGTATTAGTTCAGGAGCTATTCAGTCAAATAAAGAAATGTACGTGACGAAATAAAAATAGAAAAATTATAGGTTTGAAACCTCGTTTTCCATAAGTCAATTAAATAGATATAGCGTCCCCCGATTTCATATGTGGTCTGGAGTTATAGATTTGCCCATATCAGGAGAAAAGCACCTTTGGATTTCTCTCTACAATGCGCAATAATGCCATTGCTGGCCCGCGCGGTTTCCTCGTGCCTTGTTCCCAATTACGAAGTGTTTGGACTGATATTCCCAACAAACCTGAAAATGCTTCCTGTGTCAGGCCCAGACGGTGCCTGATTGTTGCCACATCTGATGGGTCTTTAAGCTTTTTTTTGCGTAGTACATTCTTACCGGCCTTTTGTGCACGGATAGCAGCCAGTTCTTCATTCAGATCAATATCAAGCAAATCGCTTTTCTTTGTCATTTTGTAATCTCCTGTATCAATTGTTTGATAACCTTCTTGTCGGATTCTGATAAATCTTCTTTTGTTTTTTTCTCATAAAGAGCCAGCATCCACAGAGTGTCTTTTTCTACATGGTGAAAGTATATGACGCGCAGACCTCCTCTTTTCCCTTGCCCTTTCTTTCGCCACCGCACTTTTCGTGCTCCGCCCGTGCGTTGAATAATATCCCCGGCATCAGGCTTAAATCGCAGAAACCATTGCATTGCTGTGTATTCGTCATCTGACAGCAGTGCCGTCACTCTTCGGGTGAAAGCCAACGTTTCTATCACTATTATCTATTATATACCTCTTTGAGACAAATACCTGCCCCAATGAACTACATAATATCAAATAACTGGATAAAATACAATGTAATTTTTTGAGAGGGACTAATGAAGGTTAAAAATTAAAAGTATTCCGTTTTAGTATATTTTAATTTTTGTTGGTTTGGTTGTATGTGCTGGATTGATTTTTAGATTTGGTTTTATGAAAATCTTTCATAATATGAATAAAAACCACGTTTATCATAAACCTGAAACTGTTGAAGAAAAGTTGTAGAAATATATTTTTTTAATTTTAGGCACTTTCCTTGCCTACCGGCAGGCAGGAGTTCACTTAAGACACTTCAAACTTTGTTGCGGCTATGCCGCGCTATGTATGATATCGTGGGCATGGTTGGAGATCAGATAAGAATAGAAAAATTATAGTTTGCAAAACTATGGTTTTTAAAACTTTTTTTGTTCCAGAAACATGTTAGCAAATTACTCTGCGTGTTTTTTTTGTCATAGGTTTGACCATGATCTTCTGTAAGATGTGGTGAATAAAGATTAGGCATGATGGATTGAATCGTTTGTCATTTTGAAAGATTTGACCCCGTTTGTTTTCCTAAGATGAAATTTTTCTCTGATGCAGAATAAGAGAAACTATGAGAAACGTAAACTGGCTAACATGGTCAGGGAGTAGTTAACCTTATTGCAAAGGAGAAAGAGAGGGGATTATGGAAGAAGAGAAAAAAAGAAAGTTAAAAGCTATATATTCAGAATTACGAGGTTATCTTGCACAAGCCCCTGAGGTAGAAGGCGGAATTTATGATTTATATGAAGAACCCGTATGGAAACAATATAACGAAACAGTGAACCAACTTAGTGAAATTTCAGGAAAAGACTATAGTCGCTTTTGTATAGAACCTTCATGTTCTTCCACAAGTGGACGCTATTACATGAACATTATTGTATATAAAAATAACTTGGGGGGATTGATTTCAAGATTACGTGAAGAATATTTTTCTGATGAACCCGACCCTCTAGATGAAGCTCCAAGTACAGTAATAGCTCAAAGTCAACGGCAAGAGCAGTCAGTTGATATTCAAATGGTTATTGAACTAGCTGATATAATTAATGAAAAGATTGGCAAATATGATGAAGGAAGCAAGGAAAAGGGGTTCTTACAAAAACTCAAAAGTTTACGCACCTCTATTTCAAATACAAAGCAACTTTTGCAAACCATTTTTAAATTGGCAAAAGACTGCGGGCTTAATATGAATGAAGCTTTTGAAATCTTTGCTAAGACGCAATAATAGTATTAAATAAATAGCTAATAGGGAGCAAAGGCAGACATCTTGCCAAGTGGAGAACGGTAAACTGGCAAAATATGATAAGGAAGGTAGGTTAGTCGTTTTCTAAATCTAATACGAATTTCGTATAATAATTATTATTTTTTTCTTAAAGGAGATAAAGATGAACCAAGAGCAAACCTATAATAATTGCGAAAATTATAATACATCAGAATGCCCACATATAGACAATGAATTAATGAAAACATTTGTTATGGATGCGCCTATCGTTGAGGAAAATGGTAATAAACCATTTAGCACCACGGAAGAAGTTGATAAATCACTTTGTAATACTTGTGATTCTTTCAAGGACAACCGAAGTTAAGAACGGTAAACCAACGAATATGATAAGGGAGGAGTTAACCTTATTGCAAGGGATGAAGGGATGAAAAATCTTATTCTAATTATTGTGTTTTTACTACTATGTCCATCTTTGGTCTTGGCAGAACAAGAGCGACCTACCTTTAGCAAACATTGGCAATCATTTACTATTAATGAAAAAAATTTATATTTAAGAGCTCATAACGTAGGTGAAATTAATATTTTCATTGCAGTGAAAGCTCTGATGCCCGAACCGTTAGACAAATCGTTATCTGATAAGCTATGGCAACTGTACACGGAAATGCATATTAATTTTGACGTTATTGGTGTAACGGTGCTGAGCAATGTTGTTTCTGAATTATACAATGACCCTGCAAATGCTTACGTTGCAATCGGTGAAATGGCACGCATTGCAAGAGATAAAATCCAAGGGAAATCTGTAGATGATAAGTTGTTGAAGGCAAGGAGAGAAGCGCAAATTTCTTACGAAAGTTATCAAGACTTCTTGAAAAATAAATAATGAGACAAAACCTTTTACTTGATATTTGTGCTTTATGGCTCCTTTTACCAACGATTGAGATGGAGCGAATGGAGAAAGATCGTTGCACCCCCCCCCGGAAGAGTTTGAAGAGATGATGAAGGCGTGCAGGGAGCACAACACAACAAAACAGGGGGTCACATCTTTGATCTTTGATATTGACACACACATAAATTAAGATAAAGTTAACATTCTTTATTATTAATATCAGAGTTTTAGGAAGGGGAATGTGTCTATTATTTATGGCAAGACCCTTACGTATGGAATATCCAGGTGCTTTTTATCACATTACTACCAGAGGTGTTGAACATTTATTAGGGACAGACACTTTTTAATGTATTTGTCCCTCTTTTTGTTTTTGTGTCTGTTATATGAATAGACACTTAGTGGCAAGGTACCGTGTGAACTTCGATCTCAACATTCAATTTTTGACGAAGTACTTTAAAAATTATTGTCAAATTATCCATTGTTGGGTTGCCTTTGGCTGAAAGCATTCTGTGAAGGCTTTTACTTGGTTTTGCTATCTCTACAGCCAGCTCTTCGAAACCAACAGTTGCATTGATCAAATCTCTGAGAACTAATCTCGCCACTTTAGGTTCTCCATTAAGAAACAATGAGATAGCTTCGTCTAATAGTGCAATAGAAAATTCGGAGTCACGTTGAACGCGCTCGTTAACCGTTTTTTTTAATTCTCAACTACTCTAAACAAGTTTTCATCTCCCCATTTTTTTCTCAGGTAGATTTATTTGTTTGCCCTTGAATAGTAGAAATATGATGGTCCTCAAACAATTTCTCTGAATGATAGGATGAAAACTTATTGGCCAATTTTTTGGTATACTCAATTTTTTCTTGAGTAGTCATGTTCCTGCAATTTTGATAATTCTCATCTCGGATGTTCCGGACTAATTCAACTGATTTAAGATTCATAACGAATAACCTCTCTTGGTGAAAATATTTCAATAAATTTATAACCTTCGGTAAGGTTTACACTATTAAACCACCTGATTTTTTCAAAATGAACAATATGTTTAAAATTCCAACTTACGATCATGTCCGCATTATTTGTTGTTGCTATGGCAACATGCCTGGCATCATCTTCAAAATTATTCGACAATATCCCTGCGTTTATATATTTTTGCGCTAATGCTACTGATTCTTCGGTTTCAACCAATACTTCACAATTGCTTTTTAACAAATCAATCAATATGTTCTGAACCTGCTCGGGAGCATTGCCTATTTCTGCCTCTGTAAGTTCCGAAACAACTGGAATGTATAACCCCGCTTTAAACTCCTCTATCAATTTTTTTGACCATTCAGCGAATTCATCATCATAGCACCCTCCGATTACTGAAGTATCAATATATATTCTCAATTCCTTTTTCATTTTATCTAATTCTTATCGTACCATTTCTGTAGTTGTAAATAATTAAGGGCTAACATTCAGTTCTTTTATCGTTTCTGTATAGTAACGGATTCTAATAGTATATCTGAATTGTTTCAAGTGTATTCTTAGTAGTCACCTAGCTGTATAGTATCTATTTATATAGAACCTAAATTGAGCGATTTTATATTATTTGCCATTGTAGCCGAAGGCCATGCCCGTCGCCTGAGGACGACCCTGTGGGCAACTCACAGATCCGACTCGGTCGGGAGGCAGGTCTGTCCTCTGGCACGACTTTAGCCTGCGTTTCTCAGCATTTGGTGTGGTCACGTAAGTTACGCAACCTCAAGGCATCGGCGTGAGCTCAGCCGAACGGTTGCGGCTACAAAATCGCTCAATTTAGGTAGAAGAAAAAACTTTCAGAATTCAGGAATTCCTCCCTTCGATATACTCAGGGCGGTGAGCCTGTCGAATCCGTAATCCCTCAATTCCTCAATATTATAATTCCCGCCTGTCACCTGAGGCGACCCTGTTAGCTAGCTCTAGCGTAAGTTTACTACGATAAAGCTTATTGTTATGGCTAACATACTGTAATTATTAAAGATACAGTGATTTCTATTTGTATACAACAAGATCCTTAAATCTTGGTCTTTGGATATGAAAATTATT
>JACZYU010000114.1 GCA_022570935.1 Planctomycetota bacterium | reverse complement strand
CACACGTTCCCGCACTGCATCCCGGAGCAAGCGTTAAACGGGATGGAATGCCATTTTCAGAAAGCATATCAGCTAACTCCTTGATCCAATCCTGAGTTTCTTCTTTAATTGCGACCCATTCATCATGAATTTCTTCCCGATTTGGAGTTTCCATATCTCAATATTACTTTATAAACCTGGATGTAATTATAGGAAAAGAGGCGGTACTACACGTATTACCTTCCCCTCAGTATAGTTATTAAACTAAAATTCTACGCACATTAAGAGATTATTACAATATTAATATAAAGTCAATATAGTTTTATTATTTTTCCATCTTGACTGCACGTTTCCAGAGTTTTTTGTCTATAAAATCTAAATTAAGGTAGTGTCCTAATTTGAAATAATTTTTTTTCATGTTCCTGATTTGAAATGATTGCATGGCTCCCTGCCCTTACTTACTATATTTGTAAATTTGCGAAGTGGTATTCTAATTTGGTATATGGTTTGCAAATTCCAAATAATACGCTACATATTAAAACAGTATTTGTTGATAAATTCGTCATATATGTTAAAAAAATGAATTTTTATTATCTTGTGAAATATTCTAGATAGAGTATTGACATCTTCATTGAAGCGGTCTGACTGCCGGATTTTATTGATCTGGTTGATGTTCCTTTTTTAAAAACACCCCTTGACAGGCTTATGATTGCAAGCACTTTGCAATGTTTCGCTACGTATTTTCTTAATAATTCATCAATTGAATTTGAGAAAAACCCTTCAGGAAGAACAAGACAAATCTTACCACCAACATTACAAGACCTTACTGCCTGCTGGATAGATAAATTGTATTCAGAAAATTTGTCATCCCTGCCATTTTGGTCAAGGTCTCTTTCGAGATTTTGCAAGACGTCTTCAATATCCTCTCTTTGGTATTTTGCATTTCCGGCTGGATTGCCAACAACCAGGTCCCAATCTTCTCCCCAACGGAACAATCCATTACCTTTTTTTACTGGGATTTGTCTGATGCCCTTTTTTGTTTTAGCAAAATACAAAGCCAGATAAGTCGTAGCGACAACACAGGGGAGTTCGTCAATGTCGATGCCTAACATGTTTTCCATTGGCAGTCCCTTGTTAGCAGCAGCGACCAGAAACCCTCCACTTCCACATTCAAAATCAATAACTTTCCAATTACTATCAACGGTACCTATAAGGTCAAACATAAATGCAATGACACATTGTTCTGTAAGATAATGATTCTGTTTTGTGCCTTGAAAAGATCTCAATATAAAGCTTCTGAATTGTTCAGCAATCTCGGGACACAAAGAGTTGATTAAGTCAAGGCGTTTATGCAGATCTTTTATATGCTCCTGTCTGAAAAGCTGCCCATTGAGTTTTGTATAAGGATCGCGTTTTTCGTAGGTCTTTTGATTTTCTAGATAATTGAGAATATGCAGTGCTACGTTCTTTATTACTTCCGGTGTGATTCTGCCATCACCTGAAAGATTATAGATAGCCAAAAGTTCATTTAAAAAATCAACTCTAAATAATTCTGCATCCAGAGTCCTGGCTTTGTATCCGGGAATAAGGCCGTATTTTTCAAGGAGTTCATCAAAGGAAAGAATATCAATGGGCTCCGAAATCTGTATTAATACACCATCTTCTGATATCTCAAAACGATGGTGGTACAATTTTATTTCTCTGCCAACGGTAGTAGCTATATAACGGGGTGGGCGTCCGGATGGCGCAAAGGATTTATCCTTTATGGGAAAATTTCTGAGATAGTCTTCTGCCTCCTGAAGAGCTTTTGAATGTGAGTGGTGTTTTTTCTTGGCTTCGACAAGAAGCAGCGGCTCTCCATCATGATAGTACACAATATCCATTGTTGAGCCGCTTCTGCCTCCACTTGGGCGATAAATGGGTACATCGTTTATCTTTACCCTCTCATGGTCACCGGTTCCGGGATAGCCGTATTTGGCAAACAGTGGAATTATATCGTGGACAATGTAAGAACTCTCAGACCTTTCAGGCATTAAATTACATCCTTTCTGTCTCCCCTTATTACTGCCTCTGTTTTTACCATCAATTCCTTTAACATTGTTTCTGCTTTCTCAATGTTTTTCTTGTATACAACCTCGTTACCTTCCGCTTTTGCCTCCATTGCCTTGTCATGATACCGTGCCGTCTTTTTATATTCTGTTTCAATATGAGATTGAATGTGATCAGGAATTATAGGGATCTTTATAGCGGCAAAACTTTCTTGTCTGAAATCTGTTTGTTGCGAAGTTCCACTTTCAAAACGTTCGATTTGAATTTGACCAAAATATGATTTTAAGTACATTTCTACATAATAGGCATTAATATTTTTTAACCTTACGGTGTTCAAATGTCCTGATATTCCAATTTCTTTTTCTCCTGGTATGCCGACAAATACAGTACTTTTGCCAATAGAACCTTTACCACTCCTTACAAAAATTAAGTCTCCTATTTTCGGCTCAGCACGTTGGATTCTTTTATAATGATTTACAATAATGCGTTTACAATTAGCCCATGATATACCAGTTGATACCACATCTATGACATTGATAAAAACAATTCCCTTGCTCACGTATTTGTCGCCTTTCGCTTGCCTTGGAACATCTCCTTGATCAATTGAAAAGATATGTTTATCTAATGATTCAACACTATAAAATTTCACAATTTCTTTAAATAAAGTGTCATATTTTGGCTTCCAGTAAGGGGCATCCCATCTGCTTGATGGTTTTTCCGCAAATAAATTGAATAATTCTTTATCCACTCTCGTCATTAAAAAATCATTAGAGTAGACAGTCTTAGAGTTCTTTAAGCTTTCCTTCATAATAAAACTCCTTGTATTGCTCAGAAAGTTGTTTTTAGTCCAATACCTTCCATCTTATAAAGTGATGAAAGAAAAACAGGATAGTTCAAATCCTTTGTCTTTTCCTTTTTTAGAAACAGGATACTCGTTTTAGCAGATGTGCCGACGTGTTTGAATGCATCTCTCGGTAAAGAAACAATCGCTTCGACTTTCGTTTGTCTAGCGATAAACTCCCTAACATAATGCATATTGGAATTAGCTAATACACCATCCGGTACTATAATGGCTATCCATCCGCCGTCTTTGCATAGTGTAATAAATCTTTCTATGAACAGAACTTCTATAGGCATTGACATTGCTTCTCTGGGGGTTATATTTGAGTACATCTCTAAAGAATCAGAAACTATGTGGTCGAACAGACCGTGCTGTATTACCTTTCCTCCATTATTTTTTTTATTTCCTTTAAAAGAGTATATGTGAAAGGTACGTAACAAATTCAGAAGATCCAGGTATTCATCGTTAAGTATCTTCGAAAGGTCGACACCTAGCCCACCATACGGTGGATTGCCGATAACAAGGTTAAAGCTCATTCTTTATATCCGTTTTCCTTAATTTTCCATAGTATCCGGTCTTGTGCTGTTCCCATTTAATGGGCATAAGACCATTTTGATGAAAGAAATGAGATCTCAGTTTGGTTTCATCATTATCGAATGCTTCAAGGAGATTTATATCAGGCCATTTATCTACCACTTCTTCATCTATGTCCATTCCAAAGACCCATTCCGGCTTTGTAAACCCTCTCTCAATGGCTTTCTTTAAAAAAATCCCTTCACCGCAGGCAGGATCAATAACCGAGGGATAATGTTTTGGTTTGTGAGACTCCCATCGACCGGTATCTTTATCCTCCTTCTCTTTCCAGACCATCAGGATGTCATAAATAAAATCTACAATCTCCGGCCTGGTATAAAAGATACCTAAATCTTGTTTTCTCTTTTTTTCCTGTATAGTCTTATTCATATAATTCTAAAATGAGTTATAGCTATTAGTTCTTCTTTAGTTGTTATTTCAAATTTGGCATCAAGTTCTTCAATATCTTTCTGCTTTTTGGTAAAAGCTTCTTCTTTAAGCTTTATTTGCTCGATTCTTAATTTTTCTACGTCTAATTCTAGTTTTTGAATCTTTTTATGCAAGCTTCTTCGCTCAGCAAGATTTGCAGAATTGTCCCTTTTTCTGTTTAATTCTCCCAATTCCTTTTCCAGCTTGTTGATTTTATCCTCAACCTTCAAAGCATAGTCCCGATAGTAACGGTTTATCCTGTCAATTTCCCTATCATAAAGTTTTTCATTTCTCTTGTGATAAATTTCCAATGCCTGGGTTTTCCAACTATTCCAGTACGACAGGAGTTCTTCCCTTGAGAATGGAAGCACAAATGTTCCCGAATCGGGAGTACCGTCTTGTGCGATATTAAGAGAAAGTATATGATTTGTTACCGGGAGATCAATTGGATTATGTGTGTTTTTGTCTTTTATAAATCCAAGAGGGGCTAATATCTCTTCTGTTTCTATGCCTTTTACTTTTAATTTAAACAGGAAAATAAAACCCTCATTGTTTAAGAATGGCTCTATTTGAGAAATTTTCTGGCTACCCTTTGAATAATTAAAAGTGACTGTAGGTATGGGATTTGTTTCTAACGTTAGGGAATTATTTATAATCTCTTTTATTATTGGATGCTCTTTGTGTGAGCGAGAAATTTTGCCGATTTCATCCTCTTTTAAACTACGAAAGGCTAGTAACTGTTCCTTTCCGTTGTGATATAATTTATATATACCTTCTATATCAGTCCTTTTTATATTTTTACCAAGAGCAAAACAGCATAGTTTCAGGAGATCATTATCAAATTCTGCTAATGCATTTTCTGTGTCAGTCTTTTTTCGTATAAAAAGGTCTTTTACCGAATCATCAAATTCAGTAAGATAAGACTGGAGTTTTAACATGTCGTCAGTTATTTTGCCCTTAAGAGATTTCTGGAGTGTATTAAAGGCATTATCAATTTCTTCCGGTGTTTTACAGGATTGATATATTGTGAGTATTCTTTTTTCAAAATCAATTCCCGACTCAAGGGCGCCAAGAATTTCATCAGAAGAACCAAAAATGCCATCAAATAGATTAAGTTTGGTTTGAAGGAGTTCAAGAAGTCTCCTGTCAGCATGGTTTCTCGTGTTTAGAAAGTTGGCCACAACGACTTCATGTCTTTGTCCATAACGGTGGCATCTCCCTATCCTTTGTTCGATTCTTTGAGGATTCCATGGCAAGTCATAATTGATAACTATATTACAAAATTGCAGATTCAGGCCTTCGGCACCAGCTTCTGTTGTCAATAATACTTGTGAATTATTTTCAAAATCAAAAACCAGCGCTTGCCGCATATTAGCAGTATAAGAACCTGTAGAAGCAAACTCGGGGAATTCTCTACTCCATCTTTTGTAAGCTTTTCTAGCTTCAGATGAGGTGTTTGTGCCGTTAAAGAGAGTATGGACAATTCCATTATCTTTTAAACTACCTGATATATATTCCTGCGGTCTTCTTGATTCCGTAAAGATAATAGCTTTTTGAGGCCAACCTTTTTTTTCGGCTATGTCTAAAATAGATTTAAGGGCTGTTATAAGAGCTTTTCCCTTACTGTTTTCTTTGATTGACACTGCTAATTTGTAATAACTTTTTAATTCCTCTATTTCCTTTTTAATGTCATAGTTGCAGAATTTTTCTTTATCAATCCTTGGTTTCTTAACTTTTGACGATTGTTCTGATTCTTGAAACTCTGCATCTTCAAGTTCTTCCTCTATTCCCTCGTCTTCTACTTCTTCGGAAGTTATTGTAGCTTCAACCCTTGAATTATTTTCTTCGGCCCTGAGTTTAAGTTCATTTTCTAAAGATTCGTATAACTTTTCCAAAGTGCCAGCTATTGCAAAAGTAGAACTTGCAAGTAGTTTTCTGTAAACAAGTATCATGAGATTTCTCTGAGTTGTTTTGATTGCAGCAACCTCAACACGCTGGAGATACGAAGAAACCTTTTCGTAAAGTTCAAATTCTCCTGCTGTAGGAGTGAAATCAAAGGTCATTGATTTTCTTTTAGTAAAACGCACATATTCATGTACCTCTTTCCTGAGTGTCCTTACGAGAATTCCTGAAACACTCGCAGGACCATCGCTTTCTTCTCCTTTAATTAAAAGTCGTAATTCTTTAAGTTTTCCTTTATTAGTTGAATTAACGTCTGAGAGGGGGTCTACAAAACGACTTTTAAAGCTATATGGTGTACCAAGTAATTTATCATCTATAAAACTGGCTATACCGTAAAGTTCCATAAGATTATTTTGAAGAGGCGTTGCCGTAAGCAATACTTTAGGCTTGCCTGCAATAATCCTTCTGATTTCATATGCCATCTTTGAAGCATCGCGGCCTCGATACACTCGTCTCATTCTATGAGCTTCATCTATAAATACAGCATTCCAGGGTTGTTTTTCAATCAATCCTGAACGCGCATATGCAAATTGATATGAAACAATAAAAATTCCTTCATAAGTTAAAGGAACTCTTTCGCCATTATTAACTTTCTTTAGAAAAGTGGAACTATCATGTATTTCTGAATTAAGACCAAGTTTATTATAAAGTTCATCCTGCCACTGTTTTCTTAATGAAGCAGGGGTAATGATTAATATTCTTTTTTTGCCCTCTACCCAAAGTTGGGAAATGATAATGCCTGCTTCAATTGTTTTTCCGAGGCCAACCTCATCAGCAAGGATAGCTCCTCTTTGAAGAGGACTGTTAAAGGCATAAAGAGCTGCGTATATTTGATGAGGGTTTAATTCAATTGATGCCTTTGCCAGGACTGAAGACAGTCTGCGAATAGACCCTGCCATCTTTTGCAAAGTTACTTTTTCCGCTAAGTATCTTTGAAGGAAAGGGTTTGTTTTGCAAGACTAAAGACAGGATTCACCGCGGAGACGCAAAGTACGCAAAGAAAAAAGACAGAAGATAGGGGTAGCGGTTAAAGGCAAAAAAAAGGCTAAGAGGAGAGGTAGAGGCGAAAAGACGGAAGGCAAAAGACATTAGACACCGATTTTTACATGTAGCGAAACCGCCTTAATAACCCCCTAATACATACTATAATTTTTGGTATGCCAAAATAATTAACAAAACCTTTCCTCTTTGAATATTCCTTTCATGCCGTCTGTAAGCGTACTCAGGCTAATACAAGTCTTAATTTCAGATCATTTACTTTTCATATATCACTCAAAAACCACTTAAGGCATTAGGGATTAATTGTGTCGAATAAAATACTTGCATGACGGTTATAAATATGGTATTATAGCTTCAAATATACAATATATGGGCGAAAAACCTTGTTTTTAGGGTATGGAGCCCACAAAACCCGGCAGGCACACAGGATATCACAGATGACTAACCGCCACAATAGCACCCAAGCAAAAAGAGGTTTTGACCTGGCACACTATTTCAACAATCCTACTACACAAAGGCAAAAGCAATATGAAGTTGTTAGGGCTCTTGTGCTTGAAAAACAATCTGTGGATGTCGTGGCAAGAAAGTTTGGCTACAAAACCAGCACTATATATTCTTTGCTCAGGGATGCTAAAGCTGGAAAGATAGAACTTTTTCCTGTTATACGCAAAGGCCCGCAACAAAAGAGGACGCCATATGATGTGCAGAACAAGATCATTGTGTACAGACGGCGGGGACTCTCAACAACTGATATCCATCTTCGCCTTGCGGAAGCAGGGATTAATATTTCACCAAGAACGGTAGAACGGGTTTTAAAAGATGCGGGCTTTGGCAAACTTAAGAGAAGAACCAATACAGAACTCGGAAGGACTCTTAAAAACAAAATCATACCGGAACGTGCGGAAGTGC
>JACZYU010000113.1 GCA_022570935.1 Planctomycetota bacterium | reverse complement strand
CTTTGTTCCATTATCAGTTCTGTATTACCTTCCAGGTTCAATCTGAGTAACGGCTCAGTATTAGACTTTCTTACATTAAACCACCAATCCTTATATACAACAGTAATGCCATCCAGATAATCAATCTTACCGTCTTTAAAGCGCTTAGCAATCTGTTCAATCTTTTTATCCTTGTCTGCAACCTTAAAATTAATTTCACCGGTTGAAGAGTATCTCTTAAGCGGTGCGATCAGATTTGACATGGGTACATTTTTGCTGCTAAGAATATTTAGTACTTCTATCAGAGCAATTATCCCTGAGTCGGCAAACCAATTTTCTCTGAAATAGTAGTGTCCGGAGAGCTCACCGCCGAAAATGGCATTTTTTTCTCTCATAGTAGCCTTAATGTGAGAATGCCCAACTCTTTCCCTGTAAGGAATGCCACCTGCTTTCTTGATTTCTTCAGGCAGTATCCGGCTGGATCTTAAATCATATATAATCGTAGCACCATTTTCCTGTTGCAAAAGTTCTTTTGCTATTATGGCAGTAATTATGTCACACCCTATTTGCTGTCCATTCTCATCCACAAAGACACACCTATCAGCGTCGCCATCAAACGCAACTCCAAAATTACTTCTAGTCTTGCGCACCTTATTTTGTAAATCCCGTAAGTTCTTGCTTTCTAAGGGATTTGGATCGTGATTTGGAAAGGTGCCATCAGGTTTGAAGAATAATGGAACGATTTTACACGGCAGGTCATTGAAGACAATAGGAATCATTTTTCCCGCCATTCCGTTTCCGGCATCTATAACGATCTTTAACGGCCTGATATTATTGGCGAAATTAAGGATATATTTTTTGTAATCATTAAGTATGTCTTTTTCTATAATCTTTCCAAATTGTTCAGCAGTTGGTAATCTGGTCTGACGTGCCAATTCTGATATTGTTGATAAACCCGTGTCAAAGCTGATCGGCATAGCTTTTTCATGGCATAGTTTGAATCCATTGTATTTTGCCGGATTATGTGACGCCGTAACCATAATGCCTGCGTCGTAGTTATAATGTCCTACAGCAAAATAGGTAGTATCTGTAGACACTTCTCCTATATCAATGACGTTAACACCGGATTTTATTATGCCTTTCATTAATGATCTGGCTAACGATTCGGAGGAAAGCCTGATGTCTCTTGCTACTACTATATTTTTAACATCTGCTTTTACACCTTTTAAGAATTGTACCGTTGCCATCCCTATCTTCTCAGCGGTATGTTCGTTTAATTGTTCTGGATATTCACCTCTTATGTCATAACTTTTAAATATCTTGAGATTGATTGCTTTATCCTGGTTCGAAGGCAGTTGTACCACCTTCCTTGTATTACCGGTTTCCAAGCTTGCTTTCTCTGTATCTTCTTCTACTGATGTAACAGCTTCTGTTCTATAATGACAAACAGGGCATTTTGGGTAATGCACCTTCTGCCGGCCTTTGCAAATGGATATGCTGATCTCGTAACCGTCGCCAGGGCATTGACACTTTGGTTTTACTATTTCTTTTGACATAGGATAAATAGAATTATGCGTCGGGAAAATTCATATTTAGTATTAATGGTAAAGCAACTATTTGAATATGTAAAGTAAAAACAAAATTAAAAATATTTTTGCACGCAAAAAAGGTTTTCCACAATAAGCAGAATTTAGATGTGTCAATAGAATTTATTATATAGAAGGAAACAGATGTTTTTTTAGTCACATTATTATTGCTTTTTACTTAAAAACGTTCAAGTGTTTTTAGTCAAGACTGCAAGAATCCTTACTCTAAGGTTAGATTCCTGATTTGTGTATTATTTTGAGAATTTAACAAATTGGCAGGATACAAAGAAATAGACTTTTTGAAAATCCACAAGTTATCCACAAGTTATCCACAATCAGAAAGTATGTAAAGCTAAAGATTAGGCAATCTGCAACTAATAGCCCTGTTTGTGTAATGGTCTGTCAAATAAGAACTTGTGATTGTGATGGTGGTGGGGACATGCATAAAATGTAGAAAAAGTATTTCTAATGTGAAAGGTATTTAAGAAAATATATTTTTATGAATTTTTTTTAAAAATATTTTTCTCATGTCTTGAAGTTCAATCTTATTGCTATCAAAAGTCTTATGAATTTTAAAATTATATGCCAAAAAAAATAACGGAAAACATTGTCTTTTTAATTTGACAGTAAAATTTATTTTGCTAATATTCCGACTTAAAAGAACACCTAAAAGTTTCAAGAATCGAATATTAATTTGTAGTTTTTCTTTAAAAACATTAGGCAGTTTTTTATTCGAAATATGTTCTGATCTGTTTCTTCTCTCCTTACATGAACCTTTCTACAACAAAAGAATCTTCTGATCTCTGGAAAAACATTCTTTCTGAAATTGAGACTAAGATTGGTACACGACAATACAATTTATGGTTTAAAAATTCCCGCCTGATTTCCTTCGACAATGAATCTTTAAGTATAGGTGTGCCGAACCAATTTGTCCAGACGAAGATTCGTGACAGTTTTGAGTCACTGATAAAAGATTCAATAAAAAATCAAACTGGAATGAATCCTTCAATAAATCTTCTTGTAGAAAACAATGGAAGTTCTAAAATCAGCCACAAAAGAGTGGCTGATATCATAAAATCTGAAAAACCATTGAATCAAAGCAGCGGTTTCATAAGTAAAAGGGAGTTGTTGTTAGAGGATTATGTTGTTGGTGGTTGTAATCGGTTGGCTTATGCCGCAGCTCTTGAGATTTTAAAACCCGGGCCAGTGGCATTTAATACACTTTTTGTGCATGGCTCTATTGGGGTAGGTAAAACACACCTCCTCCAGGGTATCTGGAATCGATTGAAAGCTGAATCAAGCGCCATAAGTGCAGTATACATGCCTGCTGAGAACTGGACAAATGAGTTCGTTTATTCTCTAAAAGGCGGCAGTCTTGAATCATTCAGGAAAAAGTATCGGGGTGTTGATATATTTCTTGTAGATGACGTTCATTTTCTTGCTAACAAGAATGGAGTTCAGGAAGAATTTCTTCATACTTTCAATACGTTGCACGGTTTATCTAAAAGAATAGTGTTTGCTAGTGACGCACATCCCAGATTGATGAATCAGCTTAAGGAGAGTCTTGTCAGCAGGTTTATGTCAGGAATGATTGCAAAGATTGAGCAACCGGGTTTCAACACCGCACTGAAGATTTTACGATCTAAAGTTGCAAATACACGAAAGAAAATCCCTGATAACGTTCTGGAATTCATTTCTGAGAAGTTTAATGATAGCGTAAGATCAATGGAAAGCGCAATAACTACGGTGCAGGCATATGCAAACATAAATAAGGTAAAGATCGATTTGCAATTGGCTTCTGACGCCCTGAGTGAACTGTACATTAACAGGAGGAGTGTTACACTAAAGGATATAGAGGACGTTGTCATTAAGCATTATAACGTGTCTCGCAATGACATTCATTCCGGGAACAAATCAAAGAATATTGCTCTTACCCGTCAAATTTGCATGTATCTTACAAAAGAACTTACTGAGTCCTCATACCAGGAAATTGGGCGGTATTTTGCGAACAAGAGGCATACGACAGTCATTTTTGCTATAAATAAGATAAAGGAAAAGATGAAGAGTAGTGTCGAGTTCCGATCTCACACAGAAAACCTGGTAAGAATAATAAAGAAACAATAATACAATCTTTACCTTTAGTTTTATATATTCATGGGGTTTGGTCTGGAGATTTAATTAACTGTATCGGAATTTCAAAGTTTACCGCAAATTTTGTAGGAAACGACAGATTTATTCGATTATATGGATTTTAATTTAAGAATTGAGGAATTTGGGGATTGAGGGATTAATTCCTAAATTCTTAAATTCCACAATTCCCCAATCAGTTTACCTCATTAATCAATTTGTGTAGCTATGTTCTAGATATAACATAGAACAATTATAAAACTACTTTAAAGGAGATTCATTGTGAGTGGAGAAGAAATAGAAAGAAGATGGAATAAAGAAATGGAAAAAAGAAATTTTATTAGATGGTATAGAAATGTTACTCCTGAAGAAATTAAAAAGGTAAATGGAGATGAGAAAAGAATATTGGAAAGGTTGTTTGTAGAATATACAGATGAGATAGAGACGATAAATAAGTCGAAGCTCCAGATAAACCTTTATCCAAACCAAATATGAAAATATAAAAATTTAACATTCACTTTTCGCTCTCTTTTAAGACAACAGATATTACTTGAATTAAACACACACCTATCAGGAATAATGGCATTAACTTAGAAATACTTTACAAGTATAGAGGCCAGACTTTCTTTCCACAATCTCTTTCCAATTTATAGGTTGACAATAAATTTGCGGAACTGTACCATCGCAAGCTTGTACACTTCTTTACAATAGATGATACTAAAATGACCGTTATGAAAGCGGTAATTGCCAGGATTATAAGGCTTTTAGAGGAAAGGTATCAGGTGCATCTCTCACATTAAATTTTAGTAAACCACTGCAATTACTTGTCTCCACTATTTCGGCAGTGCAATGTAGTAATGTGTTTTGGCATAGATAAGGGAGAAATAAATAGGCTTAAAAGAGGTATTTGTTATGAATAATGAAAAAACTATATTGTGCATAGGTGCAGGTTATGTTGGCGGGCCAACGATGGCGATGATTGCCTTGAAAAACCCCGGGTATAAGGTGGTAGTTGTTGATATTAATAGTGAACGAATAAGGGCCTGGAATTCTGAAAATCTCCCTATATACGAACCCGGTCTGTTGGAAATTGTACACAAGGTACGTGATAAAAATCTATTCTTTAGTACCGACGTAGAAAACAGCATCAAAGAAGCTCATATAATCTTTGTGAGCGTTAATACTCCTACAAAAACGTATGGTTATGGAGCAGGTTATGCCGCGGATTTGCAATATTGGGAAAAGACGGCCCGTCAAATATTGAAGTTGTCTGATTCAAGTAAAATTATTGTGGAAAAAAGCACGTTGCCTGTTAAAACCGCAGAAGCCATGGAACGAATACTTAATTCGAATGAGAATGGTATTATCTTTGATGTATTGTCCAACCCGGAATTTCTTGCTGAAGGTACCGCAATTAAAGACCTTGAAAATCCTGACAGGGTGTTAATCGGGTCTAGAGAGACCGAATCTGGATTAAGAGCACGGGATGAAATTGTTCAGTTATATTCTTCATGGATTGATAAGGAAAAGATACTAACGTCCAATGTGTGGAGTACAGAATTATCAAAGTTGACTGCTAATGCATTCTTAGCTCAACGTATTTCATCAATTAACAGTATCTCCGCTCTTTGCGAAGAAACAGAGGCTAATATACAAGAAGTTGCATATGCAGTTGGAACCGACAGTAGAATAGGTCTGAAATTCTTAAATGCCAGCGTTGGATTTGGAGGCTCTTGTTTTAAAAAAGATATATTTAATCTTGTATATCTTTGCAGGCACTACGGATTGGATGAAGTAGCGGATTATTGGGAAAGTGTTGTAAAAATGAATGAATACCAGATAGAGCGCTTTGTCCTGAAAATGTTGAAGTCGATGTTTAATACCATCGCCGGGAAAAGAATTGCACTATTCGGCTTTGCTTTTAAAGCAAATACCGGAGACACAAGAGAATCTCCGGCAATTTACGTTGCAAAGAAACTTTTAAGTGAAATGGCCAACGTAGCTATCTCTGATCCAAAAGCGCTTGAAAATGCAAAAATTGTACTGAAAGAGTACAAAGAAAATGTTGAATATTGTCCGGATCCATATGTGGCCGCGAAAAATGCTCATGCGATTGCAGTGTTAACTGAATGGGAGTGTTATAAGACTTTGGATTATAAGAAGATTTTCGAGTCAATGGAGAAGCCTGCTTTTATTTTTGACGGTAGGAATATTTTGCCACACAAAGAGCTATTTGAAATGGGTTTTAATGTCATTCCACTTGGCATGCCTGAGTTAAACCATTTCTAACTATACAATTCCTCATAATAAGTTTGAAGTTTAAAGTGAACTCCTGTCTGCCGACAGGCAGGAAAGTGACTAAAGTTAAATAAATTGTTTACCACGTTCAGCGTGGTTTCCGCAACTTTAGCTCACTTTAGTCACTTCAAACTTTAGGCACTTTGTTAAGAGACCAATTTTGTATTCGTTATTCCTCTTCCAGTGTAGATATATCACCTGTTGGTAATCCTAAATCTCTTGCCTTTAATACTCTTCTCATTATTTTTCCACTTCTTGTTTTAGGGACACTTTTTGTAAACTCGATTTCTCTCGGGTATGCATGAGCGGCTAATCGTTTCTTTATAAATCCCTGTATCTCCTTCTTGAGTTTAGGTGAAGGTTTGTATCCATGGTTTAGAACAATAAATGCCTTTATAATTTCACTTCTTTCCTTATCCGGTATCCCAATAACACCTGCTTCCGCAACTGCTTCATGTTCCACTAATACACTTTCCACTTCAAACGGGCCTACACGGTGTCCGGCAGTGTTGATGACGTCATCCGCTCTTCCCACGAACCAGAAATAACCGTCATTATCCATATAAGCCGTATCCCCTGTGGTGTACCAACCGGAGATACGGAAATATTCATTATATTTCTTCTTGTCTGACCATACCCTCCTCAGCATTGATGGCCAACCTCGTTTCAAAGCCAGGAGGCCATGCTTTCCCGGAGATAATTCTTTGCCTTTTGCATTAATAATCTTTGCACAGATACCCGGAAATGGCTTACCCATTGAACCAGGTTTTATTGGCAGACTAGGATAATTAGCTATCATTATTGAACCGGTTTCCGTCTGCCACCAGTTGTCGTGAATAGGCAGGTTATAAACCTTCAGTCCCCACCTTATAACTTCCGGATTAAGAGGTTCTCCGACACTGCAGATATATCTCAGACTGCTTAAATCGTATTTTTTAATGATCTTGTCGCCGGCCTTCATAAGCATCCTTAACGCAGTTGGCGCAGTGTACCATACAGTCACCTTGTATTTTTCTATGATTGAGTACCATTTTTCAGCATCATATCTCCCGTTATATACGACTTGTGAGATTCCATTTAACCATGGCCCCCAGATGCCATACACTGTGCCGGTTACCCATCCTGGGTCTGCGGTGCACCAGTAAACATCATCTTCCCTTAAGTCTAAAACCCACTTGGTGGTAATATAATGAGAGATCATATCATTGTGAACGTGAGTTACACCCTTGGGTTTTCCTGTAGTACCTGAGGTATAAAGGATAAGCAGGTAATCTTCAGGATCGACCCACCTTATTTTAAATGATTCTGAAGCCTTGTTTGTTTCGGATTCGTAACTGATTTCGTCCTGTTTAAGATTGTTTTCCGCATTGACCAGTAATATATGTTTAAGTGCGGGTAACTCTTCTTTTATTTCATGTACTCTCTGGTTTAGTTCAGGAGTGGTTATAAGCACTTTTGCTTCGCTGTCATGAAGGCGATCCTTTATTGCTTCCGGCCCGAATGCAGAGAACATGGGTCCGGCGATGGCTCCAATCTTTGCTATGGCAATAATGCTTATGTAAAGTTCCGGAACCCTTGGTAAAAACAGAAAAATACGATCACCTTTTTCTATGCCCAGATTTCTCAATGCATTTGCCAGTTTGTCGGATTGTCTCTTTATGTCTGAAAACGTATACTGCTTTTTGGTATTGTCTTCGTCTTCCCAATGCAGGGCAATCTTATTCTTATAGCCGTTATTGGCATGTCTATC
>JACZYU010000112.1 GCA_022570935.1 Planctomycetota bacterium | reverse complement strand
CAAAGGTTATGTTCTTCCTCCGGTTTCACTATTGGATGAACTTAAAAAACATAGGTTAGACAGCGATGAACATATCATGGAAAAAGCGGCTGTACTAAAAGAAACGTTAGCACAGTTTAATGTTGTTGTTGAGGTTGTAGGAATGGAGAAAGGGCCTTCTGTTACCATGTATGAATTGGAACTGGCGCCCGGTACAAAGGTAGGAAAGATATCAAATCTCTCTGATGATATTGCAATTGCCCTGAAGGCGCAAAGTATACGTGTAGTTGCCCCTATACAGGGGAAATCTACTATTGGAATTGAAGTGCCAAATACTCATAGAAAACCTGTGCAAATGCGAGAATTATATGAGGCCGCTTATAAGGATATTAATAAATACACCATACCTTTGTTATTGGGTAAAGATATTGCCGGATACCCTTTAATCGCAGACCTTGCGGCTATGCCGCACTTATTAGTTGCCGGTACGACTGGTTCTGGAAAGTCGGTATGTCTGAATTCTATAATCTTAAGTATACTTCTTTTCCAAAGGCCGGAAGAATTGAAGCTAATACTGGTAGACCCGAAGATGGTGGAATTCTCAGCTTTTAAGGATATTCCACATTTGATTGCCCCTGTTGTTACTGATATGAAGAGGGCGGCGGCAATATTGGAATGGGCAGTCAATAAGATGGATGAGCGATATACTCTTCTGGCAAGAGCTGGCGTAAAAGATATTGCCGGATACAATAGACTGAGTGATTCAGAGAAGGAAAGAAGGCTGAATCAGGAAGGGGATGCAAGTCTTGATGATGTTCCTTTCTTATTGCCAAGCATGGTGATTGTTTTAGATGAATTGGCTGATTTGATGATGGTCGCCTCAAAAGAGGTGGAGGCTGCAATTATCAGGCTTTCTCAGAAGTCCAGGGCAGTTGGTATTCATCTTATAGTCGCAACTCAAAGACCGTCAGTAGACGTAATTACGGGCTTGATAAAATCTAATTTGCCATCGAGAATCTCGTTTCATGTTTTTTCAAAGGTTGATTCACGTACGATTCTGGATCAAAATGGCGCAGAAAAACTTTTAGGTAGAGGCGACATGCTCTTTCTGCCGCCAGGCACCTCAAAGCTGTCAAGAGTACAGGGAACATACGTCAGTGATAATGAGATAAAAAAAGTTGTTGATTATTTAAAACAAATAGCTCTTCCGGAATTCAGCCCTGAGTTAAAGGTATGGCAGGGTTCTGTAAAGGGAAACGATGCTGCTGCCAAGGATGAACTTTATGAAGAAGCGGTACGAATTGTATTGGAAACACAGCGAGGGTCTGTATCGTTGCTGCAAAGAAGATTAGAGATTGGTTACTCTCGCTCTGCAAGGCTGATAGACTTGATGGCAGAAGATGGTATAGTTGGAGATTATAAAGGAAGCCAGGCAAGAGAAGTATTCGTTGAACTTGAAGTATGGGAGGCACAGAATAAATAAAGTGTGATTAATCATGGATATAGAACACCAAAAAACCGATGCCCCGGCAGAGAAATTAAGCTTCCTGAAAAGTGCTGCCTTTAATCTCCCGAATAGAATAACACTTTCGAGATTGTTGCTTGCTGTTGTTTTTTTCGCTTTTTTATCACACAGGTATTTTAATGTGGCTTTAGTTATCTTTTTTGTTGCAGTTTTTACAGATTGGCTGGATGGGTATCTTGCCAGAAAGTGGGACTTATCAACAGACCTGGGACGTATAGTAGATCCATTTGTGGACAAGGTTATTATCTGTGGAGCTTTTATTATTTTTTTACATATCGCAAAGGATGTTATCGCGCCATGGATGGTAATTATAATAGTGGCCAGAGAATTTTTTGTTAGTAGTATAAGAGGGTTTTCTGAATCAAAGGGAGTTAAATTTGGCAGCAACATATGGGGAAAAACTAAGATGGTTATACAATCAGTAACTATTTGTGCAATGCTCCTCTACTATGCTCACTTTGAAAACATTATCTGGATGCAATACATAGTTTATGCCTTCATATGGATTACAGTTATAGTTACCATAGTTTCCGGCATAATCTATGTACTCTCCGCAAAAAAGACCCTGCTGGCTGCTTGACAAATGATATAGCCTGTATGGATAATTCAATTTATGATTTGTCTGATGTATACGGCAACCACTGCTAACATCTTTTATGATTGACACTACTTTAAATCTTTCACGACAAACATACCTTCATAGTCACCCAGCAGCACCATTTTGACCCTGTCGTGCCATAGATCACCAAACTCCTTGATCTCCTCATCCGTGCCGGTTCCGCTAACTGCAAGAGGCATCAGCTCTCCCATTTTTGGATTGCCGGGAAGCATACTATTGTTATAGGTAACCTCTACAGATTTTCCATTGTCAACTCTTTCAAAGATTGCTGAGCATATTGAGCCTGCAGGCGCTTCACTGTTTTCATCAAAAGTCAGGAGATTATGTCTGTTGAATCTGCCGCCTCCCAACCCGTGAAATCCATTTTCACCGGCAGCGCCGGTTATAAGAGTAACGACCTGAGAGATTGGCCCATTAACCCTGTATCCAATACCGCCTCTGAATGTCACCTTTATCCCGCCTCTGGAAGGGATTTCATCTCCATAAAGGTGTTTTAACGCAGTCTGAGTTAATCTATATGCGCCTGATACAGCGAGACATGAATGGCCGGCAGTTTTCACAGCATCTTCATATCTATATACAAATGGTTCATCCTTGTCCATGGCGCCCAATGCCACAGCAAGTGGATCTTTCATTTTAATTGGTTCTACCTGATCAAAGAAATCCTTGCTAAACTTAGTCTGTCCTTCTGCCATTGTTTTTCCTCCATAGTCTATAAATAAAAATTATTTAACTTCATTTACCACAAACATGCCTTCCAAGTCATCCATTAAGACCATCTTGACTCTCTCATGCCAGAGATTGCCAAATTCATTAATTTGTTCATCAGTGCCCTTACCGCTAATTGCAAGAGGCATTAAGTCTGATATCTTTGGATTGTTTGGAAGCATATATTTTGAATAAGTAACTTCGACAGCCTTTCCGTTATCAATCCTTTTGAATATTACCGAGCAAATAGCGTTCTTAGGCGGTTGACTGTTTTCATCAAATTTTAAAAGATTACGCCTTTTGTATTTTCCGCCTCCGAATCCATGAAATCCGTTTTCGGCAGCAGCACCCGTTATTAAGGTAACTACCTGTGATATAGGACCGTTAACCTTGTCTTCGACACCACCCTTAAATGTCACGGCCACACCTCCCCGTAATGGTATTCCATCACCATAAAGCCACTTCAGAGCTATCTGGGTTAACCTGTATGCGCCTGAAACTGCCAGACATGAATGCCCGGCCAACTTCACTGCGTCTTCATATGTGTAAATGAAAAGTTCGTCTTTATCCATAGCGCCTAATGCAACTGCGAACGGTTCTTTTACTTTGATTGGTTCTATCTCGTCGAAGAACTTTTTATTAAAATTGGTCTGGCCTTCGGCGAACAGATTGCCACCACAAATAAGAACTAAAAATAATAAACATATTTGTAAAATCCCGAGAAACCTCATTTTTCCTTGTCTCAATATAAACCTCCATTAAATTAATTGCTTTTAAGTCTTAAGCGAAACCCTTTTATGATCATTGCGTATGACCCCAATCCAATCATTATGTTAAATAAATTCAGAAGCAACGGCAGCATTTTAAAGCCAAGAAATATTGTTTCTAATAAAAGTATTGTGCCCAACATAAAGTAAAAATTTATCATTAACCAATTTAACTTGACTATAGTTGTTTTACAGTTTGTGCATTCAAATGTATTCTTATTACAAGAGGGGATAAAGCGATACGCAATACTTGTCATTGCTTTAAATTGTAATGGTTTTGAACAACTCGGGCACTCGTTCATGGTTATTTCGGTTAGTAAATGTATACTATTACTCTGTAAAACCTTCTTTTTTTAGAAAGTTTTCTTCGTGTCATAAAAAGTTAAAAGTGCCTAATGTTTGAAGTGAGCTAAAGTTGTGGTAAAAAATAAATCTTTTATTTTTTAACTTTAGGCACTTTAGTTCACTTTAGACACTTCAAACTTGGATGGCTTTGCCACTTTATGTTACTAGATTATAGGTTGACTGGATTTAAAAATCAACTTATAAAATATTATGTGATTAGTGTCGGTATGTGTGGTTGAAATGTTTGTCGTATAGTTTTGAATATGTGAAGTTTTTAGATAACACATCACCAACAATAATTATAGCAGTCTTCTTGATATCATTCTGGATTATATCGTCTGCAATATTGCTAAGGTTGGAAATGATGACTTTTTCATCTTTCCAGCTTGCTTTGTACACAATTGCCACGGGACAATTGGTTCCATAAACTGGCTTGAGGATTTTCACAACTTTTTTAATTTCACTAACACTCAAGAATATGCATAGTGTTGCTTTCGATTTTGCGAGGATCTCTAATCCTTCTGTTTCAGGTACGGGTGTTTTCCCCTCAATACGCGTTATAATTACAGTTTGCGATACACCTGGTAAAGTAAGTTCCTGTTTTAATGCTGATGCTGCCGCCAGAAAAGAACTCACACCGGGTATTACATCATAATCAATCCCACGTTTATCCAACTCTGACATTTGCTCCTGTATTGCCCCGTATATCGAGGGGTCGCCTGTGTGAACCCTGGCAACATCTTTATTATCTTCCTTTGCCTCTTCTATGATATTTATGATTTCATCCAGGGTCATGGATGCAGAATCGTATATTCTTGTATCTTTACTGCAATACTTAAGGATATCAGGGTTTACCAGTGAACCTGCATATATACAATATCCGGACATTTCAATTATTTTTTTCCCCTTTACGGTTATTAGTTCGGGATCACCAGGGCCGGCGCCAATGAAGTATACTTTCATATTAAGCAAATTAAAAGAATTTAGGAATTCAGGGATTCCTTAATCCCTCCCTGCCTGTCGGTAGACAAGAATTCCTCAATATTATAATTCCCGCCTGAGGCGGACCTTGAGTTGCCCACAGGGGCGACTATAGCGACCGAATCGTTCGGGTTAGGAACCTCTATGCATTAAATTATCAGGAAAATGAAAATTTGATTATAAAATAGAATACTGCGGTTAACAATGCTGAGGCAGGGATAGTAATCACCCAGGAGACGACTATCTCTCGAATGGTTCTCAGGTTTAAAGAGCTTAAGCCTCTGGCGAGTCCCACACCGAGAACGGCGCCTACCAGAATATGGGTAGTTGATACCGGCAAAGCAAGTTTAGAGGCCAATACAATAGTTATGGCCGCCCCGAATTCAGCAGCAAAACCCCTCGTGGGAGTTAATTCAGTAATGCATTTCCCTATGGTTCGGATGACACGCCATCCCCAGGTGGCAAGCCCGATAACAATACCTATTCCTCCTAATAAGAGTACCAGTAGAGGAACCTGCGCTTCCATTCCTACCACTCCGAACTTAATTGCAGAAAGAACACCCGCCAATGGCCCAATGGCATTGGCCACATCGTTTGCACCATGAGCAAAAGCGACAAAGCAGGCGCTCAAGATTTGCAAATACACAAATATCTTTTCTACTGTCAGATATTCGGTACTGACGTGTTTTAAATGAGAGTATTTCTCTAATCGGTTAGAGATATTTTCCGTTTTATCTAACACTTTCTTAATTTCATCAGAAAGTTCTCCAGCGACGGATTCCTTTACCCTTCTAAGATGCATCACTACCTTCTGCATACTCTTTTCGACCTTCGGATCAATAAACTCATCTTCACTTTCAGGCCTGGAAGATTTAACTCTACTGACCAGAGGTATACTGATAAGAGCACCTAATAATCCCACCAGTCCGGCAAGTAACAGTGCATGACTGAGAGACAGATCGAGGTGAAGATTCTTTAATCCCTTGAAAACCATTACCAATGTCAGTATTCCTAGAACAAAAAATACTAAAAATGGCGTGATTCTTTTCGCAGACTCTACTGGAGTCTTAGAATCAAAAATAATCCTTCTCAATAGAATAAATATCGAGAACGAAATCGCCCCGCTTAGGACAGGTGATACCACCCAACTGGCGGCAATCTGTGATACTTTGTCCCAGTGAATGGCGCCAAATCCACCGAACAAGATACCGAACCCCAAAACAGCGCCTACGATTGAATGAGTGGTGGAAACAGGCCACCCCTTATATGAAGCAATATTCAGCCATACGCCGGCAGCCAATAACGCTGCGATCATTCCATAGATATAACTGTTTGGATCAGAGGCAAATATGACTGGATCGATTATACCCTTTCTGACGGTGTTTGTGACGTGAGAACCAACTAGAAATGCTCCTGCGAATTCCATGACTGCGGCGACGAGAATAGCCTGTCTCAGGGTTAAAGCCCCGGAACCGACGGATGTTCCCATGGCATTTGCAACATCATTTGCGCCAATATTCCAGGCCATGTAAAAACTGATGCTCAGGGCTAAAATAATGAGTATAGTTTCAGGGCTCAAGTTGCTCTCTCTTTATCATTACTCAAGGTCAAGTAGATTGCGGATACGGTGGGCTAACTTTTCAGATGTGTTTGATAATGTTCTTATTTCTCTCAGAATTAATAACCACAACTGGAATTCTCCATGTGTAAAATGGTCTTCATTTCTGAAAATATTCTTAAGTAACTTTCTTTGAGTCACGTCGGATTCATGCTCCTTTAGAGCTACTTTGTTAACCATAGACTTGACTTTCTCTGCCTCACGGCCGGTAAAAGAGGTCTCAAGTAGATTGTCAAACTCATCAATAATCTCTTTGACAAGTTCATAAGTCTCAAAGTTCTTATTTAAAAAGGCTTTGAAATCATCTTTGAATATATCCTTTAATGTGAGTTCTTTAAGTGTAAGCAATACTCCGATGTCTTCACAATCATCTGCAATATCATCCTGTAATGATAAGATTTCTAATAATGCGGCCTTGCTGATAGGCATAAACAGGCCGCCCGGAAGATGATTGCGCAATTCATTTTTTGTAGTATCCGCTCTCGCCTCAAGCTTTGAAATTTCTCTGGCTATTCGTGAGACTGACTTCGTATCGTTTTCCTCCAAAGCCTTAAATATCTCTTTTACTCTAATGACACATTCATTTACATCCTGCATATGCCTTTGCAGGGGGGCAAATGGAGATTTCGCAAATAATTTTGCCAGCGTTCTCATGACGTTTTGTTTAAAAAAACAATAATTTGATATAGGGTTTCTTTTGTTAGGTTACTTTCTTTAGTAAATGTAGTATTGCATTAAAGCAAAAACCTGTAAGATTTCAATAACTTTTTCAAATTCTGAGAAAATTCTTTATGATTTAGTTGACAAAAAATGATTCTTGAAATATGCTAAGTACATGAAGTTAAATGGAAGATTAAAAAGATATGTGGCCCTACATGAAAAGTATTTAAAGGAATCTGAAGAATTATACAAACAAAAGAACTATTCTCAGGTCTCTGAAAAACTTTGGGGAGCAACTGCCACGATTACCAAGGCAATAGCTGCTTCTCGCAATAAGACGATTAAGTCTCATGATGGTATTGGTTTTTACCTGGCATCTATTTCTAAAGAGCTTAAGGATGAAAGTATCTTAAACATTGTCAGCATTGCCAATTCCATGCACCAAAACTTTTATGAAGATAATTTACCACCTGAAGTTATCCATAAAGCATCCAAAACAATCAAACAATTTGTTAAACGTATGCGTAGTAAGTTTGAGATATAATTAACGTTTATTTTATCTCCTCT
>JACZYU010000008.1 GCA_022570935.1 Planctomycetota bacterium | reverse complement strand
TCATAGTCTTCTGACAACTCGCGAGCATTATCGGTATTAATCACGTCAAATTGCTTTCTGTATTCCTTTATCGCTTCAGAGGGGTTTTCCTGAAGGTATTCGGTGAATTTTTTTTGAACTTCTAATTCTTCACTTGATAAATTTTTGTTTGGCTCAACAATAATTGACACAGAATCGTCAAAACATCCAGTCAAGCCGCCAAAAACCACCAACAGAATGAAACCTAAAATCCATAGGCGCGTAATATTATTTCTCCTAATATCAAGCATTTCCTTGCCTCCTTTTCTGTTTATAACATAGATTAGGCTGCCTAAACGCGGTATTATAAAACCGCTATCAGACAATTTATTGATGTAAATATATTATTGTAAAGCTATTACGTCAGCTTGAATATTCTATTGAAAAAGGAAAGTACGGATCGAAGTTTTTGTGTATAAACCTGTACAGCAACTTGATACTCATTCCAATGAAACAAGATACTATAATTAGAGAATAACTATGTTTGGAAAGAAAGTTCATAAGTTTACCTCATGTAAAAACAAACTTTATTTTGAATCGCTTATCCTCATCTTAAAATAGTTTTCGAAAAAAAACCGAAAACTATTTTGCCCGAGGAAAGTCCTCGGCGTTTTCCAGTCCGGGGATAACTGCCCGCCTGAACGACATGTCGGGCAGGCAACCAAGATTTGGTTTTTGAAAAGCCAAAACCAAACCGGTTTTAGTATACCCACAGCATCCTACTGTGGCATAGCTTTTGTGCGTTGTGAATTGAATATGCTGGAATGATAAGACTGTATATTGTTGAAGTCAAGAAAAAAAAGGGGGCATTACGATTAAGCATTGACGGTATGCAACTCCGTTAAAGAAAAGAAGGATCAAATCATTAAGCGCAGAATCCGAACAAATAGGGACAGCGACTATTTTATAGCTGTGTAGATCATATGCAAAACAACAAACGGTCGCTGTCCCTATTTTCCATGTAGGGTTGGGGTAAATGCTTCCAAGCTCAGTGATGATGGTTTCTCGGAATTTAAGGGACGCATTTTGGAAGGCAATAAAGCGTTGCAATGCAAAACCCCCAAGGATTGTAATCAGGGATGCAATAACAATAAAAGGATAAACTGGGATATTGGCTACATTCATATTCTTTTCTTATTTCTTGGTGTACTATGGGCTGCGGTAATAATGATTCCCATAATTATGCAAAAACATAACGTCCTAGATGACATGCGAAAGAATAACTAAAACGTATTTAGCAATAAGACATAGACCGCACGGACATTTCGAGTCAATGTCCATCTAATTGTTATGTAAATTATTTCTTACATTTTATTCTTTGGGTAATTTTATGAATACATTCAACAAGCCAATTCCTTTTAGGTGCAGCAAATTTTATAAGATTATTTATTTGTGTAATGGCAAGTTGTTTATTTTTTTCATTTTGTTTTATGCTGCCACCTTTACAATCATATTGTGCAAAATATGGATATATGCCTTCATATTCGCAGTAATTATGCCACAGGCGATTGAGGCTGCCACTTTCACACCTAGTAAGGAAGAGGTTAAACTCTTGAAGTGCAATATCATGGCAAACAAAGGCATCCTCCAAAACAGTGGGGATATTTGGAGCATCAGGCAAAGCAGAATAAGTATTCAGCTTTCGCAAAATCTTGATCTCCTCAATAAAAACCCTTCTAAAATTAGAGGCAGCTATATTGCGCCGAGAAAGATGATCTCTGCTTTCACTAAAAAAATGGATAAAGATAGCAGTAATGAAAGAAGTCAGGACGATCGTAATAAAAGTTACCATTATTCAGAAAGTTTAATTATAAAAATATGCTTAGGTTGTATTATATTTTTAATAATAATTGCACTTTTTACTATACCACAATGGAATTATGTAAATGATTGGGAAATAGAAAATTCAACTAAGCTAAACTAAAAATTATTCGATGGTTTGATAAATACATAACGGTTGAGTTAAGTGGCCACTGCGAAGCGGAGGTCACGATTGAACAACTTGCTATGCGTCTTCATGCTTATTTAATACTTTGGAAGCTTTTGGTATATAAATAGACTCCAACATATTCAAATCGCCATGCTGTCGCCAGTATTCCTCTAGCACCCCATCTTGTATCCCTCTGTCACGGCCGTAAGATATGATGACTGCTTTCATTAAATTGGTTACCTCTTCGAGGTCATCCAGGCTTTCAAGAAGAAACTTAATCGCATGTTGCTGACCACTTTTGTCCCTAAGATCAAAAAAATGAGAAAACTCATGTACAAACAAATTTCTAGCCTCAAGTGTACGTGATAGCTGCTCATCAAAGCCCTCTTGCACAGAAACCTTCTTTCTCAATTGGATTAATAGCTGCCCCAAAGTCTTTTTATCTGCTTTCAAAATTGCATTTCTGGCTGCTTCGGAGTCTTTTTCAAATGCCACCTTGGCTACAAATGCTATGAACATTTCCAAGTCTTGAATCAAAACCAGTCTGCATCCGATTTCCGCAAAGATTTGCTCTGGAATATCAGTGGCTTTACTTTTATCAAATGAACGAGCTTTTCGTAGATCTACCATGATTTTTTACGCATAACGTTTGAGGTGAGCTACCCCGTTTGGCAAATAAAATAATAGATAAAAATAAGATAAACAAAGAGTCTGAAAATAATCGAATCACAAATGACGGAGGGGTTGGCTCCACTGATTTGTTATACAATTTTTTCAATAATCATGAGCATACAAATACATAAGTCACTGATCAAGTTTGTCGTGTATCCATTTACGCATTGTTTGTTTTATCAGGTGTTGAGCTTTTACGAGTGTTATCGTTTTTTTAGGAGTATCGCATTTTATATCACCATGACGTGCGAGATCACCAGAGACTGAACTGTTGTTTGCAGAGCCTGTGAGAGCACTAAAATCACCTTTAGACATACCACCTACGTCTTCTTGCATAACTTCATGTATGCGGCAAAGGTTTACCCAGTCTAAGTCACGACTAGACAATCTGAGGGCTTTTGCTACTGCTTTGTCTTTGAGGGCTAATGGGATTATTTTTGAAATATCAGGCTTGTTCATCCTAAAGCCTGGTAAAAAACCTTCCATTTTGCCAACATTGCCTAATATATGCTGCTTCCCACTGGAATCTTCGTAATGAACTTTAGTTAAGGATACATGATTTAATACTACACCTTCGATTATGACTGAACCGTTAATGATATCAAGAAACTCGGTAATCCTGAACCATGCTTCCCATATATTGTCGGTGTTCAGTAGATCAATATCACCAGCGACGATTGAGGGCGTAATAATGATAACATGGTTTTCCTCGACAACAACGGAGCCATCAAATTCCCTTAAAGCTTCTTTTATGGGTTTTGCATCTTCTTCAGTATTTTTAAGATGTATGAAGAGTTTCATTGTAAATCAATTTCCAAGTATAACGTAGAGTTTACCCACCTGCGGGTAAGCAAGAAGGCTTATGAATGACTGAAACTATTACTTACAATTTCAACTTTAGACAAATCGCAAATGGCCAGCAGGTTGGGTACAATGATTTGTTATGTTTTATTTGCAAATTTTAATAATTGTTCAACATTATGTTTAAAAGTTTCTTTACATTTTTCCAAAGTAGTTTCTTTCGTGATTGGCTTTCCATCAATATCTTCAGACGCAATCGGTATATAATGTTCATATCCTTGATTGTCCTTATTGTGTCTTTGACTGGAAGGGCAGTGATAGCAGAGCCAAGCGTATTCAAAGGCTTTTCGTTTGTTCTTGGTGGGCAAAGCCATGCTGAATTTTTCAACAGCAGCCTGGAGAGTTGTAAATTTGGATTTCAAAAAAAGGCCAATATGGACAGGGTTTTTCGGCCAGTTTGTAGGGTTGGGGTAAATGCTTCCAATCTCGTCGATAATGGTTTCTCGGAATTTTTGAGAGGCGTTAGCAAATCTATTCCTTTTGTTATTAAGACCTAAGGAGATAGGCCCCAATAGCAACCATTATGAGGGCTCCGCTAATTTCCCATCGTCTATTAATAATAGTGTTGATGAAATCGGACATAAATTTGTAAATGGAATGTGGATTGGTTTAATAATTTGCTATTTCATGTTTTTTGTTTTTAGAAACATAACATGCAATAAGTGGAAAGTTTCCATGATATTACTTGCTATAGATGGAAAATATTACCACTAATGCCAATATTTTAATATATAAAACAAAACATTTTGTCCATTTGTCCACTTATTGAAACACACTTGACATTTTCCATTTATTGCGATATATTGAGGAAAACATGGAAAACAAGTCCAAGTTCCACCCCAATCCTTCTTTAAAGTTGATGGATCAGGTACGGGAGGTTTTACGTTACCATCATTACGCCTACCGTACCGAAACCTCATATTGCCAGTGGATACTGCGTTACGTACGTTTTTTCGACAGCAAGACCCATCCAAAGAATCTCTGTTCTCAACATGTTGAGAGGTTTTTATCTAACCTGACGACACAAGGAAAGGTTTCAGCCTCTACTCAACGCCAGGCACTAAATGCCATTGTCTTCCTCTACCGTGAAGTTCTTGATCTACCTCTTGACGGTAAAATCGCCCCAGTTCGCTCCAGACGGCAACAAAGGCCGCCAACAGTCCTTACTCAAGAAGAGGTTCAAAGCTTGCTCCGAATGATGAGTGGGACGCATGCGTTGATGTCAAAACTACTTTACGGGGCAGGCCTGCGTCTTATGGAATGCGTAAGACTGCGCATCCAGGACGTTGATTTTGGCCAAAATAAATATTTAAAAACTACAAGCTACTACTTGAAATCCGGGATGTCAAGGATATTTTCATAGGGAAAATGTTGGCCAAATACAGAGTATGAGGTGAGGCTAAGTTCATGTATAGGAAATTCAAAATCATGTTTTTTTGTGCGCCAGCACATATCCCCGCCTGACGGACGGGCAGGCAAAATGGCGTAAAGTAACGACACGGATGTCGTTGTAGCAATTTTGTAAGAGTTGCGCAGGATGCGCCTAACTCGTTATTGTTGTTGACATTTAATCTTAATATCCTATAATTGCAAGTTCATATCTACCAATGGCTTCTGTGTAGTCATCTGAAGAATTATTTAGCACAAGATATTTATATATTTTGATTGTAAAGTGAGTTCTTATGACAAATACCTGTGTTATCGGATTGCAGTGGGGAGACGAAGGCAAAGGGAAGATAATAGATATCATGGCGAAGGATTATGACATTATTGTCAGATATCAGGGTGGTGGTAATGCAGGTCACACACTTATCATTGATGGCGAAAAGTTTGTTTTTCATTTAATACCATCAGGGATCTTACATCAGGATAAGAAATGTGTAATAGGAAATGGGATTGTTTTTGATCCGGGTCTGTTTCTGGATGAAGTTGAAGGGTTATCAAAGAGAGGCATCAACGTAAACGGAAATCTATTTATCAGTGATCGCGCACATGTCGTTTTCCCGTATCATAAGAAATTGGATTTGCTTATAGAAAAGCAGAAGGGCGATTCAATGATTGGCACAACAGGCCGTGGTATAGGGCCATGTTATACTGATAAAATAGCGCGAGAAGGTATTCGGGTTGCTGAATTATTGCATAAAGAGCATTTTAAGGAGAGGCTGAAGAAAACAGTAGAAGAGAAAAACAGGTTATTTGTTGATTTGTATAAAGACGAACCTGTTTCATGTGAAGAAATTTATGAGGAGTATTGCGTTTATGCAGACAAGATATCTCCCTTTGTATGTGATACCGTTGAATTAATGGCCGTGGCTATAGAGGATAAGAAGAAGATTCTCTTCGAAGGTGCCCAGGGCGCATTACTGGACGTAGACTTTGGGACTTATCCTTTTACTACTTCCTCTAATGCTTCAGCAGGTGGAGTGTCGTCAGGTATAGGGGTTTCTCCCAAGCAGATTCACGATATAATCGGGATAACGAAAGCATATACAACCAGGGTTGGCAGCGGTCCTTTTCCAACAGAGATTGATGGCGAACTCGGAGAGCACATTCGTAAGAAAGGCTGTGAATTCGGGTCTACTACCGGCAGGCCAAGGAGGTGCGGCTGGTTTGACGCTGTGGCTATACAACATTCTGTGAGGATCAGTGGCGTAGACTCGCTTATAATGACTAAGCTGGATGTGCTTGATGACCAGGAAACTATTAGAATCTGTACGGGATATAAAAGTGACAAAAAAGTTTATCATAATTTCCCCGCAGATATAGATGTATTGGAGAATTGTGAGCCGGTTTATGAAGAGGTTTCCGGCTGGATGGAAGATACTTCTAAAGTCAGGGATGTAAAAGACCTGCCCGGAAAGGCAATGGATTATATTAGAAGAATTGAGGAAATTATCGGACTGAAAGTAAAGATGATCTCTGTTGGTCCCGAACGTTCACAGATTATCAGGCTATTATAATGGTTAAAAAAAAGAGATTACCAAATCATATAGCAATTATTATGGATGGAAACGGGCGCTGGGCCAGGCGAAGGGGCTTTTTCAGAATAAGAGGACACGAAGAGGGCGTTAATTCTGTCAGAGAAATAACAACTGAATGTGCCAAAAAACACATAGGGCAATTAACTCTATATGCATTCTCAAATGAGAATTGGAAACGTTCAAAGACGGAGGTAAACTTTTTGATGAGAATGTTGAAAAAGTTTTTAATCACAGAGAGACCGACCATAAGAGACAATAACGTCATTCTCAAAACAATTGGACGGACAGAGTCCCTGCCGGAAGATGTCCAAAAGGAATTATTTATCAGCATGGAGGAAAGTAAGAATAATACAGGGATGATATTGTGCCTTGCGCTTAACTATGGCGGAAGGACTGAAATAGTAGATGCTGCAAAGGAACTGGCAAGGGATGTGAAGAAAGGTGTAATTAAACTTAAAGATGTAGATGACGATGTTTTTAAGGGTTACATGTATACGTCTGGCATGACCGATCCGGATTTGCTTATCAGGACAGGCGGTGAAATGCGCGTGAGTAATTTTCTGCTCTGGGAAGTATCTTATGCCGAGTTGTGGTTCACGTCTGTCTATTGGCCTGAATTCAGGAAGAAGCAACTGGAAGATGCCTTGAGTGATTATGCTAAAAGGGAAAGAAGGTACGGCGGGTTAATAGGATGAGTGTGCTCAAGACAAGGATCATACTTGGCACCGCCATGCTGCTTGGGTTTTGCGGCATAGTCCTTTTTGATTATACCTTTGATTCCGATAAAGGTCTTGGCCTTGTGGGTCTTCTTGCCGGCGGGTTATGTTTATTTGAATTTTACAATATAGTAGAAAAGAAAGGCTTTGTACCATTCAAGGTATCGGGAATAATTGGAGGTGTGATTGTCTTTTTAGGACTCTGGTTGTCGATCTATCATGAAGGGTTGAAACCAATATATACGTGCATATTTTTCCCTATAATTTTCTGGTTATTTTGTGCTCAGGCTCTTAAGCGAGGTATTGATGATACGATTAAGAATATCTCTGTCACCGTTTTCGGGATAATCTATATATGTTTTTTTCTCTCATTTATAATGCCGATTCGGCATATGTCTAATGGATTAAGTGTTGTACTTATTGTGTTGCTGATTACCAAAGGCGGCGACATAGGAGGATATCTTTTTGGCAGGAAGTTTGGCAGGCACAAGTTTTCATCCTTTAGTCCGAACAAGACTATTGAAGGTGCATTGTTCGCTTTATTCAGCAGCCTGATGATAGCCATTGGACTGAATACCCTGCCGGGGATGAAGATTTTGCCTTTTTACATAATAGTGCCGTTTGGGCTAATAGTTGGGGCTTCAGGAATATGTGGAGATTTAATAGAATCTATTATAAAAAGAGATATGGATGTCAAGGATTCAAGTAGTGCAATCCCAGCTTTCGGAGGCTTACTTGACATATTAGATTCATTACTCATAAGCATACCTGTAGCATATTATTTCTTAGTAATCATTGGATATTGATCAAAAGTGAAATGTTATATATAAACTGGAAATTCCTAACCCGAACAAGTCGGAATTATAATATTGAGGAATTCCAGTCTGCCCCTGCCCGTCCGGCAGGCGGGGACAGGCAGGGAGGGATTAAGGAATTTCTGCCTGTCCGCCAGCTTGCCCGCCGGTTTGTTAGGCGGTGTTTGTTAGGCGGGAATTCTTCAATCCCTAAATTCTTAAATTTTGCAAAGTCAGCTTTGCCAAGATTGGTCAAATTTTTTATGTTAAGGAACTATATAATTAAATTATAACATGAGTGAAGTATCAGGTAACAGTACAATTGTTGAGAATAAAATACATCTAGCAAACGACCAGGAAGCTTCTATTTTGTTTGGCAATCATGATAAGAACCTCAGAATTATGAGGGATGTTTTTGGTGTAAAGATTGTTGCCAGAAATGGGGTGTTAAAATATGAAGGTGAGTTTGATAGAGTTAAAAAGCTGACTGACGTTGTTAACAGCCTGTTAAAAATAATAAGAAGGAGTGGCAAGCTGGATGAAGATGACATTGATATTGTTATTGCGGACATAGACAGGGGGATAGATCATTCAATACCTGAACGGTCAATTGATGTATTTATAAAAGGGCAACCGGTAACACCCAGGACGGAGGGGCAGACCAGATATGTCAATGCCATAAGTAATAATGATCTTGTTTTTTGTATTGGCCCTGCCGGGACAGGAAAGACATATTTAGCTGTTTCACTGGCTCTTTCCACAATGAAAAGCGGTTATCTAAAAAAGATTGTTCTTGCTCGTCCGGCGGTAGAGGCGGGAGAAAGATTGGGCTTCCTGCCGGGTGATATTCAGGCAAAGGTAAATCCATACTTGCGACCGTTGTATGATGCCCTGGCTGACATGATTGAGATTGGACAGGTAAAGAAATATATTGAGAACGATTTAATAGAAATACTGCCTCTGGCTTTTATGAGGGGTAGAACACTTGATGATTCTTTTATAATACTGGATGAGGCACAGAATTGTACTGTAAAGCAAATGAAGACTTTCTTGACACGTTTTGGGATAAGGACTAAAGTTGTGGTTACGGGTGATATAACCCAGGTTGATTTGCCAACTGGAGAGAAATCAGGACTCATAGACGTCCAGGAAAGGTTAAAGGGTGTATCCGGGGTTGATTTTGTATACCTTACACGCAAGGACATCGTACGGCACCGGCTTGTAAGGGATATTGTCGATGCATACGATAATTAGTTTTAATAGATGCATAGGAAATTCAAAGTTTACCAAGATTTGAATTAAACCAAGTTAAATCAGAAAACCGAATATCGAAAAACGAAACAATATCAAAATGCAAATGTTCAAATGACCTAAACTTTATTTGTTTTGAATTTTAGTCATTTGAGAATTCGAATTTGTTTCGGATTTCGTGCTTCGGATTTCGAATTTGTTGAATCAGGAAAAACAAATATAAAACTAAAATGTTGCCTAAGGCCTAATTTGAAGGTAATTGTAGAGATAGCTAACTTACAAAAGCATTATGAGATTAAGAGTAGTAAGATTAAGCGTGCTGTTAAGGAGGTATTAAGCAAAAAGGGAAAGGATGCCAGATTGAGTATTGCCCTTGTTGACAATAGCAAGATTAAGGAGCTTAATAAACAGTATTTTAACTCTGATGAAGTTACAGATGTGATATCTTTTCCACTAAGCAATAATAAAAATATATTATGTGGAGAAATTATTGTTTCAGTAGAAACTGCAGTAGATACAGCAGGTAAAAGAAACATAAGCATTGAAGGTGAAATTGTTTTATATATTATACATGGTATATTACACTTATCGGGATATGATGATGGCAATGAAGGAAATGCCAGGGTTATGCATGAAGAGGAATCAAAAATACTTAAGGCCCTGGGTTATAATGTACCAAGAGTAGAAGATGGATTTTTGTAAAACACCTGCTATTACTTTAAGAAGGACGGATTATAAAGATTCCAGTCAGATAATAACATTCTATACACGTGATTTTGGCAAGATACAGGCATTAGCCAAGGGATTAAAACGTTCTGTAAAGGGCGTAAGCGGGGGTATAGATTTGTTGACGTATAACCATATAGTGTTTATTCAAAGAGCGAGTTCTTCTTTGAATATTTTAACCGAATGGGCGTTGCGTGATAATTTTCATTTGCTGAGGACTAATTCAAGAAAATACTATTCAGCTCTTTATATTCTTGAATTAGTGAGAGAGTTTACTGAAGAAAATGACAAGAACGAGCCTCTCTTTGATCTGTTTAAAAATACGCTTTGCGAGATAGCTAAGAAAGGTGATCCTACTGTAATTACCATTGCATTCGAGGTGCAATTGCTTGCTTTACTTGGATACCTCCCTGAAATGAATTGTTGTGCCAGCTGTAAAGCGAAGGTGGATGCAAAACGACTTTCTTCTTTCAGCGCATCAGAAGGGGGTGTGCTTTGTACTGATTGTAGCAGGCGAATTAGAGAGAAAGTAAAGATATCTGGTGGTTCTATAGCTACTATTAATTATTTGGTTGGAAAGAAGGTTCAAGATACAGGCCGCTTATCTATACAGTCGTCACTTCAAGTCGAGATCAGAAAATTGTTAATATATTATTTATCGTTTATCTTAAATAAAAAACTTAAGATGTGGAGATATATATGAAAAGACAAATCCTGGTGTTTTTTATTCTTGCTGCTTTCGTTCTTATTGACGCAAAGGTGTCATATGCAAAATGGGTATGGAGCAGTGAGACAAGTTGGATTGACCCTGACCAACTACCAAGAGAAACTATGGATCAACGATTCAGGTATGCTGTTACACTATTGGTTAACAGAGAGTATATAAGTGCTATCGGTGTTTTTAAGGATATTATCAAAAATAACCCCGGATCAGAACTTGCAGATGAATCTCAGTTGAACATAGGTAAGGCATATTACCTGTTCGGTGATTATAAGAGTTCCTTCAGAGCGTATGAGCGTATTATAGAACAGGATCCCGGCACCCGCAGGTTGCATGAGATATTGGAGAAGGAGTTCCAGATTGGCAGTACTCAGATGGAACGAGATGAAAACGGAGCTATCAGTGTATTTGAGAGTATTATAGAGCGAAACCCTCTCGGATTTATAGCTGCTGATTCACAGGTGAAAATTGCTGATTGTTATTATCAATTACGTCAATTTGAAGAGGCAGAAGCCAGCTATCTTAGCGTGATGGAAAATTATCCAAATAGTGAATGGGTTCCATACGCTCAGTTCAGAATTCCGTATTGCAAATTGAGTAATATCCGCATTCAAGAGAGAAATTATGACTTGCTTTCCGGATCTCGCGAGGGTTTTGAAATATACCTTGCCAATAATCCACAGGGAGCCTTGGTTGATACCACAAAGGGAATAATCGTAGAAATAGATATTGCAATGGCAGAGAGGGATTTTAAGGTAGGTGAATTCTATTTGCGCAAAAAAAGACCAGATGCCGGTCTCATATATTTTGAGTCGGTGATAAAAGATTATCCGAATACTGAATGGGCAGACATGGCTGCAGAGAAGATTGAAATGCTTAGAAATGTAGGGGCAATAAGATAACGGGATAAAACTATGAAAATAACAAATTTAAAACAAAAAACTAACCTGATATTTTGTATTGACAGATGTTTATTGAGACAACTAATTTGTGTTGCGTTTGTGTTTGTATTAGCATCAGGATGCGGGTATTCGCAAAAATCGCTGATTAGCCGTAAAATAAACAGCATTTATATTCCAATTTTTGATAATAATACATTCAGGAGAGGTTTGGAATTTGATCTTACGAAGGCAGTGAAGGACGAGATCATGTCAAGGACAAGCCTGCGAATTGTTCAGAAAGATAGTGCAGATACAATATTGTCAGGTACTATAAGAGATGTTAAAGAAACCGTGCTTTCGCAGAATAGTAGAGATAATATTGTAGAAAGCCGGGTGAGAATATATGCTGATATAACACTTTGGGACAGAAGAACAGAGAGGGTTTTGATAAGCGGGAGTCTGAATGGGGCTGCAGAGTTTATTGCAAAACGTGGTGAAACTGTGAAGTCTGGTATTGAAGAAGGGATTGTTAACCTGGCTAAGATAATAGTTAATAATTTAGAAGAGGAGTGGTAAGGTTTCTTGGTTATAAGACACGATAAAGGCTGTCTGGAGTTTGGTAAAAGAATAATTGTGGCGGGTGTATTGAATGTGACACCAGATTCTTTTTATGATGGTGGGAAATATAATGATCTAGACAGTGCGTTAAACCATGCCCGAAGAATGATCGAAGATGGTGCTGACATAATAGATATTGGAGGTGAATCTACCAGGCCTGATTCAAGATATGTTTCTGCCGATGAAGAAATGCTGCGAGTTATACCAGTCATTAAAGAATTAAGTAAAGAAACACATATACCAATATCCATAGATACCTATAAAGCTGAGGTTGCTGAAGAAGCGATTAAGGCTGGGGCCCAAATCATCAACGATATTAGTGGGTTACAGGCTGATGATGAAATGGCAAGAGTTGCGGCTGAGAATAACACGCCCATAATTATCATGCATATTAAGGGCCATCCACATGATTTCCCAAAAGATCCTGTTTATGATAATCTGATTCCAGAAATTATCTCGTTTTTTGAAGGAAGAATTGAGTATGCTGTTAAATCAGGTATAGCACATAATAATATAATAATTGATCCAGGTATAGGCTTTGGTAAGAGGTCTGAGCATAGCATTGCAATCCTTAGACAATTGAATGACTTTAAATGTCTAAATCTCCCAATTATGGTAGGTACTTCCCGTAAATCTTTTATCAGTAAAGTGCTCGAACTTTCGGACGAACAAAACCTTCCAAAATCTGATTCTATACTTGCCGGAACATTAGTAACGCTGATAATTGCCGTACTTAATGGCGCAAATATTGTCAGAGTGCATGATGTCAGGGAGACTGTTCAGGCTATCAAGATGTACAGCGCCATTGAAACAGCAAACTGTAAGGAGAAAACCTGATGGATGAGTTTCTTGTATTTTTTGAAAATCTACATAGCATTGTTCATCCCTACTGGTGTAATGGAGGGATGTTAATAAAGTCATGTGGTGAAATATTTATAATATTTATACTTTTATATATAATCTTAAGGATAATGCAGGGAACGCGAGGAGCAGGTATACTCCGTGGCCTGGCTTTTACGTTGGTTATAATTTCTATAGTAATACTGTTTTTTATAAAGAAGTTGGAACTTTATACAGTTAATTGGCTTATTGCAGAATTTTTGCCGGTTTTTATTATTCCAATAATAATTCTTTTCCAACCAGAATTCAGGCGCGCGCTCATTAAATTAGGACATAGTCCATTCTTCAGAATGTTTGTAAAGTCAGAGATACAAGTTAACAAAGAGATTGTAATGGCTGTAACAGCCTTGTCTGAGAATAAAATAGGGGGTCTGATAACAATCGAACGTGAAGATGGATTGGATAATTATATAGAAGGTGGCATAAGGATAAACTCTAATATTTCAAGTGATCTTATAAGTACAATCTTCTGGCCTGGCACACCTCTTCATGATGGTGCAGTTATTATACAAGAACTTAAGATTGCCGCTGCGGGATGCTTGTTTCCACTGACAGAGAATGAAAACATACCAAAATCCTGTGGTACTCGACACAGGGCAGGTATTGGTATAACAGAAGACACAGATGCAATCTCAATAATTGTTTCTGAAGAGACTGGATTGATATCCCTGGCTACCGGAGGAGACCTTAAGGAGAATGTTACTCAAGATGAATTAAGAAGAGTATTAGAAGAGATGTCAACTACGGCTGTTAAAGGTATTCGGAGTAGTAAAACTTGCTGAAAAAACTATTATTTGGTAATTTGAGAGCTAAGAGTATGGCCATTGTTATGGCGATTGCACTCTGGTTTTTTGCCATTAGTAAACATACAGGTGATATTCAAGAAGATATCCAGTTGACAATTAATGCCCCTCCGGGCCTGACTATTCTGGATACCAGCAGTAATATAGTAACTGTTGCTTTGAGTGGCACTCAAACTACTATTGATGGAATTTCTGATATGATCAAGGATAATAAGATTACGGCAAGATTTGACATACCTGATATAAGTGATGTAGATGAAGATAATTATAAAATGACTATTCGTTTAACAAAGAGAAATTTTAATTTTCCGCGAGAGATAAGGTTGAATTCGATAGTTCCCAGCGAAATTGATATTACGCTTGGTAGATTGGAGAGTAGATACATTAAAGTACAGATACAAAAAAATGGAGTTCCTGCGCCTGGATGTGAAATAACCAGTGAATTTTTCTACCCCAACAGGGTTCTTGTAACAGGGCCTGTAAACATACTCAAGGAAGCTGACACAATTAATACAAGTCCAATAGATGTGAGCGGAATAACCAGTGAACAAAACAGGACTTTTCCCTGGGCTATAGACCTGGAGGATTTTATATCTGTCACAAGGGATGGCAAATATGTTTCTATGCCAGTTCAGTGTGATGAAAAAATAAATGTGTGGTTTCAGATATCAGAACAAATGGATATTAAGGTATTTGAAAAAGTTAAGATAAATGTATTTCATCCAGTTGAGTATGATTTTAAGGTGAAGCTTAAGGAGGAATATATTGATTTGAGCCTGAAAGGTCCAAGGGTAATGTTGGAGGCGTTAAGTCCGGAAGATATTATGGCATATATTGACGTTAGTTCACTGCGCCCTCCCGGGCCATACAATCAATCGGTTATTTGTATGCTTCCTGAAGGGCTGAAAATAGAGGGGATTCCACCTGAGGCTCATATTGATATAGTAGAACCGATTGTAGAAACAAAATGATATTTGTAACTCTTTTATAGTATTACCCTGTAAAAACTTCTTTTCCCCATTTACATGAGGACAAGCTTTAGAAAGTTTTTTTCGTGTCATAAAAAGTTAAAAGTGCCTAAAGTTTGAAGTAAGCCAGATTTCAAAAACAAGATTAAAATTTGTGAAAGTGAAGCGAGTGAAACTCAATATTGGATAGAAGTAATTGTAGAGACGAAATGGTTATCCTGGGAAAAAGTAAAATCAGACTATGAAGAGTGCAGTGAATTACTTGCTATTTTTACGTCTATTGGAAAAAAATGAACCCAAAGAGAAATTATATTATATTAACTTTAGGCATTTTAGTTCACTTTAGTCACTTCAAACTTGGTTGCGGCTATGCCGCGCTATAAGATTATGATTAAATTAGGAGTTAATGTTGATCATGTTGCTACATTAAGGCAGGCAAGGATGACGTATGAACCTGACCCGGTAACAGCTGCGGGGCTTGCGGAGCTGGGGGGGGCTGACATCATAACAATACATCTCAGGGAGGATAGAAGGCATATCCTAGACAGAGACCTTGATATATTACGTAAGACAGTCTTTACCAAGCTGAATCTGGAAATGGCAACCTCTCAAGAAATTATTGACATTGCCATCAGGATAAAACCTGAGCAAATAACTCTTGTGCCTGAAAAAAGACAGGAGGTTACTACAGAAGGAGGACTGTCTGTCACTTCACAAAAAGAAGTACTTACTGATATTATTAAGAAATTCAAAGACAATGATATATATGTAAGCCTTTTTATAGATCCTGATAGAGATCAGATAATTGCATCTGGCGAAGCCGGAGCACAAGCGGTTGAACTTCACACCGGAAATTACGCCAATGCAAAGAGTGAGAAGCAAAGTACTGAAACGCTGGAAGTATTAAAAGAAAGTGTAAAGATTGCAAAGGATGCAGGCTTAAGGGTGAATGCCGGTCATGGTTTGACATACAAGAACACCGGTCCTATTGTTGAAGTTATGGATGTAGAGGAGCTTCATATTGGACACAGCATCGTTTCAAGGGCAATCTTTGTCGGAATTAAAAGGGCAGTAAAAGAAATGAAGGATATTATATACAAGCATTATCTTATAAAACAAACCCTTAGAGTGCCTAAAGTGTGAAGTGAACTAAAGTGCCTAAAGTTAAATGAATTGTTTACCACGCTAAGCGTGGTTTCCGCAACTTTAGCTCACTTTAGTCACTTCACACTTCAAACTTATTATAAAAGGTGGAGTTTAAATTTATGTTTACCCCGTTAGAGAAAGACAACAATAAAATCAATGGTAAAAATATAACAAATGGTGATGATAGCTTGACACCATCATCAACAAATCCCGATAGAGAAGGTTCTCGTACGGGGTTTACTGGATCGATAGTTGCGTTGGTTACACCATTCAAGGATGGGTTGGTAGATTATGATAAGCTTGGGGAACTGGTAGAATATCATATAGACAATGGTACAAATGGCATAATACCATGTGGGACGACAGGTGAATCTCCTGCCTTGACACACAAGGAACATGGAGAGGTTGTCTGTAAAGTAATTGAGAAAGCAAATGGCCGAATACCGGTTATAGCGGGAACAGGTTCTAATAATACGAATGAGGCTTTAAGCCTGACCAGACATGCTAAAGAAATGGGCGCCGATGGTTCATTGATGATTACGCCGTATTATAATAAGCCTACTCAAGAGGGTCTTTATGAACATTACAAGCTCATTGCAGAAGAGGTGGATATTCCTATAATAATTTATAATGTGCCATCAAGGACTGCCGTTTCAATAACTCCTGAAACAGTCGCCAGGCTTTATGAGATAGAGAATATTGTGGCTATTAAGGAGGCAAGTGGCAGCATTGATCAAACAAGTCATATACTGAACCTGTGTGATATTACGGTATTATCCGGAGATGATTCTTTGACTCTTCCCATAATGTCTGTTGGTGGTAAGGGCGTTGTTTCTGTTGTAGCAAACATTCTCCCTCAAGAGGTTTCTGAACTGGTCTCAAGCTTTCTTAATGGTGAGATTGAAAAGTCCCGGCAAATGCATATGAAACTCTTTCCAATATGCAGAGCTATGTTTATAGAGACAAATCCGATTTCAGTAAAAACCGCTATGAAATTGCTTGGCAGGATGAACGGTGAAATGAGGTTACCCCTCTGTAAGATGAGCGATGGACATGAGAAACAACTTCAGAAGACATTAGAAGAGTATGGTCTAATTTGATTCTTGATAACAAATATTGCTGATATATAGTAAATCAATTGTAAGGACTCTTATTTTTTTTGTAGATTTTGTGTGTAATGGATAAAAAAAAGATAATGAATGGTGTTAAATTATTTCTTGAGGGGATAGGCGAGGATCCGAAGAGGGGAGGTCTCAAGGATACCCCAAAACGTGTTGCTGAGATGTGTGAAGAAATTTTTGCAGGAATAGGTATGAATGCTGGAAAGCAGATTAAAGTCTTAAAATCTGAAGACCACGATGAAATAGTATTATTAAAGGATATTCCTTTCTTTTCTGTTTGTGAGCATCATCTGCTGCCTTTTATAGGAAAAGCTCATGTTGCATATATCCCTAATGGTTCCAGGGTGACAGGCTTAAGTAAGCTTGCAAGGGTAGTAGAGGTTGAGGCTAAGAAATTGCAGGTACAGGAGCGCCTTACTACTGCTGTAGCTGAAGCAATAATGAAGGCGTTGAGACCAAAGGGCGTAATGGTAATTATTGAAGCAGAACATCTTTGTATGGCCATGAGGGGAATTAAGAAAACAGGCAGCATTGCCCAGACATCAGTGGTAAGAGGGATATTCAGAAAGAATCCGGCAACAAGGGCCGAGGCGATGGCTCTCATTAAGGGACGATAAAATTAAAATGCTTTTTAAATTAAATAACATATTAGCAATTCTCTTTTTGCTGAATATGATAATGTTTGCAAAGACTAATGTGGAAGCAGGGAATGCCTATATGGAGGCTCTTAGAGAGATACTGGATGTAACTCCTACAGATAAAATAGAGGCAATAGAAGACTATACTGAGGAGGAAAACCCTGATGTAGAATTTAACATGAAAGATATGAAATTTTTAAACCTGACATTAAAAGATTGTATAATCATGGCTTTACAAAATAACTATGATATAAGAATCGCAAAAATAGATTCACCGATTAAAGATAAGGATATAACTGTTGCAAAATCCGAATTTGACCCTACTCTGACGATTACGGGGAGCAGGGACGTCGGAGAATTCCCTACTGTCAATACATTGACACTTGGTTTAGGATCCACATTTGAAATTGGTGAATTCAGACAAGATAGAAATACAGTCCAGGCCACGATAGTGAAGCCTTTAGAAACTGGCGGCACGTTTACATTGGACATTAATACTGCGCCTCGTATTTTTATCGATCCTTCTCCTTTTAACCCATTGAATCCACAGTCTACATCATCTATAGAGATCAATATATCCCAGCCTCTTTTAAAAGGTGCTGGTATTTTTTACAATAGAAGTAATATTTATATAGCAAGAAATGACAAAAAGAAATCAATACTGCAGCTCAAGGAGACTGCAATTGACGTAACTAATTCCACCCAAAAAGCCTACTGGGAGCTTGTAAAGGCAATAGAAGAATTAAGGGTGAGAAGGAAATCTTTAGAAAGAACCGAGGATTTGTTGAAGAAGAACAAGATTCAAGTCAAGGTAGGAACCTTGGCTCCTATCGAGTTGTTGGTGGCAGAAGAAGGTGTTGCGAGCCAATTAGAAGGAGTTGTGGTGGCAGAAAATGATATTAAGGATAGGGAAGATGATCTGATGCAGGTTATGAATTTAAGCAATAACCCTATATTATTGGATGTTTCAATAGTGCCACTGGATAGAGCTTCTTTCCAGGTTCGAGATGTCTCAATTAAGGAGTCAATTAAGATTGCACTTGAAAACAGACCGGAAATATTTGAACAAAGTCTAGACATCGAAAATGCCAGAATTAAGGTGAAGCAGCAAAAGAATCAATTGCTTCCTCAACTTGATATCGAGGCAGGGATTAGTTATCATGGACTGGGTTCAAATTTGGGGAACTCCCTTGACTCTGCCTTTTCGGAACAGTTTCAAAGAGAGTTCTTCGGGGTCACATTGGAGATTCCATTAGGTAATCGAGAGGCAAGGAGCAATTATTCAAAGGCTAAACTCGAAGAAAAACAAACTGTGTTCAATACCAGAAAGGTAGAACAGGAGATTGTTGTCGAAGTCCGGAAGGCAGTTCGTCAGATAAAGACAAATGTCGAGAGGATTAAATCATCAAGAAAAGCAAGAGAGTTATCACAGGAAAGGCTAAAGGCAGAGGAAATGAGGTTTAAGGTTGGAAGGTCTACAAGTCTCGAGATAATACGTGCCCAGGCAGACTTGGCGGTTTCAGAAGGCAGGGCTACAAATGCAATGGTTGACTACCAGATTTCGTTAGGTAATATGGATGCAGTACTCGGTACTATACTGGAAAATAATAATATCGTAATAGAAAATAATGATCTTGTGATTAAAGCGAATGCAACACCTGATGAATATTGAAGCTAATAGTAAAGAAAGAGAAGGATATATAGAATGTCAGAATTTACTGATGAACAGATTAATAGATATTCGAGGCACATAATTTTGCCTGAAGTGGGGGGGAAGGGGCAGCGAAAGTTGCTGGAATCTAAGGTATTCCTGGTTGGTGCAGGAGGGCTGGGTTCTCCCGCAGCGTTTTATCTTGCAGCCGCAGGTATTGGCAAGATTGGAATTGTTGACAATGATAACGTTGATTTTTCAAACCTCCAGCGGCAAATATTACACTCAACCAAAGATGTTGGTTATCCCAAGGCCCAGTCTGCAAAGGAAACGATTGAGGATTTGAATCCGGATGTTGAAGTGGTGCCATATACAGACCGCCTTAACTCAGAAAATATCATTGATATTATCAAAGATTATGATGTGATTCTTGATGGTTCAGACAACTTTCCAACCAGATACCTGGTGAACGATGCATGTGTTATGCTCGGCAAGCCTTTATCACACGGTGCTATTTTCAGGTTTGATGGCCAGGCAACCACGATTATACCGGGTAATGGTCCCTGCTATCGTTGTCTTTACGAGATGCCACCTCCACCTGATTTGGTTCCTTCCTGTCAGGAGGCCGGAGTACTTGGAGTGATTGCCGGAATTATAGGAGTCATTCAGGCAACTGAGGTTATTAAGATAATTCTGGGTAAAGGAGAACTTCTTAATGGTAAACTTCTTCTTTATGATTCACTTGGAATGAATTTTAAGAAATTAAACATACGACGCAATCCTGATTGCCCAATTTGCAGTGAAAATCCTACAATAAAAGAACTGATAGACTACGAAGAATTCTGTCAGGTACATTCTTAATAAATTGTAAAGCCTGATTAAATAGATGATTAACATTCCGCAAATCTCATTACTAATTCACATCTGGCTTTTAAAAGGCTCCAGTAGGTGGCATGGACAAACTCGTTTGTCCGTGTAAATGTTAGTCGACAGTAATCAATAGCCGAAGGCATTATCCTTCCAAATGACTCAATAACAAATAGCAATTGGCGAAATATTGGAGATATCTGATGTTAAAATATATCTTAAAAAAGAGTCGTGTAAGAAATTTGATACCATTTATTCTTTTTTTTTGTGTTATTGGAATTCACGTTGGAGCTATAGGAAAGGAGGGTTATGCAATGAAATTGGATATTAAGAGTACGGTCTTTGGAGAGGGCGATTTAATACCAGAAAAATATACATGTGATGGGGCTGATGTCTCACCGCCATTGTCTTGGTCACAACCTCCGGAAGGAACAAAGAGCATGGTATTAATCTGTGATGACCCTGATGCGCCTATGGGGACATGGGTTCACTGGGTACTATACGGGCTATCACCAGATACTTTAGAAATATCTGAAAATATACCTGATCATAAGGAAATATTAAGTGGGGCTAAGCATGGAATCAACGATTTTCGCAAGTATGGCTATGGAGGGCCTTGCCCACCGGGAGGTACACACCGTTATTTTTTCAGGTTATATGCAGTGGATACAGAGGTGGACTTGAATCCCGGGGCGACAAAGGGTGAAGTTCTTGAAGCAATTAAAGGGCATGTCCTGGCAGAAGGACAACTTATGGGTAGATACAGAAGATAGGTGTGATTTTTGCTCTGGCTACAGACCTACAGAGAAATATTTTTAGGGTTTCGTGTTACGGGTTACAAGATGCGACTTTTGATCTTAGTCACAGTGATATACTGGTAAAGTTAAATAATGGGCTTTCCAGAATATTGTGATTCATGTTTAAAAACTACAACAAATACATACCTTTTTTTGGTAACATTACATTATTATTGAAGTCGACGCAGGGACGCTAATCCTTCAGTATTGCTTGTTTTGGTTAGATGTAGGAACATACATTAAAGCTCTTGTGTACAAGCGATGAAGACTTTAAAGATGAAAACGCTAAAATTTCAAATAATTCTTGTTTCATTTCTCTTATTATGTATATTTGGCGTGTTTATATGGTTGTTAATGAGAAGCTCATTTGAAGAGCGTAGGCTTTCAGTAGAATATGTTATAAAAAATAAAATTACGGGTCACTTAAATGCCGCAACAGCATGGCAGGCCATAGAACGTGGTTGTGGCGCCACAATACTCGGAGGTGGCGAAGGTGATTCATCTCCTCTCTTCTTAAATTATCTTGAAATGATAAAGAAAGGAGACACAGAAGTCTTACATGCAGAAAGGCACATAAAAGAACTGATAAGTGTTAAAAGCAATGAAACATTTGAAGAACAACTAAATAAGTGGCATAAAGGTTATGAAGCTCTCTTATCTGCCCGTCCCAGAATCACAAGTAACGACATTTCCATAGAAGAATGGCTCAATACTGCAACCCTTAACATCAATAACGAATTTGATCTGAGCAACACTACCTTTGTTCCTCAAAGAACGGTGGAAAAGATACTCTATTTCAATAATGTTCTTCGTCCTAATATTGCGAAGTTATGTGAATATGTAGGACGAGAACGTGCTCTTATTGGTAATACTATTGCATCAGGAAAGCCTTTCTCCAATGAGACTAAAAATGAAATCAAACGCTACCGTTCCATAGTGGATCAATCTCTTGTTCAAGTACTAATTTTAAAAGGCTTATCATCTACTTCAAGTCAGATGAAACAGGTTATAGAAGAATTTGAAGAAGAGTTCTTACAATCATTTCAACTTTTAAGGGAAGAAGTTTTTGCCTCAAGCAATGAACTGGAAGATGAGATAGAGGCTAAATCTGTCCAAATGACAAAGAGAACAGCAGTTTTTCGAAGTTATTTAAATGGAATATCTAATGAACTGCTGAGTATGAGCAGACATGAAAGTGTAATAGCATTGGCTAAAGCCATGTTGGATGAAGAACAGATTCATCTATCTGGGCGACTAGGTGCTGTGGAAAATCTATTTAAAGTGTTTTCTCAAGAAAAAAAGATCTATGCACAGGTTCGGTATTTGGATAGTTCTGGCCATGAGCGTGTGCGTGTTGACCTTGATGGTAATACTGCCAAAATTATTCATGGCACACTATTACAAAACAAGAGTAACAGATATTATTTCAATGAGGCCATAAATCTTCCACTAGTGAGAATATATGTTTCTCCGCTTGACCTTAATATAGAGCGTGGGGGGGGTGAGACTCCTTATAAACCAGTTATTCGCTTTGCGACACCCGTTTATGTGGAAGCAAAGCGGGTTGGGATAGTTATCTTTAATCTGTTGGTAAATAATCAGTCTTTTTTGCATAAAGACATAGAGGGGGAAGGAGTTGATGAGTATATTTTAGTAAATCAAAATGGATATTATCTTCACCATCCAGATGAAGCAAAAGAATGGGGAATGATGGAGTCGTTCAACAAATCACATCATAATATAAGACATGATTATCCTGATGTTGCAGAACAAATTCTCTCAGGAGATGAAGGAAACGTGCACTCGATTTCAGGAAGAACGATTGTTTATAAACCGTTCTTCCTCAATACTGATACTATCACCAGTGATTTCTGGGTCATTATTAAGCAAATCAAAGCAATGGAGTATCCGGTAGATGCTGCAACCTGGTTTGATAGAGCAACAAAGGCAATCAATACCGGATTAGCAATATCAAATACTGCTAGTGAAGAGGCAAATTATGTTATGTTAATGATGGAATCTACTGCAAAAAGAAACATAAAGGTCTTTATATTAATTTTTATTTTTGCTATTTTGATTTTTATTTTTTTCATCTGGTGGTCAAGGAATCACGTTCTAATGCCTATTCAAGAATTGACCCGGATTACTCAGGAAATAGCCAAAGGCAATTTCTCTTTTAAGGCAGAAGTTAAATCAAATAATGAAATTGGCTGCCTTTCTAATTCATTTAATAAAATGGCTGCTGATTTACAGGAATCCTATATTGACTTACGCGAGAGTGAGGAACAGTTTAGGAGTATTTTCGAACAAGCAGCAGTAGGCATAGCTCATCTTGCTCTGAATGGTCAATATCTCAAAATTAATAAACGTTTTTGTGAAATCACAGGATATGACGAGCAAGAAATACTTGGACGTACATTTCGGGATATTACATATCAGGATGATATTTATATACAAGACCAGCTTAGAAACGGGGTTTTGGATGGAAAGTTATCCAGCTATAGAATAGAAAAACGCTACATCAGAAAAGATGGTACTATCATTTGGGGAAATCTGACGGTAGCACTAATTCGTAAGCCTGATGATAAACCTAATCACTTTGTCTCAGTTGTCGAGGACATCACCGAGCGCAAGCGAACGGAGGAGGAATTACATAAGTTATCCCATGCCGTTGAACAATCCTCCAGTACGATCATAATAACTGACACTAAAGGCAATATTGAATATACCAATCCAAAGTTTACTCAACTTACAGGTTACAGCCTTGAAGAAGTCATTGGGAAAACCCCACGCATCTTAAAGTCCGGCAAAACATCCCCTGAAGTATATAAAGAGTTATGGAAAGCCATTATATCCGGTAATGAATGGAGAGGGGAATTCTGTAACAGAAGAAAGAATGGAGATCTCTACTGGGAATCTGCATCTATTTCACCTGTTAAAAACAGTAAAGGCGTTATTACGAATTTCATCGCTATAAAAGATGATATTACTGAAAGAAGGAAAATGGAAGAGATGCTCTTACAGTCAGAAAAATTAAAGTCCCTTGGAACAATAACAGCCGGAGTTGCCCATGAGTTTAATAATATTCTTGCAATCATCCTGGGGAGCGCAGAGGTACTGGAAGGAGGTTTTAAAGACGATGGAGAACTAAAGAATGGGCTGAATGCTATTATTAATGCGAGTGACGATGGGGCTGAAATAATTAAAAGGATGCTTACCTTTGCAAAGACAGAAATAACAGATATATCCAATTACATCTTTTCTGATATAAGGTATTTAATAAGACAAGCAATTGATTTCACAATGCCCAGATGGAAGAATATGGCACAGTCTGAAGGAATAAATTATCATATAGACAAAGAAGGCATGAAAAAAGTACCGAAGGTGTTTTGTAATCCTACAGAATTAAGAGAGGTGTTTGTAAACATGATGAACAACGCCTTGGATGCCATGCCTGATGGTGGCAGTATCTCATTTAGTACGAAGAGTGACGAAAACACCGTGTTTGTAACCATCTCTGATACAGGCAAGGGCATGCCTGAGGAAGTGAAGAAGAAGATATTTGAACCATTTTTTACAACACAGAGGCCACGGGGAACCGGATTGGGTATGAGCATTACCTATGGCATAATAACGAGACTTGGAGGTATGATAGAGGTGGAAAGCGAGGAGGGAAAAGGCACAACGTTTAACTTGAGCATTCCAATTTGCAAAGAAGCTGTACAAAAAACAGAACCACCTGAACCTGGCATGGAGATAACGACCAAGAAGCTCCGTGTTTTAGTAATAGATGATGAGGAGGATATATGCATGATTCTGAGTAGATTTCTTTCCAGAGAAGGCCATATAGTTAAAACTATTAACAATGGTACTGATGCAATAGAACTGGCCGGGAAAGAAGATTTTGATCTCATTTTATGTGATCTGGCCATGCCGGAAGTCACTGGATACGATGTAATAAAGGCCCTGAATGAGTTAGAAAAAAGGCCAAAGATAGGCTTAATGACAGGCTGGTGTGAGGAAATCAAGCGTATAGAGGAAGAGGCTTTGAAGGTTGACTTTATCTGCAGAAAGCCATTTAATTTATTAGAATTGGTAAGACATATAAATGATTTAGCCGCTTAGTAATTATTCACCACAAAGAGCGCAAAGAAATCTTAAAAAAGAAAATCAATTTAAAATCAACAATAGATAATTATAAATCTAAATGAACAAATCAAAGATTCTCGTAATTGACGACGAAGACATCCTTAGATATACCATTGAGACATTTCTCTTACGAGAAGGATACGAGGTGGATACCGCCGCTACTTACAAAGAAAGCATAGACAGGTTGTCTGGATCAAGCTTTGACCTGATACTTACAGACATCATGCTGGACACCGGGACGGGAATTGATATCTTACGGGAAGTAAAAAAAAGAAACCTGTCCTGCCCTGTAATCCTGATCACAGGTTATCCCAATATCGAAACCGCCGTTGACGCAGTCCGGGAGGGCGCGTACGATTATCTGCTCAAACCGGTGAAAAAGGAGGCCATATTGCATGAGGTCGAGATGGCATTAAAGCACAAGGCAGTAATTGACGAAAATAAGAAGTACCAATTAAATCTTGATGCAATCTTCAGAAGTGTTAAAGATGCGATTGTTACGGTTGATGAGGAATTAATCATACTTGAAGCCAACGAAGCGATTAAGGATATATGTGGTTTTCTACCTGAAGAGATCAAAGGCAAACCATATAATGCTTTACATACTCACTGTAAAGGAAGATGCCTTGATGCTATTACGGAGACTATCAAGACAAAGGAACCAGTTGAGATTCATCGCCTGGAATGTGAACACCAGCGGCGTCCAAACGGCGTTGTTAACTTATCCACATTTCCACTTAAAAACTCTCAGGACGAGACTTACGGATGTGTAATGGTTTTAAAAGACGAAACGCGTATGGCCGGCCTTGAGAGTGACCTGCAGGAACGCAAACAGTTTCACAATATGATAGGGTCGAGCAAAAAGATGCAAACCCTTTACTCACTGATTGAAACCTTATCTAATGTCCAGACCACCGTATTGATAACCGGTGAAAGCGGGACAGGAAAGGAACTGATAGCCGAGTCATTACATTACCATGGAGAGCGCAGCAAAAAACCTCTGGTTAAAGTAGATTGCGCCGCTTTGTCTGATGATCTGCTTGAAAGTGAACTCTTTGGCCACGTCAAGGGGGCTTTTACGGGAGCAATCACAGACAGGGTTGGCAGATTTCAAAAAGCTGATGGAGGTACTATATTCCTGGATGAAGTCGGCGAAATATCGAATAAGCTGCAGTTGCGTTTATTAAGAGTCCTTCAGGAAATGGAGTTTGAACGCGTTGGAGACTCTAACCCGATTAAGGTAGATGTCAGGGTTATAGCAGCCACTAACCAGGCACTTCACAAAATGGTAAAAGCCGGGGACTTCCGTGAAGACCTTTTTTACAGATTGAACGTAATGCAGTTGGCTCTCCCACCACTCAGGAGTAGACGTGAGGACATACCGGATTTGATGGATCACTTTCTGGACAGGTTCAATAAGAAACTTAACAAGAATATCACGACAATATCCGAAGATGTACAAAGGCTGTTTATGAATTATTCATGGCCGGGAAATATCAGGGAACTCCAGAATACACTGGAGTTTGCAATCGTACTCTGCCACAATTCCACCATAACTATTAAGGATCTCCCACCGGAATTTATAGATAGTAATAAAGCAACTATACTTGATTCTTCCGATAAAGAGGCAAATGAACGCCAGGCAATAATTCATGCACTGGAGAAAACAGGCTGGAACAAGGCAAAGGCCGCACGTCTACTCGGCATAGACCGAAAAACTATATATACAAAGATCGAAAAATATAATATTGTTGAAAATAGAGTATAATCATAGCTAAGTATAGTCTCAGAAAAATTAAATTAAATTATTCCTCACCTGTCGCCTGCCTGCAAGGAGGCAGGCTACAGCCTTTTATTTTAATTGTTTTTGGCTGAAAATCTCTGCGCTCTCTGCGGTGAGCTATTACATACCAACATAAGTGTAGAATTCCACACTTATGTGGCACCACACTTATGTGGAAAACCACACTTCTCTGAGGATAATCACATAATGCGGCCATACAAAAAATCACAAAAATGAATCTGTAGGGTGGGCAATGCCCACCATTATGCATCCTGCCAATATCGTTGCCATACCTATATAACACACATCTCCTCCCACTACCATATTTTGTGCTTCACCAAGATAATAGCACATTAACTTCTTTTTGATTAAGTTCATTCCACAATATTTTTACACCATAAACTGTCTTATTATATCAATAATTAAATAATAAAGACATTTTACGCTTTCGCTTTTATCAAAAGTATGGTTTTTGCCGTTGCCTTATTGCCATTCAATTGTGTGGCATGTGATTTGATAGTGTTTCCGTAGACTTGCTGTACCTGTATTGAGCGGTTCTCGGACTCGGACTTTGAAATATATATTTAAATAAAATAATTGTAAATCTATTTCAGAGTGTGGTCATGTGTTTAAGAAATTAGATAGAAGATTGCTCCTCCCTTCTAATTGAGAATCGCTCATTCAGGTACTAATTTTCTAATACAAAGATAAAATGCTAATTGGTTATATCTGTAACATCTATAAATTCAATGCAAAAAAAATATAAGCAATTCGGCTTTATTGACAAAAGGATTATGTCAGTAGGCAGTTGTATAATTTTAAGTTAGTCGTATTTTAGTAGGTATAGAGAGGAGGTCGAAATGTCTAAATTATATAATTTGTGATTAGTGGTAGTATTACAAAACTGTTGGCTGTGTAAGTAGAATCATAGTATTACAACATCCCCAAGCAGATTTATTATTATAAATAAAATTTAGTATGGAGGAGTAAAAGATGTTTAAAAACATGAAGTTGGGCACAAAGATAGCATGTGGATTTGGCATAATAACTTTCGTACTTATCGCTGCGGTGCTGACCACAATATGGCAGGTTGGGAAGACGAATACGGTAACCAACCGGCTCATTGAGTTGCGGGCGCCAACTGCCCAGACAAGCCTTGCTATGCAAAATGGTGTTAACTACTCCCTGGCCGCACTCCGAGGCTGGATCATACTGGGTAAGGACAAGTTCAAGGATGAGCGCGCAAAAGCCTGGTCTGAAGGGTTAGATAAACCTCTGGCAGATATGAAGAGATATGCAGTCAACTGGACCAACCCGCAGAACGTAGAACGACTCAGAATTATCGAGAAGAATCTGAAAGATTTTAAAGTGTATCAGCAGGAGATCGAGGATATTGCCCAGACAATAGACAATACACCGGCCACCAAGATACTGTTTGAAGATGCAGCTCCAGTGGCAGGCATAATGGTAACCAACATCACCAAGATGATCAATCTGGAGGGAGAACTGGAAGCGACGGCCGAAAGAAAGGCATTGCTTGGCATGATGGCAGACGTGCGGGGTACTACCGCCCGGGGACTCGCAAACATACGCGCATATCTGCTCTCCGGCAATGAGAAGTTTAAAAAGCTATTTGATGTCATGTGGGCCAAAAACATAAAACGTTTTGGT
>JACZYU010000111.1 GCA_022570935.1 Planctomycetota bacterium | reverse complement strand
GCTCCCACACCTAATGCATTTTCGTCAAAATCGAAGGTAGCACTATGAGCTGGAACGTTCGCAAAGCCTTTCTTCTGTGCTCCCAATCTTACAAGGCATCCCGGTATCTTTTCCAGATAGAAAGAAAAATCTTCACCTCCCATACTCGCAAACTGGGTATCGATAAGTGCTTCATCTCCAATAATGTTCTTCACTGCCGTTCTTGCAATCTCTGACTCATCGCAGGTATTAGTGACAGCAGGGTATCCTTTAATAATCTCAACCTTCACGTCAGCATTGTGAAGCTTTCCAGCCGCATTGGCAATACGCTTGATCCCTGCTATTATCTGCTTTCGTACGTGTTCCACAGTTGTACGTATCGTACCACATAACATGGCATTTTCTGCAACGGCATTAGGGACAGAACCACCCTCAATCTGACCTACCGATACGATTGAGGGATGCATAGGATTTACTTCTCTGGATACTATTGTTTGTAAAGACATTACGATGAGGCTGGCTACTACTATGGCGTCAATTGTATCATGAGGCTGGGCTGCATGTCCTCCCTTGCCCTTAATTGAAATGTCAAATCTATCGGTAAAAGCTGAAATTGTACCTTCCTGAACAACTAATTGCCCAACTTTAAAGTGCCTGTCCAGATGGCAGGCATAAATTGCCTTTGCATCCTCAAGGAGTCCCGATTTCATAATTTTCTCTGCGCCAGCTCCACCTTCCTCTGCAGGCTGGAAGACAAGTATTACGCTTCCTGTCTTGAGTGACTGTTTCAGTATGGCAGCGGCGCCAATGAGCATTGCAACGTGTCCATCGTGGCCGCATGAATGCATCACGCCTTTTACTTCAGATGCAAACTCAAGTCCTGTTTCTTCTTGAATAGCCAATGCATCCATGTCCGCCCTCAGGGCGACTACCGGACCAGCTTTATTTTCTGAGTCAATTCGTCCTACCACACCTGTTTTTCCTATTCCAGTAGTTGCCTTTATGCCAAGCCTTTTTAGTTCTTCGGTTATGATGGCTGCTGTGTTTTCTTCCTGGTATCCAAGTTCCGGATGCTTGTGTATCTGGCGGCGTATGCGTACCATGTGTTGAAATAGTTCCTTTGATACATTATTCATATTATCATTTTATAATGTTCTACGATAAATATCCAAGTTAAAATAGAATGTGATTCCTTTATAACGAGAAAAATAGGTTTATTTCTGCTGGACAAAAATGTACTGAGACATAAAATACTTATTCAGGGATTCCCGCCTAACAGTCTGGCGGACAGGGAGGGATTAAAGGATTAAAGGATTGAGGAATTTAAGAATTGTAAAATACCCTAATCCCTAAATTCCATAATTCCTAAATCCTTAAATTTATTTGTAATTCCTGTCCGCCAGTTTGTTAGGCGGGTGTGTGAGGGATTGGTAATTTAAGAATTTTGTTTTAAGCACTATGGGTAATGGTAAAACAACTACCTTGTATCTCCTGAGACATGGGCAAACCGAGGATAATGTCCGCAGGATTATCCAGGGACATAATGATTCTCCTTTGACACAAGAAGGCATAGTTGCCACAAGGGGTAGAGCTAGAGAACTCAAGGGTATAATCTTCGATGCAATTTTTTGCAGTGATCTTGAAAGGACCAGGAAAACCCTTGAAATATTATTGGAAGAACTGGATATTGCTATAAATGTCAATTATTGTGCAGAAATAAGGGAGTTGGATTTCGGCCAGTATGCGGGTAAGAATATTGAAGACGTAAAGGAAGTTATTTTGCTTCATAAGAAGCAAACCTGGAAATATTACCCTGATGGGGAAAGTGGAGAGTCCTTCAGTAAAAGAATAATAGATTTTGTAGAAAATGTATTACGCAGGTACGAGGGGAAGGCAGTTCTTTTTATGACTCATTATGGAGTTATTGAGACTATTTTAAGGCATTATATTGCGATGCCGGACAATAGATTAAGCACAAAGAATTATGATACGATGGTGTTATACTTTAATAAGAAGGGTGTAAATTACAAATGGATATGAAATTTGAAAAGGTGGTTTTTCACGAAAACAAGATTCTTTTTGGCCGTGATTCTACACCGTTTATTACTGCGGTAGAGTTTGATGGCAAAAATGTTGTAGAGATATTCTTTCGTAAAGGAAAGCAGGTTACATCGAAGAGGGAAACCTTCAAGCCATTTATTTTCCTGGAGAATACTATATATATGGATGGCTGGAATGGTACGTATGAGGCAAAGAGGCTTAAGGGGGATGCATTTTATAAATACTTGATATATCTGGAAGATTGGGCAGATTTACAGAGGTTATTGAAGTATTTCAAGAAAACTACAGGTGCAAGTCCTGCAAGTCGGAACGCACCTTTCTTTTATTTAAATGATCCGGTTCATCAATACCTTCTTGTCTCGGGGCGAACACTTTTTAAAGAAATGTCATTTGGTGATTTGGTCAGGCTCCAGCTTGATATTGAGACGTATTGTGCAGAGGGATATGAATTTTCAAATCCTCACAGAGAGGAAGACAGGATTACTGTGATATCTCTTTCAGACAGCAGCGGTTGGGAATATGCAATTTCAGGCAGAGAATACAGTGAGAAAGAGATGCTGGAGATTATGGTTAAACAGATATATTTAAGAGATCCTGATGTAATAGAGGGGCATAATATATTTAATTTTGATTTGACCTACATAGAGGCACGTGCCAGAAGGTATAAAGTCCCTTTAGCCGTGGGACGCAATGGGCAGAATCTCAAATCTCACTCATCCCGTTTAAATATTGCAGAGCGAACAATATCTTATAAAAAATATGAGGTGTATGGCCGTCACATTGTAGACACGTATTTACTGGCACAGATGTATGATGTTACTGCAAGGAATCTGGAAAGCTACGGCCTGAAGAATATTGCCAGACACTTCAATGTTGCATCGTCGGAGAGGACGTACATAGAACCTGATAAAATAAATTGGTATTATGATAACAAGCCGGATGAGCTTCTAAAATATGGGATGGATGACGTCAGAGAGACAAGGGCTATCAGCGAAATACTGAGCCAGAGTTTCTATTACCAGACCCGGATATTTCCATATTCGTTTCAGAATGCGATTATAAGAGGTAATGCGACAAAAATAGATTCACTCTTTATAAGAGAATACATAAACGCAAATCATTCAATTCCAAAAACACCTCAAGCCAGAGAATATTCCGGCGGATATACTGATATGTTTTACCAGGGGGTAATTAAGAGGATTTTGTATTGCGATGTTCAATCGTTGTATCCATCCATAATGTTAGCCTTTAAATATTTTCCGAAGGATGACGCTCTTAATATCTTTAGTTCGTTGTTAGAGGACATGGTAGATTTCAGATTGAAGGCCAAGGAGATGGTAGCTGTTGCAAAGTCAAAGTCGGAAAAGATGTATTTTGACGCGCTCCAGGCCACTTTCAAGGTACTTATAAATTCATTTTACGGATATATGGGTTTTGCCTATGGCCACTTTAGTGATTTTGATAATGCAAATAAGATAACGGAGAAAGGGAGAAGCATTATTAAATCCATGATTAAATGGTTGGAGGGTAAAGATTGTAAAGTAATAGAAATTGATACTGACGGTATATACTTTGTTCCATCGGATGGTATTAAAAAAAAGAAGGATGAGGAAGGGCTTATTAATGAATTATCAAACGCACTTCCTGCAGGGATAAATCTTGAACTGGCCGGTCGGTACAAGGCTATGTTCAGCTATAAGATTAAGAACTATGTACTTCTTGGTTATGATGACAAGATGATTATCAAGGGGTCTGGTTTGCGTTCCAGAGGTTTAGAACTCTTTCAACGCAAATTCATGGAAGAGATGTTTTTTTACCTGCTTAAGGAAGAGGAGAAGAAAGTGGATAATCTTCTGGAAAAGTACACTGATGAACTTATGAACCATAAGTGGGACAAGAAGATGTTTATCAAGACAGAAACCTTACAGGAGTCTCTTGCCACCTATACTGAGAAGATAAGTAAGAAGAAAAGAAGCGCTGCTGCCGCATATGAATTGGCTATTAAGTCAGAGCGTAACTACCAGCCGGGCGACCAGATCTCCTATTACGTAATTGGTGATAAGAGCAGGGTAAGGGTGTTCGACAATTGTAAACTTGCTTCACAGTGGGACCATGAAAACCCGGATGAGAATATAGAATATTACAAAAAAAAGCTTATAACCCTGTACGATAAATTTAAGCCCTTTTTTAGTTGATTAACACTTATTGATGTGCTACACGTATTTATGTGGGATATAAAGCCTAACCCGAACGAGTCGGAATTATAATATTGAGGAATTGAGGGATTAAGGAATTCCTGAATTCTTCAATTCCTAAATTCTTAAATTTTCTGCAAAAATGGGTCAAAAATTTTATAAGAAACTATTGAGAGGTTGAGTTATGGATAAACAGAATATAACTTTGTCTTTACCAAGGTCATTATTAAAAAAGGCTAAAGTATTGGCTGCAAAAAATGAAAAATCGTTAAGTGAACTTGTAAAAGAATTGCTTGAGGATAGGGTTAGAGATGCTACTGGTTACAAAAAGGCAAGAGAGAGGCAGCTTAAGCTGCTCCAAAAAGGGTTAGATTTTGGGACGAATGGATGGATTACAATTAAGAGGGAAGAACTCCATGCCAGGTGAAAAAGTATTTCTGTATACTAATATAATTATATATGCCTATGATATTTCTGCCGGAGAGAAACATTTGATAGCCAGGAAGGTTGTAGTTGATTTATGGGACTCTGGGATTGGGTTACTTAGTACACAAGTGCTGCAAGAATTTTTTGTAAGTGTAACTAAGAAGATACAAAAACCATTAGATGTTAGAGGGGCTAAGGAGGTTGTTAACGACTTGATGAAATGGGATATGGTTGTTAATGATGGGGAAACCATTTTAGGGGCAATAGACATTCATCAACAATATAAATATTCATTCTGGGATTCAATGATTTTGTATGCTGCTATAAACGGAGGAGCTTCAACTTTACTATCAGAAGATTTTACCGGTGGTCAAACTGTTTTAGGCACCAAAATTGAAAATCCATTCAGAAACTCTCCCCCTTCATAATAGCTTATTCTAAAACTTCTAAAATCTTTACAAATGATTCTTTATGATTGGACGGCATAATAGATTGATCTCCCAGAAGCAGTTCCTTAAAAGGTTTTCATTTCTTCTGGTTTTGTAATGCTTAAGCTATTGTTAGTTTATGGTGCCAGAGGTGGGAGTTGAACCCACACCCCCTTGCGGGGACCGGATTTTGAGTCCGGCGCGTCTGCCAATTCCACCACTCTGGCTGTAATTTCAAATTTGTAGGACGCAGATTATCGCGGATAAACACAGATTTAAGTATTCGAGAGTTAAAATCATGTCATGCCTCCCGACAGAGTCGGATCTTGAAGCTGCTCACAGGATCGTCCTCAGGCGACAGGCACGACTTTAGCCTTTTGTTTAAAAAGAGTTTTTATCAGTGTACCCGCCCGAACGACGCAGTCGGGCAGGCATCTGTGAAAATCCCTGCTCGACAAATGCCCGCCTGTCGGACGGACAGGGCAGGCGGGCGTGTCCTATTTGTTTAAAATAGTCTGTGACTCTTTCTTTTACAAATTGGAGGTCCAAGTATCTCTGCAAAGATTATGGCATTCTTAAGGTCTTTTCCTGATAAAGTTTTCCATGGAAGTCTTGAGCGGTAAATATCTTTCTTTTCAGGAACAGGAGGTTTTGATTTTTTTCCATATTTTTTAGTTAAAGGTGATTCAAATTGATCAACCTTCTTCTCAATTATTGGTTCCGGTTCGGGCCGGACTTCTTCTTCTAATAGTTCATACCTTTCTTCATCTATTCTATCTGTCCTTATTTCAGGTTTCGTCTCAGGCGTTTCTATGCCAAGTAATTTTTCCATGTATCTGGAAAGTTTATCACGTTTTACCTCTGTTTTGTCTTCTGTATCCGGTTTGTTTCTGGCTCGATTTTTAAGGATCGTAAATATTATAAAGATGATAATTACGATTGCCCAGACTAATTGTTCCATTCCTGTTTCCTTTAGTTATAATTGAGGAATTCAAGGATTCCCGCCTACCAAACTGGCGGACAGGCAGGAATTTAGGGATTAATTGATTTATTACTCAATTCCCCAATTCCTTAATTCTTCAATCTCTTCATTTTTTTTACTTAAGACACTTCAAACTTGTTTGTTTACTGACTATGTCTTCGGAGTATCATCGCTTGTTTTAGAGATAGAGGTTCTCATTTCTGTATCTGCCTGAATATTCTTCAGGTGGTAATAGTCCATTATTCCGAGGTTGCCCTCCCTGAATGCCTGAGAAATTGCCTTTGGGATTTCAGCTTCTGCAAGAACTACCTTTGCCCGATTTTCCTCTACTAAGGCCTCCATTTCCTGTGCCCTTGCTACAGCCATTGCCCTGCGTTTTTCAGCCTCAGCCTGTGCAACTATTTTGTCAGATTCTGCCTGGTCAGCCTGAAGTTTGGCGCCTATATTTTCGCCTACATCTATATCGGCAATATCGATAGATAATATCTCAAACGCTGTACCGGCATCAAGCCCTTTTTCTAATACCCTTTTTGATATTGAGTCAGGGTTTTCAAGTACCTTCTTGTGTGATTCCGCAGAGCCGATTGTAGTTACTATACCTTCGCCGACACGCGCAATTATGGTCTCTTCTGTTGCACCACCGACTAATCGTTCGAGGTTTGCTCTTACCGTTACTCGTGCCTTTGCCTTGAGCTGGATACCATCCATTGCTACTGCATCAATTGTTTGTCTTCCCTTAGTTGGGTCAGGGCAATCAATAACCTTGGGGTTAACGCTTGTTCTTACGGCTTCAAGAACGTCCCTTCCTGCCAGGTCTATTGCACAAGCCCTGTCGAAACCCAGTTCGATTTTCGCCTTATCGGCTGCAATTAATGCCCTGATAACGTTAGGCACGTTACCTCTTGCCAGGTAGTGTGCTTCAAGCTGGGGGGTATCATAATCCAGTCCTGCCTTCATGGCCATTATGCGTGAATCAACAATAACCCTTGCGTTAACACGTCTGAAAGTCATTCCGATTAACTGTAGAAGTTCAACATTTGCGCCGGATGCCAAAGCCTGTATATACAACCAACCATATTTAAATATTAATAGAAGTAACAGGAATAAAAAAATGGCAACAACTACAATACCAATTGTTAAGACTTCCTTAGAAACGGCAAGTAAGGGTATATTTATCATGTTTTCTTTTCTCCTTATGTTTTTAATGGTTTTACAACTATTCTATTTCCCTTTACGTCTGTTACCTTAATCTTTGTGTTCTTTAATATCATTTCACCTTCTGAAATAACGTCTACCTTGTTACCCTTGATATTTGCAGTTCCTGACGGCCTCAGTGTTGTAATGGCAACACCTTCTGCTGATAATAAGTCGTCCAGTTTGTCACTGGCAGAGGAGAAACCCTCTTCCGAGGCTCTTACAGCAAATGTCTTAGTTAGTAGTTTATACCATGCTACAAAAAATAAAGGAATAAAGCAAATGCCAATACCAAGTAAAATATGTCCCAGCAAATTTGACACGTATAAATAGGCGAATATTACACTCGCAATTACACAGCCGGCGCCGCAAATCCCTATTATTGCTCCTGGTATAAACAGTTCTATAGTTATTGCACTCATACCAATTATAAATAGTACTATTATTCCTGAGGTACTCAGAATTCAGCTCCTTTCAGTCGCTAACTTCTTGGTTTTGCTTCGCAAAATAAAAATAATATCTTTAAAGGAAGCAGCCATTGATTATAATT
>JACZYU010000110.1 GCA_022570935.1 Planctomycetota bacterium | reverse complement strand
ACTCTAATCTTTTCAAGATATAGCTACATCATTCACAACTATTTCATTCAATCGTTGTAGTACCACCACCAAGATACATTTTCATAAACTTGCTCTCGTTCGCAGGAGTAAATCCAGTCCTTGCCGGCTCCCATACACCTTTAGCGCCCAGGCCACCATCTTCAGCCTTGGTAATCCTGACAAGGGTTTCCTTCGGAACTGTATTTACCACATGGTTGTCCGCCTCACCACCGTGCATATAAGCCATTGCAACCTTCTTCTTGTGGAATAATGTATCCGTCTGGTGCATCGGCATCAGCCATGACCTTGTTATTGACTGCTGTGAACCATATCTGAAGTTAGATAAATAACCATCAGATGACATAGCCATACCATCCTTCCTTGTTTCGTGAGCCTTAACACTCTTCTCGGTTGCAACATACGTAGAATGTTTCATCATTGTTGTATGGTAAGGATACGAAGGATTATACTTTGCCCTGACCATAAGTCTGGCAACCTTATAGAAAGGATCATTCGGTTTCCAACCTCTATACGGCCTGTCAACAGGATTTGCATCTACGTATACATAGTCACCATCATTAATGCCTAAATCCTTTGCCGCTGCAGGATTAATGTGCAACTGATGTTCACCTACACCAGGGCTACGCTTGTCCATTCTATATGGATCGCCAAAGTTGTTATTCCATATAAGGTTCCAGTCCACTGTACTCCACTGCGAATGAACTCTGTGTCTCGTCTTGGGAGTCACGCAATAGAATCTATAGCCTCTCTCCCACAGAGGGTTCTTCGTCTTCTTTACCTCACTCCACGGCATCTTTATATTCCTTACATGACGTTCGTCCGCACCCATATGATCCTGTGGAATCCCATAGTCTTCAGGACGTATATAAGGGTTTGTACTGACAATTACGTTGGGTAGATACGGTGTGGCTTCAACCGCCTCTCTATGGCATACAAAGTTCTCTCCGTATTCAATCGCCTCCGGAATATCACAGTATGAGTGAAGCCTTCCATCATCGGTAAAGAATGGACGGTCATATGTAACCTGCTCATAAAATGGCGTCCGTGGATAAGTGCCGAAGTTCAAAAGCGCACCACCCGGAACACCGTACTTACCGGCAATCATATCATTTACACTGTAACCTCTTGTTGGAACACTGCCGTCAAAGAGCCTCTGCATGTAAATCTCAGGCCTGCCGTCTAATACAAATTTCCAGTAGTCAGCAAACCTGCGATCACCTAAGATTTCACCCATCCTCTTTGCTACCAGCGCGGGCACGACAACATCGTCCTTAGTATCATGAAGCGGTTTTATACCGCCTTTCCAAATCTGCAGGAATGGATTCGAACATGAACATGTAACCTCATAGTTCTCAAATTCCATCCATGAATTTACAGGGAAACCTACGTCTGCATATTGTATTGATGATGTCATCATGATGTCACTGGATATAATAAGGTCAATCCTGGGATTGACATTCTTAAACATCTCATATACCCATTTAGCATTATTAATCAGATTGACGTTGTTAAACCACATCATCTTAGTAGGAGTGTTATAGTGCGTGGTTCCTGTAAAGCTTTTTCTTCCAAACTTAGGTGTATTAACAATTAATGGCGTATCGCCATGGTTCCAATAGGCAACCTCTTCGTCCATTGCATAACTATGTGCGTTTACCTTTTTGCCATCCAGGTGAGGATCAAGACTCATGTTAAATGGGTCTTCTGCAATAATTCCCTTAAATCCCGGACCTGACCAGTCTGAAGCCTGGAAGTTTCCAGCCTTGTAATTACCTGCCCAGGTATGTCCACCTGAACCATGTTTGCCTATATTACCAGTCAACATTAGAGGCAGGTATGTGGCTCTGTTATGCAGTGTTGCATGGAAATAGTGGTTTATACCTTCACCATAATGGATAGCAACAGGTTTTATAGTTGCGCAGTCCTTTGCCAGCCTCTCAATGAGATGAGCCGGTGAACCGGTAATCTCAGCAGTGGTCTTCACATCAAAGTCCCTGAGATGTATCTTATACATATCAAAGAGAGTCATAACCTCAACTTCCTTACCGTCTACGATCTTAACCTTGAACGTGCCTTCCAGCGCAGGATCTATTCCTTTTGCCACCATCTTCTTGCCGACATCCTCTCTCGTTATAGCCTTAAAATCTTTTGTTTTTGCATCATAAATAACATAGTCCCCTAGAGACTCACGCTGTTCTTTCGTCAGACCCTGTATCTTATGACTATAATCAAGCTCCGGAGCTTTGTAGTTTTCAAACACCTCATCAGCCTTAAGTCTCTTTAATGTATCTGTTCTGACAAGCAGCGGGAAGTCTGTAAATTTCTTGACAAAATCCGCATCATACCATTTATTATCCATTATGATCTTTGCCATACAAAGGAATATCGTTGTATCAGATATGCCGGTCCTGCAAGGAATCCAGTAATCTGCCTTTGTCGCTGAAGGGCTGTACTCAGGTGTAATACATACCAGTTTCCCACCCCTCTCCATGACCTCTGTCAGCCAGTGTGCCTCAGGCATCTTGTTCTCAATAAGGTTTTTTCCAACCTGTATAATCAGTTTTGAATATCTGATGTCTGCCATGTCAACATCAGATGTCTGCAGACCATGAACGAATGGATGTCCTGGAGCCTGGTCACCATGCCACGTATAATTAGAGAATCTTCTGCCTCCCATTGCCTTATCAGGGCCAACACCCCTTATGTGGGAATCAAGAAGAGCAAGCATGTTTGAGAAACGATACATTCCCATATACTTTCCAATAACCCCCAGCAGACCCATACCGCCGCGATTCTTAAAACACCTTGTACCTGCGCCATTCCAGTGTGTAAGCGTTTCAGGCGCATACTTGTCTCTCTCAAGCAATCTTTTCTTTCCTTCTTCGCCACTGTATGCCTTAGCTATATGAATCATTCCTCTGGCAACATAATCAATAATATCATCCCATGACATCCTTAATTGCTCATCAGTTCCTCTGGATGTAAATTTATATTTTTCCCTGTTATTCCAGTCCAGTTCTGGAAATCCGTCATCAGCCCACTGTTTCCAGCCTTTTCTAAGAATAGGATATCTTAACCTGTGAGGTCCGTATACCCTTCTAAAGAAGGTAAAACCCTTCAAACACATTCTTGGATTCCATGATCTCTGCGGTTTTCTTCCCTCTAAATCACCGTAATCCTGATGTTCATAATCCTGCTCTACTCTTACAACAACTCCATTCCTGACAAAAGCCCTTACCCTGCATTGATGGGTATCGTTAGGTGAGCAGACAAAGGCAAATGTACGGTCATACCTGTACTGATTCCGGTACAAATCTTCCCAGTTTCTGTCAGGGTAAGAGTCTAGAGGGTTATCAACCTCTAGCGCCGGTTTCAATGCTGTAAAGGCCAATGCATTTCTCATCGGTATAGAAACAGCAGCCGTTACCCCTCCGGCAACCTTCATAAATGTCCTTCGTGTAAGCTTCATAAACATCCTCCTTCTATTTTATAAACTAATATATCTTTGATCTTTCAACTACCATTTACCTACTTTTATTTTGTAATATTCTGCGCATCTGGAACACACACCGTCGTGTGGCTCCCAATCTGGAAAATCTTCTTTCAAGATTTTAACAATATCTTCATCTTCTGCCGCTTCCTCAACCCAATCAAATGATGGAAACCCGCAGAGCGTACACATAGCACCTGGAAGCGGCCCCAGTTTCTTTTTTTCCTCTATAAGTTCTTCGGCTGAACGGCTTCCTGCCGATAACTCCAGGACTTTGTTAATATCCTTCGATAGTTCAACCATCCTGCCATGAGACAAAGGTTCTTCAGCGTCCCATATTTTACTAAATATCAGTTCTCTTGATTCCTCAGGAATTTTACTGTAGAAAGAATCAAACTCTTTCTTCCTTTCTTCTCTGGTTGCTGTAGTTTCCAGTCCCTTGTTAACCAAACGACCATCAACAGAAATATCCCAGAAAAGCCTGTATCTGTCCCTCATTATGCGCTCTTCCATAGGAGACAGACTAAATTCCTCATTCACATCATAGTCAAAGTCTTTGTTCATCATGTCGGATACATGCATAAGCTCATGTCTAAGGACCCTACACATCTCTGTGCCCTCTATGAAGAGTTCAGGATATAGCCTTATGATGACTTTCCTTCCTTCATCTACAACATTTGATCCTTCATTCTGCCTGGTAGTTGCTCTTCTGACATGTACCTCTTCTATAACTTTTTCAATATCAGGGTATTCATCAAATATCTCTCTGACATAAACATCGTACCCCAGCCTGCTAAAGAAATCGTTGTCCAGCTCTTTGAATTTCTTTGCTCTCTTTTCCTGTTCAAGCGCATAGATGGCATCTCTTTTTTCATGATATTCATTATATAACTCAAGATCGCCGGCCCTTTCCTGTCTTGCCAACCCCTTATATACGATATCATCTACTAACTGCTGATCGTACTTTATTTCAAGAGTTTTAGTATCTTCTTCCTGTAGTTTAGGCATATTCCTCCTCATCCATACAAGAATCACACGCACTTGCGCTTTTACCTTCAAGTCTCTGCAGATAGTCCGGTTCATTACCCTGATATTCGTCTATCTCTTCGGCATCAACATTAAGTTTTTTCATTTCTATATGAACAAAACTATTTGCCAGCTTTGCAGCATGTCTATAAAATGCTTCCGGAGATTTTTTCGATACTGACGTTGCAAAGGCATGTATCCACCTGCCAATGTGAGCAGTTAAAAACTTTTTCTTGCCTGACAGACAGGATTCCTGCTCTTCCTCTCCATGGTTTTCAATTGCATATGCAAGTTTATAAGTCATAAAATGCAGGAACTCCAGTTCAATGGCAATATGGTCCCATCTTCTACCAGATGTCTGGTCATCTTCCATCTCTAAACCATACGCTTTATAAAATCCTGAGATATCTGAAAGGTCCTGTGTTTGCTGCCATATATGTGAACCGCTGAAATACATTTCGTATGGTGGGCAATCCATGGCAACAGTTGCACCACCAAATGTATCGCGATAGCCTTGAGTTAATGTTTCAACGTCAGCGTTCTTCAACCCTTCCTGCAGTTCATTAAAGGTTTCAGATAGTTCGCCGTTTCCGTGCTGCCCCAGACAGCTTTTTACTTCTTCAATATATTCCTTATTATTCAGCAAGTCCAGAGCCTCTTTGTTCGGTTCGAGAAGACACGTTGAAAGAAACTTATATATCTGACTCGCTGCAAGCAAATCCTCTACATTTTCACTGATTTTGTTTTCCATAAAATACCTCTATTAAATGTGTAACCCAACCGGTCTACGACTCAGTGAGGTTGCTACATGTTTAAAACCCAAAAGAACTCTTAATTATTCAACACCTTTGTTACAAAATAAGGTACGGCTACTGCCAAAAACTATCATTTCACATTACTAAAATAATCCAGTACCCCATCCGATTTGTTATAACCGATTACGTATTGGTCTGTGGTAGATGCCAGAGTGCCATCATACCATTTACCCGACCTAACCGCATAGCACTCGAAACAGTTGCGGCAAACACCGTCACCCTTATTCCACCCGGAATAATCGGTCTTTATATATTTCTCGGTATCGCCATCTATGAGGCTGCTGTCCAGCCAGAAGTATGTAGGATTTCCACACAAAGGACACGGGCTATGGTATTTGGATTCTTCTACATTTGCGGGGGTTAAATATTTCACCCTGGATTGCCCTTCAGCTTCCATTATTCTATTAAACCAACCTTTTTCTCCCTGTATCCAGTAAATATCCGTATAGTTCGGTTTGCCGGATTTGGTATCTTCATTTGGCTGTTCCTGGAATAGATTCCACTGAATACCACCTGTATTCCTTTGATGATACTTTGGATCATCCGTCGGCTTAAATGCCTCAAAACTGGCAGTCCATTCTTCCTCTGCTATAACATTTGTGGGATTAAGCCCTGTAACACTTATACCCACAAAGAAGAACATACTAAATACACAAAGCAATCTCGGGTATCTCATTTTTTCAATTTCCTCCCTTTATAAACTTTCATATTAAAAAGCGTTTTAATTTAATATCTCGCAAATTGCGCAAATTATTAAATATATTACCCTCCAAAATTGCTTATTTCAGTAAAAGAGTTTGTCTCCTATTTTTAGGGCAATTTCATTTTGCTCAGCAAAATGCCATAAATTAGCGACCAGCGGGAGCTAATTTATTTAATATGTGATCATTCTCTTCTCATCGCTCTCCCATGTTGGCTCCTCAACCTTAATCCTGACCATTTCAGTACCATCTGAAGCATAGCCAATCACGGTATCGTTATACACTTCAATCTTCTTCCCCATTACCTCAGTCTCATAAATCTTCTCTCCATCTTCAACCTCAAACCTCGCAAACATGGTCTGCGTTGTCCTGAATAGCTGCAACACCGCCAATAACGTTCTGGATGGAGCCGCATACTTATCGAGCGCGTCATCCACGCCGGGGCCGAACATCTGTCTTAAATAACCCCTGGGCGCCCATCTAGGTGGTATATAATATATATTAGGTTCTGTACCAAACTGAGGATAAAGAGGTAGCGCCACTTTGTGTATGTGTATCATCCAATCCATAGGATTCTTTGGATCAGGGTTCTTGTAATCTCCTGTCAATAATCCATTTAACCTTATCTTGCCCACACATGCAGCCATACATCGGGCTTCCATCCTTCTGCCTTTTGTAATGGGATCTTTACCTTCTACCCTCGGGTAGCATCCAATGCACTTTTCAGACATCCTTGTTTCACCTCTGTACATCGGCTTTTTATAAGGACACTGTTCTACACACTTCCTGTATCCTCTGCAGCGTTTCTGGTCTATCAGTACAATACCGTCTTCCTTACGTTTATATATAGCCTTCCTTGGGCATGCAGCTAAGCAGGCTGGATAAGTACAATGGTTACATATTCTCTGCAAGTAGAAAAACCATCTCTTGTGCTCCGGAAGTTCGGAAGATTCTTTTGCCGCCTCGGTCTCATAGTTTGTTTTCTCACTTGCAGCAGTGTCTTCATAAATATTAGGAAATCTCCACTCCTTATCGTCCGGGATATAACCTACAGCAACTTGATTAAGGCCTTTTGTCTTGGCTAATTCAAAGATAGTGTCACCATTGTAAAGACCGTAAGGTGCTTTAGTTTCATCTTTATCTTCGGCAGACGTATACCATTCCATCGGGTTTTTGCCGTTATCCCACAATAACTGCAATATTTTATGATCCCAATGTTGAGGATAACCGCCATAAGGCTTGGTCTCAACATTATTCCACCACATATATTCCTGGCCTTTACTATATGTCCATGTACTTTTGTGGGCCATAGTACAGGTCTGACAGGCAATACACCTGTTTATATTAAAGACCGCTGCAAACTGATGTTCTGGCCTTGATTCGAAGTATGGATATTCCATCGTTCTTCCAAGATGCCAATTGTGAACAAGCGCCATAATTATCCTCCTTAATTTCTAATTATTCAGTGTTTATTCTATCTATTTTATAGTCTCAATCTTCAAAGGACGCCATCTTATGCTGATAGATTTTTGTCCATTTCTATCACCCTCAACTCCATTCCATACCGCCATGTTTAAGAACGTTGACATACCCGGTACGAACTGGACATCGTTTTCATCTGAAGTTATCATAGACCTGTAGATTACCACATCCCATTTACCGTTATCCCAGATACCTTTACCTCTTACATCCTGATGATCCTGTGATGTCAGAGTTCCAAACCCTACAGCATTCAGGTCCTCCACAGACCTGCCTCTATTAGGCAATGAAAGTATGGACCCCGCAGCGATTCCACCTGCCATGAGGG
>JACZYU010000270.1 GCA_022570935.1 Planctomycetota bacterium | reverse complement strand
TGTCAACGTTTGTATATGCGGCACAATTAATAATAATATCCGGTGTATGTCTGGAAATAAAGTTTGATACTTCATCTTCAAGTGTGATATCAAGTTCTTCGTGTGGGGCCTCTATGACTTTTAAATCTTTATTGTGAGTGGATGAAGCCATCTCTTTTCGAAGCAGATTGATAATATCTGTTCCCAGCATACCGTGTGATCCGGTAATTAATATTTTCATTTTGCGGAGCAAAAACAATAAATTAGTAAACGGAGTGAACTAATTTATGTCTCAAACTGTATTCTATACAACTTTTTATATTGGCCATCTTTTTCTATCAGTTCATCATGTGTGCCGGTTTCAACAAGGCAACCATTTTTTAAGACTACGATTCTGTCGGCATGACGTATGGTTGATAAGCGATGTGCAATGACGAAAGTTGTCTTGTCTTTCATTAGATTGTCCAACGCTTCCTGGACAAGCATTTCAGATTCAGAATCTAATGAAGATGTGGCTTCATCTAAAATCAATATAGGTGCATTCTTTAATAATGCCCTTGCTATTGTTACCCTTTGCCTCTGGCCGCCGGAGAGTTTTACGCCCTGCTCTCCCACTATGGCATCATAACCATCCGGAAGGGTTGTGATGAAATCATGTATATTAGCCGCTTTGGCAGCATCTTCTACCTCTTCTAAACTGGCGTTCCTTCTCCCACACAGGATGTTGTCTTTAAAGCTTCTATTGAACAGAAATGTCTGTTGGCTGACAATCGCAATCTGCTCCAGGAGTGAATCACGCTTTATTAGACGGATATCTGTGCCGTCGATTTCGATGGCGCCACTAAGAGGATCGTAAAAACGTGGGACAAGGTCCAGCATTGTAGATTTGCCCGCACCGCTTTCTCCCACTATTGCAATTATCTGTCCTTTCTCAACCGTCAGGTTGATGTCCTTGAGTACCGGTATGCTGTCGTATGCGAAGTTTACATTTTTAAACGAGATGTTTTTCTCTATTTTTTCCAACTCTATGGCATCAGGGTTATCTGTGATTGATGGATGCTGGTCAAGCAACTCGAATACCCGGCATGCACCAGCTAAGGATTCCTGTAGTTTTCCATAGCTTTTAGCCAATTTCTTTACTGATGGAAGTATCAAAAATGCAGTTACGGTAACAAATCCTCCGAGTGAACCCGGAGTGATCTTATTGGTTGTAATAACATAACCGCCAACGATTATGATTGCGGCTAATCCTAATGAATAGATAAACTCAGTAGTACTTGTATTCAGGGCCTTTGCCTTAACTGTCTGCATCATTCTTCTGAAGAACCTTGAATTTAGTTTTTTGAATTCTACGATTTCTTCTTTTTCCATCTTAAAGGCTTTTACAATCCTAATTCCTGAAAACATTTCTCGCATTGCATCAGTCAGTTCTCCTAAATGCATTAAACTTTTACTTCCATATTTTTTTATCTTGCGTCCGAAAACCAATACAGGAATAATGACAAGCGGGAATAGTATAAATGTAAACAGAGACAGCGTCCAGGTGAAATAAAAGGCCAGTCCTAATCCGCATAACAGACGCATGGGTTGAAGGAGAACGCTGTCAAACAGTATCGAAAGCCCGAATTGTGTTGCCGTAATATCGTTAGTAAGTCTGGAGATCAGTTCTCCGCTCTTTCTATTTTCAAAATAACTCAGTGATTGTGGGAGTATATGTTCACATAGATGATTTCGTATATCCATGAGGACACTCAACATGACATGGTTCTTCAGGTATGTTTGCAGGTAACTAAGGGCAAAAATAAATGGAGCCATAATCGCAACAAGGATGCCTATGAAAGTAAAAGAGCTTGTTAATTTTTTCAACAATTCTTCAAATTTTGATATGAATGATGTCTCTTTTATTCTAGTGACAGTTTTTCGGCTTAAACTGCTTAATACGTCACCTGAATCTTTTTTGTCTTGCAGGCTGTGTGTCGCTGACGAAGAACTGATTGTTTCTCCACTCATCAAACGATCTATTACGGGTTTGAT
>JACZYU010000109.1 GCA_022570935.1 Planctomycetota bacterium | reverse complement strand
TGCAAGGTAAAGATGTTACAAATATCAGGGTTTCCGGGATCGTTTCTTCTTTTCCTGTTCTCATCGGTTACGGCTTTCGATAGCTTTTTCCAGATGACGTCAGGTTCTTCGATAAGAGAGATATAATTATTCATGCTCTTACTCATCTTATTCTTACCGTCCAGTCCCATGATCCTGGGCGCATTTGAAAGGATATGCTGCGGTTCAGGAAACAGTTCTCCATATCTTGCATTAAACTTTCTTGCTATTTCACGTGACAGCTCAACGTGTTGTACCTGATCATCACCAATAGGTACTGCACAGCCTTTATACAATAAGATGTCAGCCGTCTGAAGTACAGGATAGTCAAATAACCCCACATTGATATTCTTTTCGTTCTGTCTTGCCTTGTCCTTAAACTGAGTCATTCTCTCAAGAATCCCCATAGGTGTTAGAGTATTAAGTATCCACGTCAACTCCGTATGTTCGGGAACTTGAGACTGTACGAATATAATACACCGGTCAGGATCAAGGCCTGCGGCAATATTTGTGGCGGCAGCATTGATAATCATTTTCTGCATTTCAGCAGGATCATACTCAACCGTTATTGCATGGTAGTCTACAATTGAGAAGATACAATCGTATTTATCAAGAAGGCTGATCCAATTCTTGATTGCGCCCAGATAGTTTCCTATATGCACTTCACCGCTCGGCTGAATGCCACTGAATAATCGTTTTTTCATTTTAAAGCTTTATTGACACTAATTAGCACTAAAAAAACAAATCTTAACGCAGAGAGCGCAGAGGAAAACTATAATATAGGTTAAAGAAAAAGACAGACACAAAATTCACTAATGCTCACACATATAAAAGTGAGGAATAAAAGGAACATTTCACACAGAGACCCCAGTGAAATTAAGTACTGTTTCACGGGGCAGGCACAGAGATTCCCCGGACAAAAAGCGCCGAGGACAAGCACTAAGAAACCGAAATTAAAAAAAATAAAACAAAAGAGAATAGCTCTTCCCTTTGTGATCTTCGTGACTTAGTGTGATTACTCATTTTTTTTGCAAAAAACTATTAAAAATTGTTTACAGTTTCAGGTACTAAAATGTCTTTATTTTTTCTTGTAGTCTTTTAACCGCCTCTTTGATTTCACTGGTTTTTCCGAATGCTGAAAATCTAACAAATCCTTCGCCAGCCTTACCAAACCCTGCACCAGGTGTTGTGACAACATGTGCTTTAGTCAGGATGTCTTCAAAAACGTCCCATGACTTTTTACCAGGAAATGCTGCCCAGATGTAAGGGGAATTAACTCCTCCAAAAGTTTTTATACCCAACTCCTCTAATCCATCTTTGATTATTTTAGCGTTCTCCATATAATAATTCACTTTTTCTTTTACTTCAGATAGTCCAACGTCTGACAGAGCCGCAATCGCTCCGTACTGAGCAATGTTTGATGAACCATTAAATAGTGTACCCATTACTCTTTGCCAGTCTTTACCTACGCTTTCTCCATCATCAAATTTAAGCTCCTTTGGTACAATTGTCCAGCCAAGCCTGACACCGGTAAATCCAGCAGGCTTTGACAAGGAACTGACCTCAATAGCACACTCCCTGGCACCTTCAATTTCAAAAATTGATCTTGGTAAGCCTTTTTCTTTAATAAATTCAGAATAAGCAGCATCAAAGATAATTATTGAATTATTCTTTTTTGCAAAATCAACCAGCTCTTTAAGTTGCTCTTTTGTTGCAACAGCACCTGTAGGATTGTTAGGTGAGCAAAAATAAATTAGATCTGTCTTTTTTACTTTTGATAAATCAGGAAAGAAATCATTCTCTGAGGTACACCTCATATATTCTATACCATCAAATTCTTCTGTGTCAGAATTATATTTACCGGTTGCTCCAATCATTACTGATCCATCTACATATACCGGATACGCAGGATCCTGAACCGCAATTGACACATCACTGCCAAATAGAAAAAACAGTCTTCCGCAATCAGGTTTTGATCCATCGGAAACAATGATCTCATCGGGACTTATAATATCGTTATACCAATTCTTTGAGATTCTGGTTTTTAATTTGTCTAAGAACGCTTGAGCTTGTGCATCATCATCATATCCAGTGTATCCTTCAGGTGTACCAAGCTTTGTTACCTCTTTATGAAGCCCTTCAACAATGTGTGTGCTTAGAGGTTCGGTAGTATTTCCGATTCCAAGACTTATTAATTTAGCATCCGGCTCTTTTTCTAAAAGCGCCTTTTTACGTCTTCCAATTTCAGGAAACAGATATCCTGCCTGCAATTTTGCAATATTTTCATTTCTTTTTACCATTTATATTTCCACCTATGTTTTAAAAATTATTTAAATCATTAAAATCTAAAAGTTGCAAGATATTCATCTATCTCTTCTGCAAAGGCATAAGTGCCAATTGATGCAACTCTTTCTGATGGGATTATTACGGTTTCCTCCCCTACAGGTCGTCCTCAGGCGGGACTTTGTTTTGCCGTCATCTCTTTAATCCCAATCACAAGGACGTTTGTTCTTGCTATAGCCCCGGATGACGAAGAGAGCTTTGGTGATTGGGGTGCATACTTTTCTATAAGTTTGTTTAAAGCGAAGGTCTTTTCTTCAATATCAGTTACAATCTGTATGTTCCCAAATATTATTATACTTTTATATTCGGTAGTGGTAGCACATGGCCTCTGTCCGGGAATGATTGATTTGATCTCATCAATTTCAAAGCATATGTTCGGGTTGGACGTTATATTCTCAATCTTTCGGCCTTCTAAAGCGCTATGAAAATATATTTTATCTTTATCGTATACAAAATTAACAGGTGTTATATACGGAATATTATTGAGACACGTACCCAATCTTCCCACCAAAGCATTTGACAGTATTTCCTCAACCTCTTCCTGGTTCGTAACTTCTTTGTCGCTTCTCCTCAAATCTCTTTATTCCAATATTATGAATTCAACAGGATGCAGATAAACGCGGATTTTAAGGATTTTGGACTCAGCCAAGAAAATACAAAATTTAAAAAAGTCTTATCCGTGTATATCCGTGAAAAATTCGTGTCCTATTAATTTTGATTTCTTTCTCTTCGTTCAGGTTTACATATCTCTTCCTACAGCTCTTGCAACTGCTCCTACTTCCTTCATCAGGTTCTCAAAAGCGTCAGGTGTTATTGTCTGGGGGCCGTCAACATAAGACTTTTCCGGGTCTTGATGGACTTCCAATATCAATCCGTCAGCGCCAACTGCAATTGCACCCTTTGACATAGGGCACACAAGGTCACGCACACCTGTACCATGGCTGGGGTCTACAATTATGGGAAGGTGTGTCAGCCGTTTCAACTCAGGAACAATACTCAGTGACAGGGTAAACCTGGTATGTGTTTCGAATGTCCTTATTCCCCTTTCACACAAGATAACGTTAGGGTTGCCATGTGAAAGTATGTATTCACCTGCAAGTAAAAACTCATCTAAAGTGGCCGACATCCCTCTCTTTAAGATTACAGGCTTCTTGCACTCACCCACTGCTTGCAGCAACAGGAAGTTAGCCATATTTCTCGTTCCTACCTGTAATACATCAACATAGCTACTTACCAGTTCTATATGTTCCGGGCTGAGTATTTCTGTGACTATGGCCAGTCCTGTCGCCTCCCTTGCCTTTGCCAGGTACTCAAGCCCCTTCTCTCCCAGGCCCTGGAAGGAATAAGGGCTGGTTCTCGGTTTGAAAGCGCCTCCCCTGAGCGCAATAGCGCCTGCTTTCTTCACTCTTTCAGCTATATAATAAATTTGATCCTGATCTTCCACCGCACAAGGCCCGGCGATAACGCCTATCTTTTTACCTCCTAAGACCTGATCATTTATTTTAACCTCTGTATCGGTTTTCTTTACTTCACGACTTGCTATTTTATATGGAGTTAAGATTGGAACGGCCTTTTCCACGCCCGGTATGGAATCCCAGTATTCCGGTGGAATATCGCGTTTATCACCAATTACGGCAATTACTTTCCTGTTGGTACCTTCCAACAGTATAGTTTTACAACCAACCTCCTCAACCCTTTTAACTACATGGTCGATCTCACCCTGATCCGCAGTTGGTTTCATTACAATTATCATAAATACACCCCATAACGCGGCATAGCCGCCCGCCTGAATGTCAAAGTCGGGCAGGCAACCAAATTAAAAACGCCTAAAATTTAAGAATTAAGGAATTTAGGAATTCTTCAATCCTTGAATCCCTCAATTGTTTTTAATTTTTATAACATACAAAACTTTCTATCTGTGCACCCGCCCGAACGACGCAGGCGGGTGCGTCCTATGTAACTTAATTACCGATTGCATACAAATGATTATCATTTGAACCAAAATATATAGTTCCATCCGGGCCTATTAATGGCGATGATTCGATCCAGCCCTCAGTTTGATAACTCCACTTAAGCTCTCCTTTTGAGTCTATAGCATAAAGACTGCCATCGCTCGAACCTATGTAAACAGTTCCTTCTGAATCCACAGCCGGTGATGACTCAATCCAGCCGTTGGTCTTGAAGTTCCATTTAAGTGTACAGTTGGCATTAATTGCATATATCTCCTTGTTGTAAGAACCAAAATACACTGTTCCATCACTGTCTATTGCGGGTGAGGACTGTACGGTCTTTCCGGTATTAACCCTCCACTTTATCTTACCATTTGGATTAATTGCATACACAATTCCGTTTTCCGATCCGACATAAACAACTCCATCCTTATCTACAGCAGGAGAAGAAAAAGATTGATAAACATTGCTGCCAATCCTCTTGCTCCACTTAAATGTGCCTTCCGAACTTAACGCATAAATAATGCCTTTGGTTATGAGAAAGTAAATGCTCCCATCAGGCCCGATTGACGGTGAGGAACTTATAGAGCTGTACATCTTGTTCTTATAATCCCACTTCAGGTTTCCATCTAAATCTGTTGCATACAGATTACCATCTGACGAACCGAAATAAACAGTATTGTTTTTTCCTAAAGTAGCAGACGAATAAATCTCACCCTCTGTTTCATAAGTCCATTTGAGACTACCATCTGAACTTACTGCATAGAGTTTTTTGTCTCTTGAACCAAAGTATATTGTACCATCAGTCCCAACAGCAGGAGATGATGTGACATCACCTCCTGTCTGAAAAGTCCATACGAGTTTACCATCAGAGCTGACCGCATACAGTTTCCCGTCTACTGAACCGAAGTATATTGTTCCATCCAGACCAATTGCCGGAGATGATGTAATCCTTTTTTCAACTTCAAACTTCCACTTAAGTCTGTTTGTTTGAGCTCCCTTAAAAGAGCTGACTCCGGTATGTCTCAAATCATGCCGAAACATCTGCCACGGAGAGTCGGCCAAGTCTGCAATAGAAAAGTGTGCTCCAAAACCAGCAACTAAAATAAGTGTAATCCCGAAAATGCTAAATGCTTTTCTGAACATAAATGCTCCTTGAAAATAAACGGTCACAACCCCCTTGCCCCCTTTCTTAAGGGGGAATGCCTTTTCGCCCCCTGAATGGGGGCTTGTTTTTAATTCCCCCTTAAAAAAGGGGGATTAAAGTCCTCGGCGCTTTTTGTCCGGGGAAGGGGGTTGTTTCTTTTTGCAATGGAGTTTGGCTGATACCCCGTGAACGGTTACAGTTTTATTCCTTAATTCTCTCCAATAGCATAAACATTGCCATCACTTGAGCCGAAATATATAGTTCTGTCTGGTCCTATTGTTGGCGAAGATCTTATTACACCACCGGTCGTAAAACTCCATAAATATGTTCCATCAGGACTTAATGCATAAAGCTTTTTATCCCAGGATCCGAAATAAATATTCCCGTCAGAATCAATCGCCGGAGAGGATGTTATAACGCCATTAGTCTTGAAAGTCCATTTCAAAATCCCATCAGGATTAAGTGCATAAAGACTACCGTCATTGGAACCAAAGTATACACAACCGTCGTTACTGACGGCAGGTGAAGAATCAATCCATTTTCTTGTCTGGAAATACCACTTTTGAGTGCCATCAGGATTCAAAGCATACAATCTTCCGTCATTACCCCCTTGATAAATAGTACCATCTGGTCCAATTGCCGGCGAAGATGTAATCTGTCCCCTTGTCTTAAAACGCCACTTTAGTTTGCCATCAGTATTAATTGCGTATACATGGCTATCATTTGACCCGAAATATACCGTGCCGTCACTACCTATTGCAGGAGAAGAATCAACATACTTGCGGGTAGCGAAAGCCCATAAGAATTTCCCTGCAGGGCTCATCTTATACAGATAGTAATTATCTGAACCTAAGAAAAGGTTGCCATTAGCTGAAATTACAGGTGATGAAGAAACCCTGCCTTTTATTTGTATTTTCCACTTAAGTTTGCCATCTAAATCTAAGGCCAATATTTTTCCGCTCCAGGCGCATACATAGATGACATTTTTTGAAATTGCCGGAGTTGAGAATATCTTGCTTCCAACATCGTAAGACCACTTAAGTGTGCCATCCGGTTTAATTGCATAAAATCTCTTGTCCTGAGAGCCTATGTATATTGTTCCGTCACGGTCAAGCACTGGAGAAGAATCCACACTGTTTCCGGTACGAAAACTCCATTTAAGGTTATTGGTGTCCGGCCCTTGTAGTGTGCTTCGTCCTGTATGCAGGGAATCATGGCGGAAGACACTCCATGGTGCGCTTAACCCCTGTGCGCAAACAATAAACGCATTAGAGTAGGTAATTGCCATAATAGCAATTACAATAAAGATTGTTTTAAAAGCTGAAGGCCTTCTAACTCTTAAGTATTTATTACAACTTTTCATAATATTTTGCCTTAATACCTTATTCAGGGGTATGCTTTCTACACTTAAACTGAGTTGTTTTGATTTGTGTCATTTGCTATAATTTATAGAATGAATAAACCGTACTTCACAACAATCTTACTCTTCATGCTTGCCGTCTGTCAATTCATTATGTGCGTTGAATTGCAAGGTGCAGAAGTTGTTCATGGTAACGATAAAGATTCTGACATTAATGTCTCTGCACAAGGCCCGACAATCTTTTTCGAGAATCCGGACTTTAACTTTGGCCAGATCTTTAGAGGCCAAAAGATTGAGCATATTTTTGAGTTTGAAAATCGCGGCAAGGATATCTTGAATATTGGAAAGGTAAAGACATCCTGCGGATGTACTGCCGCAATATTAACCAATAATACTATTCTTCCAGGCAAAACGGGAGAGATCAGGGCCACATTCAAATCCGGCTCTTTTACAGGAAATGTAACTAAAAGTATATCCGTCATAAGCAATGATCCTGAGCGTCCCAGTTACAAATTAACTATTTCCGGCGAAATTATTGAAGACGTAATTATCAAACCAAAAAACATTAATTTTGGCTCAGTTTACATCGGTGAAAAGACAAACAAAACAGTTACAATTAAATCACAAACCACGCCCGATTTTAAGATAAAAAAGATTAGATCGTCCAAACCATTTATAAATGCCTCAATAGTTGAAGAGAAAAATGGTGAATATGTTATCAAAGTAGCATTGGAGAATAATCCTGAAATTGGAAGATTCAGTGGTGGGATATACCTGGAAACAAACAGCCAGTTACAAAAGAAGGTTACTATACCGTTTTTTGGAGAGATAGTAGGGGATGTTACCACTTATCCCAAGAAAATCTATTACGGCTTTGTCACCAGAGGAAAAGAGTTAACTCACAAACTTTTCGTTAAGATTAACAAAAATAACATAAAGATATTAAGCATTAAGACCTCTCCTGATTATGTCAGTTCAAAAATTGTTGAAACAGGTGAAACAGATAATCAACACTACTTAATCGAAGTGAGATTACATGCAGAAGCTGCTGCCGGAAAGATTGGCGGGCTATTAGAGCTTTACACAAATAGTAAAATTCAACCTGTTGTAAGAATACCCATAATGGGAGAAATAGA
>JACZYU010000108.1 GCA_022570935.1 Planctomycetota bacterium | reverse complement strand
AAGTTCTTATCAATTGTTAACACTGTTGAAGAAACAAAAAACAGCGATAAAAATATTGGCTACGTTGCTTTTAACAAATCAGTAGTCGAGTGGATATGCGAGGTTAAAAAACCAATTGAAAATGAAGCCAAACCATTTTACAGCCATGCCATCTTGAAGAAACCAGACAATGAATGAGACCGGCGTTTATACTAAAACCGATTTGGTTTTTGGTTTTCTCAAAAAACAAATCCTGGTTGCAGTTATCTCCGCCTGCCTGCCGGTAGGCAGGGACAAAAAATGCCCCTGCCCGTCCGGCAGGCGGGGAGGACTTTCCCCGGACAAAAGGCGCCGAGGACTTTACTCGCCTGCTCGCCTTAGGCGAGGGCAAAATAGTTTTCGGGTTTTTCCCGAAAACTATTTTGTGATGTGTATAATATAGCTCCGGTAGTGCGTGGCTCGTATACTTCGACGATAGATCATAGTTTCTGTTATTTGAACATCTTTATCTTGCCCAAAGCACATTTCACTGATTAAAAAAAACTTGCCTAATTCATTCCTGAGTTTATAATCATAATACATATATCAGCGTTTTCTATTTTTTAAATTTCAGCTAAATGACTAATATGAGAAAATATTTACTACATATCTTAATCGTATCATTTGTATTCTTTTGTCCACAGATTATGCAGGCAGGAGATGAGCCGCGTATTACCCTGAATTCATCTTATAGAGATTTGTCTGTTTATCACATACGAGCAATCTCCAATATTACTATACATAAAAGGCATGATTATGGGTTTTTTGGTTACAGTACAATCAAACATAGCTATGAGAATAAATCTATAAATGGAGACAATGTGGTAGTAGACCATGCCACAGGTTTGATGTGGTATCAGTCCGGTTCTGAAAAAGATATGGTCTGGAATGAAGCCAGGCAATGGGTAAAGGACTTGAACAGCAGGGGATATGCCGGGAACTCCGACTGGAGATTACCTACTGTGGAAGAAGCCGCATCACTGCTGGAATCCAGCAAAAATGCTGACGACCTGTATAATGATACTATTTTTGATGTAACGCAAAGCAGTATCTGGACAGGTGATAAAAATGATAGTGCCAGTTATCTGGATGGTGTGTGGAGCATACGCTTCACTGGTGGTTACGGCTGTGGTAGTGTAGGCTGGTGTTACGAAAATGCCCGCAACTACGTCCGTCCGGTTCGCTCAATGAAATAATATCCGCCCAACAGACCGGCGGACAGGCCCGCCCAACAGACCGTCGCCCGCCCGACATAGTTTTCTGGCGGGGACGGGTGAAGGCTTGTCTGCCGTAGGAAGGCCCGCCAAACAAACCGTCGGGCAGGCCCGTAGCTTGTCGGGCAGGCATATTAGTGATTCTTTCTTCACACCTTACTTACTCTACCCCAACCTGGCCGAGCCAGCCGCTAAAGACGCCCCTGTGGGCAACTCAAGGTACGCCCCAGGCGGGAACCAAAAAGGGATAAATTTCTGATCTGTTCTGGCTAGGCCATGTTGTCAAATGAAAACCTACGGTTTTCAAACCCTGGCCCAGACCGCAGGGCGCCCGTCCGCCTCGGCGGAGATCGCACCCCGGCCAAGACCAAGTCTTCGCTTGGGCAGGCCAGGCTTTCCCTTAATGTATAAAGAATAGCTAAATTATAAAGCTGTTTGATTTTGGCTCAACTGGGTTGCTACTGGTTTAGAATTCAAAAGAGCCTCTTTATTATTCAACACCTTTGTTGCTTAACAATTTTTCTTTAACACACCGAAGGCATCGGCGTGAGCTCAGCCGAACGGTGTGGAAGGTGACAATTTCCCCGCCCGGATGAATCCGTTCGGACGGGCAGTCAAAAAAGGCAAGAAATTGTCGACTGAGTGACTAATCACCAGCCTTTTGTGTACACATTTTGTCTTTATTAAATTTGACTGATATTATATAAAATAGTAAATACAATAGAATTCCAACCAATACAAAGATGTCTAAAATATTAAAAATATTGTTATGTGCAGATGATGACGGAATAATGGTCAAAACCATAAAAAACGCTGTCAGTAATAAAGGCTTTGAGGAAAACATTGTTCTTGTTAGAGATCAACATGATGCTGAAACTATATCTAAAGAAATAGTTGATGCCGATGTTGTATATCCGGACAAGGCTGTGATTACTAGAGAAATGATCAAGAGTGCAAAGAAGGTTAAGTTGTTCCAGTACGGAACCGGATACGATACGATAGACCTTGAAGCCGCTAGAGAGAGAAAGATCCCTGTCTGCAATATGCCCGGTATTACGGCGCAGTCCGTTGCGGAGCATGCAATGTATCTATTACTGGCATTAGCCAGGAATGACAGGGAATATGGACAGGAAATGAAAGAAGGCAAGTGGAACAGGGGGGTTGGCGTTGAGCTTGCCGGAAAAACACTTGGCTTAATAGGATTCGGCAATATCGCCAGGATAAAGGCAAGGATCGCTCATGGCTTTGGAATGAAAGTAACAGCATGCAGGAAAAATAAGGAGAAAGGGAATGAAGGTCTTGATTTTGTAGATATAGTTGACTTTGATTATTTATTGGAGGAATCTGATATCGTCTCTATTCTTCTTCCCTTAATAAAACATGGCAGTTACAGAACAGAAGGATTAATCGGAAAAAAGGAACTGGAGAAGATCGGCGGAGCAGGGCTCGGATGGCTGATAAATACTTCCCGGGGTAGCATAATCGATGAGAGGGCGTTGATCGAGTCATTGGAAAGCGACGTTATCAGGAAGGCCGCCCTGGATGTGTATGAGACTGAACCTCTTCCGAAAAACAGTGAATTAAGAAAACTGTCAAACGTCTTACTTACTCCTCATATAGCAGGTGAAACGAAAGAAGCTCTGGTCAGGAGGTACACTTTGATTGCAGAAAACTCAATAAAAGTCATGAATAATGAAAGACCACGATACATCGTCAAAGAACTGCAATCAATTTTCTAATTTTTGTTGCCTGACATGAATAAAGTGTTACAATTATTACTATTGTAAAAGAGGAAGATATAATGCCAACCAAAGAAAAATTTACTGACAGAAGGCGTAATAAGAGAAGGCAGGATCGAGGACCAGATCCTGCATTAGAAACACCGTTGCCTGATCAAGACAAAAGGCATGATAACAGAAGGTGTGATCCAAGAAGGCAAAGTGAAAGACAAAATGTTTCATTCGAAGTGTTGTTGTCCGATCAAGATGGTAAGACAATAAACGTTAGTGCGAGTGGTGTTTATTTCGAAGTTGCAACAGACGATATGGAAGCTTTTTCTCCGGGGACAATAATCCAACTTCAAATAAATGCAGTTACTACCACACCTGAGTCTAAGGAAAGAAAGCTTAAGCTTACGGGAAGAGGATTAGTTATCAGGAATTGCATAGTTGAAAATCCGGATCGCGAAAACAATCTGGGCGTAGCTGTGGAATTCGTGGGTAAGCTTAATATTATAGTGGATAGCTGATTAATTATCCAGGGTATCACCCTTCCAAGCCACATTTCATCCTCCCAACAGACCGTCGGGCAGCTTGTCTGCCGTAGGAAGGCCAGTCACACTGCTCGTCGGACACCCACCAAACAATCCATCGGGTAAACCCTCAACGTACGTGTGTATCCTACTGTAGTATGCTTTTATTCTGTGTATGTTTGTGTGAATCGTTCTACTGAACTCACGCCGAAGTCTGTGGTAAAAGAAAATTATGCTTACAGAACATCTTCTTTGTATCATTATCTTTTCATCTTAGTATTCGATGGGAATGGTCGGTTATTTTTTTCACTATTACCATCACCCTGATTGCAATTATAGGAAAGGTTGTGGGTTGTGGTTTAGGTGCATATTTGTATGGATAAAATTTATGGGGGTCTGCCATAATCGGTTCCGGTATGAACGGCCGCGGAGCGGTTGAGATGGTGGTTGCTGCCGTGGTTATAAAGTTGAGTGACAAATTAATAAACAGTCAAACTATAAGCGAACCTTTACTTACTCAAGATCAATTTTCGGCCCTGATCTGCATGGCCTTCATCACCACTATAATAGCGCCATTATCCTTGAAATGGATAGTTAAAAAGGCTTGTACTCATGATGAGAATGCGCAATTCTGCAGCCTTTGGGAGAAGAGTAAAAAGGTTTGAGGATGTATTTATGTTTTACGGGTTTCATCCTTCGGGGACTTGATATTCAGATTGCACATAATATTTTCTGGTATCTTAAATCGTAATTCATAATTATAGTATACTCTTTTACTGATCTTGGTTTGTTACGTCAGACTCTGTTGCCACACGGTTTCTTCCTGAATTCTTAGCAAAATAGAGTGCCTTGTCAGCCCTGTTGATGAGATTCTCAAGGGATTCACCTGGCTGATATTGTGCCACACCTACTGAGACTGTTATCGTTCCCAGCGATTCTGATTTTGCTTTCTTCTCCAGCTTCAATTGTGCGAATGAAACCCGTAGAGTTTCAGCGACAGTCGTAGCTCCCAGTAGCGGGGTTTCCGGAAGTATCACAGCGAATTCCTCCCCGCCTATACGTGCTGTAAAATCACTACCTCTTACTGACTTCTGCATATTCTTTGCCATAAATCTCAGTATTTCATCTCCAACAATATGTCCATGCATATCATTAAATTTCTTAAAGTGGTCTATGTCAACGATCAATAGGCTTAAATGACCAGTAGTTTTGCTAACGGACTTTTCCAGGGTTTCATAGAACCCTTTTCGATTCATGATACCCGTCAGGAAATCCACTAATAATTCGGACTTTGCCTGTTCAAATTCCTTTTGCAGTACCTGCATGTCTTCTTTAGTCTCTTTCAGTCTCTGTTGTGTTGATTCTCCAGATCTTCTTATACTTCTCGTTGCAATGATGACTTCGTCCAGGACATTTCTGATTTCTTTAACAGACATATTCTCTGACAATTTATCTACACACTTTAATGTTGAGGATTCGAATATTTCCGTTTGTCCGCTTATCTCAGCCAGTTCCCTGAGAATAGACAACAAAGTTTCCTGCAGATTCTTCCTGATTACATTCAGCGTATTCTCGTATTGTTCTACGAAAAAGCGCTGATAAAGCATTTCGTTTGTTTTCTTGGAAAACTTTTCTTTCTTCTCAATATTGGAATCTATTGTTTCCTGGAGTTCCTTGTTCTTTCCCGAAACATAGCAATACCATGTTGTGTAATTTTTTGGTGTTATGGGGATGGCGTGCTTAGTCATCAGGGGCAGTATAAGTCGAACGTATCTGGCAGTCTCTTCCAGTGATTCTGTATTATTCATTTTGACCTAATCCGTTTCAATACTTTGTCATTATACGATATATATTATACTCATCAAGACATAAGTAATGTCTAAACCCGGCCAATAAGTGCCAGTAAGTTAAAATAAGAAATGTTTAGAATGGTGTAAAGGCCTAAAAAAATTCTTTAAAAGTCTATTTGTAGAGCAACATGTGTACCAATGACTGGTATTGAAAGAAAATAAACTGAGTCAATACTTAAGCTATATAACAGCAAGCTTTTATATTTTAAAGGGTAAACACAAAAAGATTTCTTGTTTTCAATTTAATTTATTGTGTTCCAAAAAGAGACATGAATTGTTGAAATATAGGAAAACTTCGCCGTTATGCTTCCATAGGTAATGTTGGATCAGATGGGAGCCGACAGTATTATTCGATATAAAAATTAGTAGTCTTCTGTTTTAGTGTAATCCTGAGAATTGGCATAACCAAATGCCATAAGCCGTGGCGGTTTTCTTTAAACATCTCCAGCCTTTATAAGGGAGTAACGTGTTGCTACAGGTCCCAGGATTTCATAGATAACAGTTGTGGCTATGATTGTGTTAAGTATGGCGCCGCCTGTATGAGGGAGATTCACCTTCGCCAGCATGGCAAGTCCAAGAGCCACACCGGCCTGTGGCATAAGGGCAATCCCCATATAGTTTTTGATTTTACTATCAGTCCCTGCAATAGTACTCCCCACATAAACACCTCCCACTTTCCCGACAACCCTTAAGATAATGTAAACTGAACCGATGATGCCCAGGGTGGGGAGGAGTCCTATCTCAAGATGCGCACCGGCAAGTACATAAAACATTATGTAAAGCGGCCAGTCTACAGTTTGTAAAGATTCGAAGTATCTAAATGCTTTTTTGTCAATATTTACCAGCACTGCACCAAAAAACATGTTAGACAGCAGTGGTGATATATTGAAGTATAATGCTAATCCGGTATTTATGAGTATTGCTCCCAGTATGAAGGTCAGCATTACCTCTTTACTTTTCAAATAAACAGAAATTCTTGAAGCCAGAAATGCCGTAATTAAACCCAGAATCATGGAAAGAAGAATCTTGCCTGTTGCCGTTCCGATTGCAAGCAGGACAAATAATTCCGAAGCTTGGCCGAACTGAAAAGTTTGTGCAATTGAAAGACAGATAGAGAAAAGCATTATTCCCCAGGCATCGTCTATCGCTACAGTTCCAAGCAATATATCCGTGAACGTGCCTCTTGACCTGTATTGCCTTATTATCATTATTGTGGTGGCTGGCGCAGTTGCTGCCGCTATAGCACCGAACAAAAGGGCAACATGCAATGGTTGATGTGCCAGATAATATATTCCTGCGGTTACACAAATCCATGCACCAAGTGTCTCGGAAAGAGATATGGAAAGAACTACCTTGCCAATCCTTTTAAAGTTTTCCAGAGAAAAGTTCTTCCCGATATGGAAGGCTATGAATCCCAGCACTATGTTGGAAAGAAGCTCAGAAGAGGCCATTAACCCCTCACCCATAATGTTAAGTGCATAAGGGCCAAGAAGTATGCCTAATAGAATATACGAAGTTATGGCGGGGAGTTTGATGTAATTGACAATCTTCTCTGCCACTATTGCTCCGACCAGTATGATTCCAAGGCAGAGGATTGTGCTCATTCAATAATATTCCTTTCCTTGAAGAGTGCAATTATAATATCGAAGAGCGTAATAAATCCTACAAATATGCTGTCTTTCGTTACCGGCATCCTCTCAACGTCGTGAAGTTTCATCAGCTTTCTTGCGTCGGATATTGTTTTATCGTCGCCAATAGTTATCACATGGGTGTTCATTATATCTGATACCTTTACTGACGTTCCCAGATCCGCTGGAAGATCGGCTTCCAGAATATCCTCCTCCTCTACATTGTGTAAATGTGTCGATTTGAGTAATTTATCAAGTAATGGGTTGTGAGGAAGAAACACCTTCATAATGTCCTCATATTCTACAATTCCCAGAATCTTTTTATTTTCATCTACGACAGGAAGGAGATGAAAATTATACTTGCGAAATCTGGCAATAAGTTCGACTAAATTTTCGTGTTCGCCTACTGTTATAACTTCCTTGCTCATTACGTCTTTTACTAACATTTTTAATATTTCCTTTTGACGGGATTAACAGGATCGTAGTCCGTATAGAGGATGTTTAATGTTTGGGAATTTCAAAGTTAAGGTTATGCTGGTTCATGTCACGCCTTAGGCGGATCTGCCTTAGGTACGACTTGCAGATTGAACCATCGGTAAAACCTGTCAGTAGGGGTTTAAGATTTTAAACCCCTACTAAACCTCCTGGTGTCTTCGTGGCTAGGCTTGCTGTTTCTTTAATTCGTCTTCATAGAGGGGTGACATCTGCCAGCATCTGTCTATTACCTTTGGCAGTGTATCCAGAAAGTAATCAACGTCTTCTTCAGAATTATCTTTCCCCAGGCTTACCGTGATTGAACCATGGCATACGTCAGGCGGCACACCGATAGCAGTAAGTACGTGAGATGCCTGAAGGTCCGGTGAGCTGCAGGCTGAGCCGCTTGCGATTGCTATGCCATTGTAATTTAAGAAGAGGACGAGTGATTCTCCTTCCGCAAAAGATATCCAGAAGCTCACATGCCCGGGAAGCCTCTGTGTCAAGTGTCCTGTAAAATGGAGGTATTTGATTGTATCAGGAAGCGTTTTTATGATTTTGTCACGAAGAGGGATAAGATGTTCTATTCTTGATGTCATCTCGGTTTTGG
>JACZYU010000107.1 GCA_022570935.1 Planctomycetota bacterium | reverse complement strand
TTTTAACGGAACCTGATCTTTAAGACTTAACAATGCTCCTCTTAAAGATAAATCTAAAAGCTCTCCTTCATAAACATTATCATTGAACTCTACTTGGGTACTGGCAGTAAAATTGATACGGCTGAAATTTCGTTTCTCATCCATCCTCTTACCCTCCAATAAATGCCTTGTTTGAACAATAGATCAACGAAAAGGCTACCACTGAAGAGTAATGTTTTCAAGACAAATTTCTATTTGTACTATTGAAACAATTTATATTAGAATAGCACAAGTTATGAACCATCATCCTGAAAACAACCCGGAAATAGTTGAAATATACAAAGAACTCGAAGCAGAACTTGCGGGTATTAATCCAGGCTGCAATACCTGTGGAACCTGTTGTCATTTCGACGAATTTAACCATGTATTGTATGCTTCAACCATTGAAACAGACTTTATCCTGGAAAACGTGGAAGTACCGCCTTTTAACCCTGACCAGGGGGCATGCCCATTTCTTATAGACAATAACTGCACAATAAGAGAACACAGGACACTTGGATGCCGCGTCTTCTTCTGCAACCCTGATTACAAAGAAACCTTACAGGATATATACGAGAAATATTATACGATGATCAAGGATTTGGCCGTAAAGAATCAAACCGAATGGAACTATGCGCCTATGATGAAACTACTTAAAGAAAAGGATGGCTAAAATTCTTACATTCCATATGCCATTCTGCACTTATAGAAATCTAGAGGGTTACAAGCACTGCTTCCAAATTCCTGCTTCCGCAGGAATGTCAGAACAAATTAGATCTTGTAAGGTGGGTGATGCTCACTATGCAGAGTACTGAGATATCATACATTTTAAGTATTAAATATGGGAAAACCTATTCCTCTTTTTCATAAGAAAATAATTAATAAAAAGTCTTCAAGTACAGAGCAGAGAAAGACAAAACACAAAAAGAGTACCAAGGCAGAACTCAAAAAAGAATTCTTAAACCATTGCAGGAAAGCCATAGAACATATTCAGATATTTAACCGTATTTCAATGGTAAACGAAAAAATAACCCACCTGAACACAGCCATAACGCACCTGGAAAAATGCCTTGCCCACAGACCCGGTAATCACCTGCTTCGCAACCAGATGAAAATATGCAGGAATGAACTTATTTCCTTGAAAGAAACCGGAAAGCTTTCAGCCAATAATACAATCGAAATATTATTTACGGCAGATTTGTTTTAGATGGATACAAAAAGAAATCTACAATGAATAATTCACCGCAAAGCCGCAAAGGTCGCAAAGGAAAAATAAAGTCAACGACCACCGGCATAGCCGGGGGCTTGAGGAAACCCCCTAAAAGGGGGTATTAGGTTGATTTAAATTTTCTCATTAATTTCGAGATACTGCTGACCTTGTTGGTCTCGATCCATCTTTTCTTGTTCACGAATATACTTTCTTACCTTTTCTTCGTCTAATCCAACTGTACTCACACAGTATCCTCTGATCCAAAAGTGAAAATTGGTAAAACCTCGTTTGCGCTTTAACAATTCTCTGTGAATACGTATTGCACTTTTACCCTTCAAGTATCCAATGATCATTGCCACACTGTATTTGGGGGGAATAGAAACACACATATGTATATGATCTGGCTGCGCATTCCCCTCCAATAATTCAATACCTTTATACCGACACAACTCTCTTAATATTTCTCCTACTCGTTTACGGCTCTTAGCAAAAAACACTTTATGTCTGTATTTGGGTATAAGTACCATGTGATACTTGCAATCCCATTTCGTATGTGCTAAACTTCTCCAATCTTTCATGTATAAGCCTCCTCGAAGTTTTTCCCTTTTGGGGGCTTCCTGGAGGCATTATACATCTTATTATCTCGCTTTACACGGCATAGCCTTATTTAGTCACACCAGCATAGCTGGTGGTTTACTGTACAGATGAATTATGAAAGAAGAAGATAGATCTAAAAGGCGTTGCAATTGCCTCCGGCTCGTAGAGACACGAGCCTATGCCTCGGAGAGAAGTGCATCGGCATCTTGAGTCATGGTTGCCTGCCCGACAGCTCGCCGCAACGAGTCTGCCTAAGGCATGACAGGCGGGTTAGAATTTTATCCTGTTAAGTAAAATTTAGAATTAGTTTTTATGTTAAATGAAGTGAACCCATCATTATTGTTTTGTTGGGTACGTTTCGCTTCACCCAACCTACTTTCTTAAAACTTGCAGATTAAAATTAGGAATTTTGATTAATTTCAATGTACCTATTTTAAAAGAAGGGATTACATGAGCTAAGCTTTGAGAGAATAGTCAATAATCCCTGCCCGACCGATGGCAGGCGGGTATGAAACTTTGCGACCTTTGCGGCTTTGCGGTGAATAAATTTTTTTTTACCCAAGATCACAAATCCATTAACACCCCATACCTCAAACCCCTTGAGCTTACACTGCAGTTTGGAAATCTCAATTTCACCATCGTTCTCCACATAATCATCGCCCCTGCCAGTAAGACGTCCGCACGTTTAGGTTCGATGCCAACCTGCTCACACCTTTCAGCAACTGTCATGGACTTCAGGTCTTCTACCATTCGATGTAAATCTTCCTTTGTTAATTGAATTTTATCCACCTCGGCAGCATCAAATTTTTCTTGACTCAGATGCCATGAGGCAAGTGTTGTAGCCGTACCGGCTACGGCCAGCATTTGCATGTCTGCCGGAATCGAACTACGCCAGTCTATAAACTCTTCTAACTTATTATCTACTCTATCAAGACAGTGGCGAAATTCTTCATCAGTTACGGGATCAGATTTCAGATATCTCTCCGTAAAACGCACAGACCCTAAATCCATGCTTCGATCCTCTTGCACAGTCACAAACTCGGTACTTCCGCCGCCTACATCCACCACAGCATAGTGAGATGGGTCCATACCGGAAAGTAGAGATCCCATAAAACTCAGGCGAGCTTCATCTTTCCCTGAAAGAACACTGAACCTGAAGCCACACTCTTCCTCAACCTTATCAAAAAAAGCTTCCCCGTTCGAGGCATCCCTCGCCTGGCTGGTAGCCACGCATACCACATCACGCGGCAAGACAGCGGCCTCGGAAATTATTTTTTTATATTCGGCAAGGCATGTAAGTGTCCTTTCTATAGCCTTCGGCTGCAGGCTTCTGGTTTGATCCACACCTTCTCCCAGACGAATGATTCTGGCATAATCACCCAGCACCTTCTTAATCTGTCCCGACTCAACCTCCGCCAGAAGCATAAGACAGGTATTCGTCCCTAAATCAATGGATGCCCTAAGCATTAAATTCCCCTCTATTCCTTATGGTGGCCCTGGCCCAACCAGAAGTATAACTTATCTACTCGTTCCCACGCAGCCTGCCCGACTAGCAGGGAGCATGGGAACAAGTTATGAACCATGACCTGAGAATTTGCCAGATTCCCAGCTTCAATGTGATTTAAGATTTGTCATTTTTTTTAATAAGAAATTGTTGCGCACCATGTATTACGGCAAGAATGTTGATTTGGTCTGGTTTAATGTAATAAATAATTCGAAATGATCCTTCTATAACTTCTCGTATTTGTTCCAGCTCGAACTCAGGCACAGCTCTTCCGGATTGAGGGAAAGCCCCTATCTACTGTGACCGTCTGGTGAGACAATCAACCACCTTTTCAGCATAATCTACAGAATCCAGAGCAATATAATTATGAATTGCATCAAGGTGATCAAGCGCAGTATCTGTCCAATGGATCTTCATTTTGAAAGACCGTATTTTTTACGAACGTCTCTAACATCAGTAGTTCTTCCTTCCTTGCTATCAGCAAGGCCGGATTCAATTGCCTGTCGAACATAAATCTCATGCATGAGGTCATCCCAGGTAGAATCCTTCGGTAATTGATCTACCAGACGGTGTGCTTCATCTTTTATATTTATCTCTCCCATAAAATACCTCCAACACTTGATAACACTATTTTTGATTATGTGGATTTTAATGATTATTATCTCTTTGTCAATTGATTATCATACAGTTGAAGAAACATCTTATCAGGTTTCACAACTCACAACGTCGTCCCATGACAGACTATATCTTTTGACATTGTGTCTTCAATAATTTTGAGTGGCAATATTATATTTGACATCCTGTCAAACATGTGTCGTGTTAAGATTATATTACAAATAAACATATAATTAATAATTTTTATATCTATCTATATTTAACAGTACTTACAGAAAGCAGGATGGTGCTTTTTTATACCTTTATAAATTTGGCATAATAGTTGCGAAAAATCACAAATCAATATGTTCGTGGTTAATCGAGTTGTGTATTATTTTCCCAAATAAGTAATTATTTACGTTTAGACTCCAAACACATATTCATTTTATGATTCAGTGATTCCGTCATAATGATGGCTCTTTATTTTAAAAAATAAGAAACTGAGGAGGGAAAATCATGTCTTTAAAAACTGGTACGTATAGTTTGAATAGCAATTCAGGAAAGGTGTCTGTTTATACTTACAAAGCAGGTTTGCTTAGTAAATTAGCACACGATTTATTAATCGATATGACTGAGTTCAAGGTTAATGTAGACGTGCCTGAGGACGGGTTTGCTTCCGGGAGTCTGGGGCTGGAGATACAGGCAAATTCTCTAAAAGTAGATTGTGCTATGAAGAATGGAGAACGCCAACCGGATACGTTAAAAGAAAAAGATATAGCAGATATTGAAACAGATATGGCCAAGAAGGTTTTACACCCGGACAAATATCCCACTGTCAGTTTCAAATCCAAAGCCATTCAGGAAAAAGAAGGCGGCTATCACATAAGCGGAGATTTAAGTCTGCACGGTGTTACTAAATCTGTAGATTTTGATATAGATACCAGCGATGGCAGTTTAAAAGGAAGGTTTACCATAATCCAGACAGATTATGGAGTAAAACCTTTCAAGGCTATGATGGGCACTTTGAAGATAAAAGACGAGATAGATATCAGCTTTGATCTGGCTTTGAGTTAATGACGGATGCTATTTCACAAATGCCTTCAGCTTCCAGAAAGCATAACTGCTCCATAGCAGGGCGATAGCAATACTAAAATCCAATATAGCCACGCCTATCAGGAAGTAGTAGTTATCGTGTGCCAGCCTGGATAAGGTTGCGCCAGTCGTAATCATGGCGGCTAAGAACACAAAGAACCAGGGTCTGAAGATTTGCCAGACCTTTGGCTGATCAAGGGAACGTATTCTGACCAGATTATTTTGACAGGTTTTACTGAAAATGAATTTTCCTTTTAAACCGCCAAAACACAGTCCGGCAGCAATGACAATCCAGATCCAGTACATCTCAGGTCTCAGAGTATGCGCTTCAACCAGCAGAGTGCTTCCCTTTATGAGCAGTACACTACCACCAACATACCATATTGAGGCGGCTAAGATATTGAGGGTAAGGACGGAAACAGTTAGCATTGATGATTAAATTTATGCATGGCCTGACATAGTGCCGTACTCCTACGACACCATGTCGCCTTCTGAGTGGTTATTAATACCTGCGCTTTGGACGCTCTTCTTTGGGTTTTGCTTGATTGACTTTAATATTTCTGCCTTTTAATTCACTTTCATTCAAGGCCTTTATAGCCTCTTCAGCCTCAGCTTGAGTCGGCATTTCTATAAAAGCAAACCCTTTTGATTGCCCGGAATATTTGTCCTTTATGATTGATACACTTGCTATTTCGCCATGTGGCGAAAAAATATCCCTGACTTCATCCTCCGTAACCTCGTAAGAAAGGTTTCCCACATATATATTCATTTCTGCTCCTCTAAACCTTGTGTATTGATCAAGTAAACATTACCGTATAACCAACACACGTATTATGCGATAACGATCTGTTCAATGGCCGACTCTTTGTGTTTTAGACACCTGGCGTTTATTCCTACGTGCCGGTAACCCGCTTATTCCGTACGATCAGTGATCTCTATCAGGTGATATCCGAAATCGGTTTTAACGGGACCATGTACCTTCCCAACTTCATCACTGAAAACGACTTGATCAAATTCTTTTACCATTTGACCAGGACTAAACTCTCCTAAATCTCCTCCACTCTTTCCTGATGGACATGTTGAGTGTTCCTTTGCTACATCAACAAAGTCTGTCCCATCTTCAATTTGATCTTTTAACTTTTCACACTCTTCCTGACTTGATACCAGTATATGGCGTGCTTTGGCTGTCGCCATTTCGCTCCCCCTTCTGAAATTAATAAGACTTCTTTTATAGACTAATGTAAACGTTTGATTTTACCCTTTGTAATCCTCTTGTCAATTGATTTCCGTACAATCCCAACCTGACCAAGCCAGAACCAAAAAGGGGATGGATATCTTAAAGTCCTCGGCGTTTTTTGTCAGGGGAAGCAATGCTGACTAAGCTAAGCACTCGAAGTGCAAGAGACTTCTAGCTTTACCCTTGGGATCGACTCCTTTAGACACCAGTTTGTTAGTTCTTAAAAAATAAATTTAACTTCTATCAAAAAAAGAGCTTATTTTCAAAGTAAAGAACTGTTAATAAGTTAATATATTATCATATGAGAGACTAACCACACTTTTTATAAAAGGTAATTTACAGCAAATTTTTCAATACCGGCTTAAGTATGAACTTTATAACCGACAATGAAATAATCCCGACAAAAACAACTGCAATCGTCAAGAGACTCCACTCATTAACAATGAGTCCCAATGCTAAACCCGCTGCGGGAGGGTGCGCTGTACCTGTAATTACCATCACAAATATCGCCAATCCTACAGACATTGCACCAAACACTACGTGTGGGGATTCATGGATAAAGGATGTCCATGTCATTAATGGCCATAACGATAAATAGTGACATATACAACCCACAGCTATGCCGACTATATACCCACCTATCATAATCCTTGGCTTTGATACCTGTGCCTCAGGCATTGTGAATGCTATAAAGGTACTTGACCCCAAAGCAGCAATTATGACGGCATTCGTCACGACATCAAACACCAGCAGCACAATGAAAACTGCTATAGTTGCAAGCGCGCATTGAAAAATATCTCCTATTATATTTTTCCTGAATTTCTCACCCAATATTCTCATATCGAACCCCTCCCCTTTTAGTTATTATGGATAACGTTGGGAACAATCCATTTATTTGTCGTGAACTACAAAAACAACCGGTGAAAATAGGTATGATTCGTAATGATATGAAATCATTTGGTATGTTATCGATCTCAATTACAACAAGGATTTATTATTGCTCGATTATTTTTAGTTGTGGAAAATAATTTTTGTAATATCCCGGATCAAAAGTTAAAATACCATTGCTGTTTTCCGAGGCAAAACCTCCTATGAGAAAATCTGTAAGTATCCTTTGTCTAAAGATCTGTTTATGATTTGAATTCGCCGGAATTGTATTCACTTAAAAGTGCAACAGCTTTTTTGTATAGTGAATCTTTTGTGAAAATGCTTAGAAGAACATTTGAATCAACCGTAAATATCATAACCCGTTTCTAAGAAATCGAATTTTCCTGACAGAATCTTTTTTACCTTTTAAACTGACAATGCCGGAAACCTTCTCAATCCTGCTTTTATAATCAATATTATTATCGGAACTCATACCAAGAGCAAGATCAATAGCCTCAGAATTTTTCTTCAGATTAAAACGCCTCTTTATAGCATTCAATAGCTGCTTTCTCTTTGGAGTAAGACGAATAGTAATAATCTGACTCATAATTTTCCACCTCCCTAACGTAATACAATATACGCAATGTAATACATCCTGTCAAATAGACTTTATCAATTCCTCTGCATCGGGAGAAACTCCTGATGCCGCTCCTTACATTTCTCATAAGGACCTGTTTCCGGGTACTCCCAGTCTACCGTTCGGACGTGGAACTCCCGAAACACAGAAAGCCCAGAAAAGATCCTATGAACCCGTGCTCTGATAATGGTTAACGCCAGCTTTCCATGTAAAAATGGAAATAGTAAATACAATTACGCCCACAATTGGAGTTCCCATCTCTAACGCCGGGTGCAGGAGACCCTCTCCCGAACGATCTAAAAAGAAATGTGCCGGGTAAAAGTTGATAAATGCTATCGGGAAGATAAATGTCAAGAAGAACTGCATCCCCATGTTATAAATATTTATCGGATAGTTAATAAACTCCTTGCTTGAAAATATTACAGTATGAACCAGAGACCTGTTTCTCAATGTCCAGAAAGCGACTGCCGTCAC
>JACZYU010000269.1 GCA_022570935.1 Planctomycetota bacterium | reverse complement strand
CGGCCTGCTCAATTTTCAAGAATAGGAATTGCCGAAGAAAATTTCATCAAGGAAATTGCTCAACTTGCCGATCAGATAATCATACATCTTGAATCACAAAAAGCAATTTTAGAACGTCTTGGGATTCTATCGGAAAAGCTTCATGTTATTCCACATGGGACAGAATTCAGCAATGAAGACAAAGAAATCTCTAGAAAAAGGTTTGGACTCCCTATGGATGCAAAAATACTTGTAATGTTAGGATTTATGAAGAAACATAAATGTCTACATGTAATTCTTGATGCATTGGTTGAGATGTTGAAAGAACGTAAAGATGTATATCTATTTGTTGCCGGAAGCCTTGCTCCATCAGCTCCTCAAGAGGATATAGATTACGCAGAATTTATCTCCGGGAAAATAGCCGAACTAGGCCTTCAAAACAATTTCATACATGATGACAGATTCATTCCACATGAAGATGTCCTCCATATAATTGGAGTTGCTGACATTTTTTTGTTCCCATATGTAGAAGAGGACAGGGCTGTATCCGGTTCACTTCACTTAGCGATAGGTGCAGACAAACCGGTCATTGCCACAAGAATACCAAAATTTGAGGAATTGGGGGATGTATGCGATGAGTTGCTGGTACTACCGTACAATTCCTCTGAAATAGCAAAGCTGGCTATCAGGCTTTTTGATGATGAAGAATTTAGTTGTTATGTAATGAACAAAATCAAAATACTCAAAGATAAAACCTCATGGGAAATTGTGGCCAAAATGCACCTGGAGTTGTATAAACATAAATTAGCTCCCTTCAGCCGCTAATTTAATGAGGAATTCCCATTTTTTTTTAATAGGGTTAGCGTCCGAAGTTCACCGAAGGCGCTAATTAGTCTCCTGGTTTCCTGGCTTCCTTATAATAATTTTTCTTTGTTTTTATTATGCATGACCAATTTGTCCTGAATGGGGTAAGTAGATGTGCGTTGTCCATTCGCCAGTTTTTATTTTCATTATCTGACTTCCTCATAAGAAATTAGTATTAATAGCAATAAAAGAAACAACTATAAGGAAGCCAGGAATGCAGGAAAACAACAAAACAATTTAATGTCTATGAATTGCACGCATTTTATTATAATGTTAGTTAAAGTCGACAATTTCCAGTCAAAAAAAGCAAGAAATTGTCATATGAGAGACTGTTTTACCACACCGTTCGGCTGAAGAGCGTTCGACCGAGTTCACGTCGAGGTTCCTTCGATAAGCTCAGGGCGGTGAGGAGTTCGGCTGAGGTTCACTCGAAGCCTTTGCCGAATCCGCTCACGTCGATGCCTTCGGAGTGTTAAAGAAAAATGTTTAATAGCAAAGCTGTGGAATAATAAATAATTCTTTGAGTTTTAAACCGGTAGCAATTACGATTCGTCACAGCTTCGTAGGATAATATTTGCGGATATTTCTGATCTTTTTAATTAGTCCATGTAAATTAAGGGAAAGCCTGCCTTGGTGCGATCCCCGGCCAAGACCGCAGGGCGGATCACACTAGGGCAGGCCGCCCTCGCGGTCTGGGCCGGGGTTTGAAAACCGCAGGTTTTCATTTTACAACATAGTTGGGGGGAGTTGAAGATTTGTCAGAGTTAAGCAACTGTATTCAAGAATTGGGTGATGGAGAGGTTATTAGAATGGATTCTGGAGAAACAATCTTTAAGCTGGATTCCTATGCTCATAATCCAATCGTTAAGCCTCAGGATCTCGGCCTTACCTGGCGCGAGGACAATGTTTTAAAAACTGGAGCGGTTTTTAATGGTGGGGCTGAATTGTTTAATGATCACATAATCCTCCTCCCTAGATGCCATCGCAATTACAAAAAAGCAAAATTCTTTGATGAAAAACTTGGAATTGAGCGGCATTGTCTGGAAAACTACGTTTCTGAGGTTTGGCCTTTAATAAGTAGTGACGGTATTCATTTTGCCAGGTTTCAAAATAACGTAATTCGTGGCGATGGTACCAACCATCAGGATTTCAATTATGGAATAGAAGACATCCGCATCATCAAGTGTGGGCAGAAACATATTTTGATTGGCTGTGGTAAAACCAAACGGCCATTCAAGGAGACAAACGCAGACCGTATTGCCAT
>JACZYU010000106.1 GCA_022570935.1 Planctomycetota bacterium | reverse complement strand
AAAATGTAATGTTTTTTCAGAACCATTATCTTTTTTATTTATATAAAATATTGAATTTTGATGCAGTTGCGCATAATCGCTTGTCAGCAGTCCATAAATCCAGGTTTGTTAATAATGAAGATGCTAACAGATGAACATCAATAATACCTATTCCAGTGCCCATAAGTTTTTTATGTTCAATAAATTGAAGAATTTCATCATCTTCTGCAACCTGTGCCTGTGGAAGCGCTTTGAGTAAGGATATAATTTCCTTTCTATTCTTGATGTTGCCGCACGCTAACTCACCAATAATAAATGGATGACAAGCTACAAGTTCATCCAGTAATAGCTTCCTGAGACGAGAATTGGTTTTTTTGAAATGGGATATCCAGATTGAAGTATCTACGAGAATCATGCTTTGTTGCGAGAATTTCTTCTCCTTGGAACAGGTTTAAGAGACTTTTCTGTTCCGCCAAGTTCAGCTAGTCTCCTTGCACTTTCACGAGCAATCAAAGCCTCAAGTCCTAATCTCACTAAAGATGTTTTTTCCTTAACTCCGGTAAGTTTTGATGCTTTTTTAACTATATCGTCATCTATGTTTAATGTTGTTCTCATATGCATTAATATGCATTAAATGTGCATCTATGTCAATAGATAAATAAGTGAAAATTTAGTGGAAGTGAAAATATCGTCAAGCTGAGCGGGCTATAGCATAATACAGTTGAGATTGGGATTTCAAGCTGGGTAAGGTGGCGGTCGCTCGTTCGATTTGTTCCAGAGTGCGAATGAGAGAGAAGGGGATTATTTATACAACTTAAAAAACTCCGACTATTCTTACATTAAATAAGAAAAATGAAGAGTTGTTATTTCTATATTAACGGCATTTTCCTACTTCATAAGTGAATGGATACGTTTGACATCAGTCAAAGCCTTGTCTGTGGGGACGAGCGGGGTTATTTCTATATCTGTGAAGAATGGAAAGAGTGGCAGGTTTGTTACGAGCTGATCAAGGTCTTCATTCGTATCAACTTCAATAATGGCTGCGGCTCCTCTGCTGCCGGCTAGTTTTCCACCGGCAAGAATCCTGCCCCTTTTGCTCATCCTGATAAAATATTCCCATTCCTTGACAACAAATCCCAGGAAATCCTTCACCGGCATATCAGGTAATTTCTTTATTTCAACTTTTAATAAGAAGATCATTTTAAATAAACTCCTTTCATATTATCGTACCCCATCACATTTTATCCTCTCCCCCAGGTGGAGAGGGAAGTAGAATGGGAATTGCATTTAGATGTCAGAATTCGAAATACGAATATCGAAACTCGAAACAAAGTCGAAATTCAAATTTCCAAATAACAGAAACAATAAAGACAGTTGAGGATCGAGTGTCTTCCCGCCTGAATGAATAGTCGGACAGATGTTTTGAATTTAGAGATTTAATTATTTTGATATTTATTTCGGATTTCGTGCTTCGAATTTAAACTATCGACTCAGAAAGTTAAAATATGTCTACAATTTTTATCGATGTTGAGTAAGCCAGCACCTATCTTGCTAGAGTGCCAGGCCTCCATCAACGGACAGTACCTGGCCGGTAATATATTTTGCATCGTCTGAAAGCAGAAACATCGCTATCTTTGCCACGTCTTCAGTCGTACCGAATCGTCTCAGGGAGGTCATATCTATCATCTTTTTCTTGTATTCTTCCGGGAGCGAAGAGGTCATGTCCGTTTCTATAAAACCGCACGCAATAGCATTCACATTAATATTTGCCTTGCCAACCTCCTTTGCAAGGGCCTTTGTAAAGCCAATCATTCCTGCCTTGGAGGCTGAGTAATTGGTCTGACCTGCCACGCCCGCAATACCACTGACTGAAGTTATATTGAGTATGTTTCCGCGTTTCTGTTTGACCATGGTCATTATGACGGCCTTGGAAAAATTATACACACTCTTCAAATTTATATTGATCACATCATCCCAGTCATCTTCTTTCATTATGGCAAGGAGTTTATCCCTCGTAATTCCTGCGTTGTTAACCAGAATATCTATCTGTCCAAATTCATCCTTAACCTCTTTTGCCATCTCTTTGGCGCCCTCAAAATCCGATACATCTGTCTTTTTTGCCATGGCCTTGACCCCTAGTGACTCTATCTCCTTTACGAGTTCATTTGCCAGGTCATCACTCTTGCTATAGTTAAAGGCAACATTATACCCGTTTCTTGCCAGCTCAAGCACTATTGCTTTACCAATACCTCTGGTACCACCTGTCACTATTGCCGTCTTGTTACTCATAGTCTTCCCTCCGGAAATATTTATTATATTTTTTTTAAGATTTTACTTTTTGAGCTTCGCGGTGAACTTCTTTTTCAACCAGCTTTAAACGCATCATTTCAGCAAAAAGCTCTACTTCGTATTCAATACCTTTCCTTATATCATGATCAACTGCGTAGTTTATACATTTTTTCATTGTTTGTATAGCAGTATCACTATTTTCTGCCAGCTTGCGCGCAAATTTTATAGATTCGTTAAGCACCTCTCTGGCAGGTGTCAGCATATTAACCAATCCCCATTGCAGGGCGGTTCTTGCACGAATCAACTTTGCCGAATACAGCATCTCCTTGGCCCTGGCTGCACCTATGACCTTGGGCAGCCTTATGGTTCCACCAAGACCGGGGATTATACTCAGCGCAGGTTTTGCCTCCGGCAGACTGAAGAATGCTATTTCAGATGCTATGCGAATATCACACAATAATGCAAGCTCAAGTCCTGCACCAATTGTAACGCCATTAAGGGCTGCAATAAGCGGCTTTCTGCAGTTCTCAATCTCTATATACATTTCATGAGCCCTTACGAACCTGTCGTAGTTTTTCTCTGCTACCAACCCGGAGATCCATGAACCAAATAATTCGTCCTGGTCTGCACCATCGCAGAAAACACCTCTGATACTGCTAGTTATTATAATGGACGTTATTTTCTCATCCTTCTCGTAAGAATTTATCTTGTCATATATTGCATCCAGCAGCCAGGAACCAATCGAATTCCTCGGATGTTTCTTCATCTTGATAATACCTGCGTATCTGTTTTCCTGAAGTTTTACCTCCTCACATTCCAAATGTTGGTATCCTGAATCATCTCCTTTATTCATCCGTATGTCTTTCATAACTTTAAATCCTTAGACCTACTTCAAATCCTTCATGTATTGCTTCGAGTGCAGTTCTGACCTCTACACAATCACCTATTTTATATAATTCATTAATCTTGCCGTTTAATTTTTTGGTAAGGCTCTGGTTGGATTTGTATCCTGCCGCAATTATAACCGTATCAGCAAGAAGTTTGATATCTTTATTATCCTTTTCAAATGTTATGCAGGCTTTACCTGATTTGTTAATGTATCTGATATTTTTAACATTTACACCAGTTATACTGTTGATACCGGCATCTTTTACCTGCTTCAGGATGACCCATCTGGTTGAGATGCCGAATCTTCCGCCGATTTTGTTTTTCATTTCCAGGATAGTGATATTCCGTTTTCCCCTTGAAGTGAGCGCTACAGCTTCATCCCCATTTATAACTCTGTTTTTTAGAAGAAAACAGGCAACGTCAGGTTCCATTGCCCCCATCTTTGCAGTGTGAAGGGCGATCTCGCAGCCGATAGTACCTCCACCTATGATAACGACGTCTTTGCCGACCTGTACCTCATTGTCAAACACGTCTTCGGCCACAACAACGTTCTTTTCCTTGACACCCGGGATCTTAGGAATAACAGGACTCCCGCCTGCGGCAGCAATTACAACATCCGGCTTTAACTCTTTTATAGTCTTCATATCTACATTTTTGCAAAATTGTATTTTTACATTCAATTTTTTTATTTGATTTTCTAAGAAATTAATCACATTGATTATTTCTTCTCTTCCCGGAGGAATGTAAGCATATCTCAATTGTCCGCCAAGCACATCTGTTTTTTCAAATAAATACACGTCATGCCCTCTTAAAGCGGCAACCCTTGCTGCCTCCATACCTGCCGGCCCGCCGCCAATAACCATTACCTTCTTCTTCTTTTTAGCCTTCCTGATCTTTAATTCACTTTCTCTGCCGGCCCTGACATTATATAAACAACTTACAGATTTGAAGTTTAACAAAGAATCGAAACATCCCTGATTACAGGCAATACATTTTCTGATATCATCGAATTGTCTCTTCTTGTACTTTTTTGGCAAATCCGGGTCTGCTATTAATGGCCTTCCTATTGAAACAATGTCTGACTTATTATTGTCTATAACTTCTTCCGCTAAGGCCAGATCATTTATCCGCACCGATCCGATTACCGGTACTTTTACGTTATCCTTAATCTTTTCTGACAAAAAGATATAAGACATCCTCGGGATGGACATGAGCATTATGGGTATGCGGCTCTCATGCCAGCCGGGAGAAACATTAAACGCATCCACACCTGCCTTTTCCAGTTCCTTTGCTATCTCGATACTTTCATCAATCTTGAGGCCTTCATCTACAAAATCGGCACCTGACATACGGAAGATTACGGGATATCCTTTTCCTACCTTCTTCTTTATGGCTAAAATCATTTCTTTTGCAAAATTTATCCTGTTGCTTAGGCTGCCGCCATATCTATCCTTTCTCTTATTTGTTGCCTTCGAAAGAAACTGATTGATAAGATAGCCCATGCCGCCATGTATCTCTACGGCATCAAACCCTGCCTTCTTTACCCTTACTGTGGCGGCGACGAAACATTCTATTACTTTCTTTATCTCCGGTATAGTCAATGCATGTGGCGCCTGCTTTATGTTGACGTGCGCTAAGCTTGACGCCGATACCGGTCTTGTCTTTGAGAAAAACGAAGAGGCGCTTCTGCCCCCATGAAGAATTTGAGCTGCCACCTTTACATCATATTTGTGGATCGTATCGGTTAATTTCTTTAGTCCCGGTATAAATTCATCCTTATCCAGGCCAATTATGCTCTTCCACACCTTGCCGGTCATTTCAGGATAACATCCGCCTACTACAATTAACCCCACTCCACCGCGAGCCCTTTCTACGTAGAAATCAATAAAACGCTTATTTATAGAACCGTTCGACGTAAACCCAAGATCCATTGCGGACATGGCAAGCCTGTTTTTTATTTCTAATCTACCTATTTTTATTGGTTCAAATAATTTACTCATAACTTTTAGACTGGATAACAGGATAGGCAAGATATTAAAAATCCCGTTTATCACTTATTCTAAATCATTGGTCTTTATGTTTTCTTTACTTTGCTTTTCCAAAACCTATTCCTGACAGGTTAAGAAATTGAAAATGAAACTTATTGGTTTTCCTGTCTTTATATCCCATTTTAATTTATTATGGCAAACGGTTATGGTAACGAAATTGACATACATATAGGTAGCCGCAGGCTTTAGCCTGCGTAAAATAGCGCAACCTAAAGGTTGCGGCTACCCGTATAATTTCTGAAGATTTAATTCTTTTACTATAATAACAATCTCCTTCTGCTTGTTATAGATGTTTTTGATTAACAGGATTTATATCATATTCATCCTGTTATCCTGTCAGGTATTTTTTCCTTGGTGAGTACCTACTTCTTGACAATCAGGCAAGAGTTATTTCCAGACAAATCAAACGAATTTATGAGAACTGTGTTTACCTCTTTTTCAAGTTTTTCTCCAACAATATTCAGATTACATTCAGGATCTTTTTCTTCGTAGTTAATGGTTGGTGGTATTAAACCATTGTTAATGGAAAGTAATGCGGACGCTGTCTGAGCCGCTCCAGACGCTCCATAGCTTTCCCCTAATGTAGACTTAACGCTATGAACAGGAATTCCTCTGCTTCTCTCTCCAAATAGTTCCTTGATGGCTTTTGCCTCTATGAGGTCTGACAGTTTGCCTGAATTTCCATTAGCATTAATTAAGTCTATATCATCCGTGGACATACCGGCATCATCGATACATTTTTTCATTGCATTCCCGGTTTTTTCAACTCTTTTCACGATATCACTGTTCCTGTTACCTGCAAAGATACTTCCATAGCCGGAGACTTCACCATAGATCCTTGCCCCGCGGCTTGCGGCGTAATCATGGCTTTCCAATACAAATACATAACTGCCTTCACTCATAATAAAACCATTTCTTTTTTTGTCGAAAGGCATGCTGGTCTCATTTCCGGTATCATTAGTTCCTGCCAGCATCTTCCTCATATAAAAGATCATGTATAAATCCAATGAGATCTGCTCAACTCCACCAGTTAGGATTACGTCTGCTTTCCCATTCTGTATAAGTTTAATGGCATTACCAATCGCATCGGTACTTGACGTAAAGCCAGAAGAAATAGTCCTGGCAAAATTTTTTATTTTGAAGACTACGGAGGCGTAGTTTATGGAAGAGTTCAGGGCAACATCATAGCTTTGCATAGGTGATAGTTCTGATGGGCCCTCTCTGACTATATCGTGAAAGTAATCTGTAGTCTGTGAGAAATTCCCGAGGGAAGAACCAATGAGAATTCCAGTCTGGTTTGACAGCTCTTCATCTATATTCAAACTCGCATCATCAAGCGCCATCTTAATACTGGAGCCCAGAAATTTAGTTCCCTTATTAAGATATTTCAGACCTTTACGTCCTAAAAATTCTTCCGGGTTTAAGCCTTTTACCTCAGCACCGTTTTTACATTCATATTTTGATAAGTCCAGGCACTCCATTGGCGCAATACCGGAATTACCGGAAACAAGATTTTTCCAGAAATCCTGATATCCAATACCTAATGGAGATACAACTCCAATACCAGTGACTACAGCTTTCTTCATTTTACTATAACTTTCCGTCACTAAGACACTAAAAAAAAATTAAGGAATGATACGTTTGAGTAAGGTTTCAACGCCCTGGTAGCCGCAGGCTTAAGCCTGCGTTCATTCAAACAATTTGATTTAGAGTATCATCTAAATCACAACCAATTGAACCCTTGTAACAGTATTCCTGCCAATGAGAAACAAGGCCCTTCCTTACAGGGTTATCCAGTATATATCTGACTTGTGTTGATAAATCTTCATTCTTTTTTATTATATGGTCATAGAAGTCTTTTTGCCACTTGATACCTATTCTGTTTCTTGACATCCAGAAACCGGTTTTTTGTTTATACCCTGTAACAATTTTTAGTAAATCTGAATCTTCATGAGTACCTGTTATTATCATGTGCTGGTGGTCGGGCATGAAGCAATATACGGGTATTATACATTTATTTATTGTGACAACATTTTCAAGTATATCCGTAAAAATATTTATGACTTCTGTATCCGAAAAGAGACATACCTTATCTTTAATACACATAGTCAAGGAAATGGATATTTCTCCTATGTAAAACTCCCTTGGCAATCTGTGTTGTTTTTCTTTTATTTTTGTATTCATAGACATTTTTTCGCAGGCTGAAGCCTGCGGCTACTATACACGGACACTATAGCCGCATCCTTCAGGTTGCGTATCTCACGATAAATGTACATACACCCATCTGATGATGTGAAACGCATCTATAATTTACTAAAAATATTCGTGACATTATTTCCTCCAAAGGCGAAGGAATTGTTTAATACGCAGTTGACTTTCATCTCGCGTCCCTCATTCGGTACGTAATCCAGATCACACTGAGGATCCGGAGTTTTATAGTGTATGGTAGGCGGAATAGCACTGTTCTTAATCGACAGGCAGCTTACGACAGATTCTATCGCACTCGCCGCACCCATTGTGTGTCCGATCATAGATTTTATAGAGCTGACTGGTATTTCCTTTGCCCGTTCCTTAAAGACTGACTTTATGGCCAACGTCTCCATTATGTCATTTAATGGTGTTCCTGTCCCATGGGCGTTGATGTAGTCTACATCTTCATATGACACCCCAGCCATGGATAGTGCGGCTGAAATAGCCTTTATTGCACCTGCTCCTTCAGGATGGGGAGCCGTCATATGGTGTCCGTCACAGCTCATTCCATAACCCTTCAACTCCGCATAAATATTGGCATTTCTTTTTGAAGCAAAGTCCAATGTCTCCAGCACCATTATTCCTGCACCTTCTCCGATTACTAGACCCTTTCTATCCTTGTCAAATGGCTGGCACTTTTCGGGCGCTAAAGCCTTTAGATTGTGAAAATGTGTAAACTCGGTTTGTGGTATAAGCTCGCCACCACCTACCAGCATTACGTCAACCTTACCCTCATATAAAAGGTCTAATGCCCACGCAATAGCGTGATTGCCCGAAGAACAGGCATTTAGTGAAACCATGTTTGGCCCTTCAAAACCGAAATCTTCAGAGAGTAGCGTAGTTATAGAAGATGGTGGATATGTCAG
>JACZYU010000268.1 GCA_022570935.1 Planctomycetota bacterium | reverse complement strand
CCTCCCGTACTGATAAATGGTAATGGAAGTCCCTTTGTCGGTATAGAACCGGTAACAACAGCAATATTTATAGCCGCCTGCAAAGCAATTGAGGCCGTTATACCTAATGCAAGAAAGAAGCCGAACGTATCTGGCGCCGTCTTACAGATCTTCATACCCTGCCATGCAAATAAGGCAAACATAATAATAATACAAGTCGTTCCTATAAATCCCAATTCTTCACCTATTATCGAAAAGATAAAATCATTATCACTCATCGGCAAGAAGAATAATTTCTGGCGACTTTCGCCCAACCCCAAACCTGCTATTCCTCCAGAACCAAGCGCAATCCATGACTGTATAATCTGATAACCAATTCCCATAGGGTCTTTCCAGGGATCAAGGAATGCGAGTAATCTATTGTGTTGATAAGTTGGAATCTTATGCATAATTTGATAAATATGAGGAACGGAGGCTATTATCGTAAAGAGCACATAAATAATCCTGGTACCTCCTACCATTATCAGTATAAAGGAGACTGTTGTTATAAACATAGCAGTACCAAAATCCGGTTCCTTTAAGATGAGCAGGGAGACAATACCTATTAATACAATCGGGATTACAAAGCCCTTTGCAAAAGTTGCCATCTTTTCTCTGTTTTTTGCTATATAACCTGACATAAAGATAATCATTGCAAGTTTGGCAAATTCTGATGGCTGGAACCCAAAATAGCTTCCAAATCTTATCCATCTACGCGCACCATTTGAAACAGTTCCTATTTCTGGAATAAGCACAACAACCAAACCGGCAAATGCAACGATGAAGATTACCATTCTGTATCTTTGCAAATAATGATAATCAATCTTCATCATGATCAACATACCTGTTATTGCAATGATTACCCACACAACGTGCTTGAGGAAAGTAATGTTCATTGAATCAGCACCTTCGGCTGTTTTTGCTGAACTGGTACTGTATATCATAATTATCCCGATTACGAGTAGAGTTATAACAAGATACATTATGACATTTGCCGGCTCTATACTACGGATTGCAGTTCGGTCAAAATCTTCAGCCTGGCCTGTCTTTATACCTTTAGTATAGTTTATATTAATTGCAAACGGGTTTCTGAGGATATTCATAATTTTAAGGTTATCAGGCTGAATAGCGCCATTATTGCCGCTATTATAAAAAATCTCATTGTAATCTTTGTCTCTGGCAAACCCTTAAACTGAAAGTGGTGATGAAGGGGCGCACACAGAAACACCCTCTTTCCAGAAATCTTGTATACGCTAACCTGTAATAGGACGGAAAGGGCTTCCACAATAAATATGCTGCCTATAAAAAAAATAAGGAGTTCCTGTTTCACAATAATAGCTATAATTCCAAGTATGCCTCCCAGTGGCAATGAGCCTACATCTCCCATAAATGTCTGTGCGGGAAAACAATTAAACCACATGAAACCTAACCCGGCTCCCACCAGTGCAGAACAGAAAATACTTAATTCACCAGCGCCTGAGATATAGGGAACATTTAAGTATGCACTAAAGTCTACACGTCCCACGATATAGGTTATCAAAGTAAAGGCCAGGGCGGCGATCACCGTGCACCCAATTGCCAACCCGTCAAGACCGTCAGTAATATTGACGGCATTTGACATTCCTACCATGAAGAACATTACCATTAATACATAAAACGGCCCCAGATCAGGTCTGACTTCTTTGAAGAATGGTATTACAAGTTCTGTCCCCCCTTCAATATTCATGAAGTGAAAGTACAATATCAAACCGATTATCAGCCCCAGACCACACTGGAAGAAAAGCTTTGATGTAGTGGTTAACCCTGATGAGTGACTTTGTGTCAGTTTTATATAATCATCAAAAAACCCAAGGATACCGAGCCAGACAGCCGTAAATAATACTATTAAGATGTATATATTAAAAATATTACACCAGAGCACAGTAGAAAGAAGAACCGCAACCAATATGATAATACCACCCATTGTAGGTACGTCTTTCTTGTCACTGTGAAGATCTTTCAGTTTTTCAGAATCTGTTTTTGTAGTATCCTCAGAAATCTTGTACTTTTTAAGTATCTTTATTACCTGTGATCCTATAAGCAAACTTATTAAGAAAGCAGTTATAGCAGCAAGA
>JACZYU010000105.1 GCA_022570935.1 Planctomycetota bacterium | reverse complement strand
TTGATGTTGAGGTTCCGCAGAGAGAGGTCTATATGAGTGCATATCTGATTGATAAGTATCCCGTTACTAATGCGAAATATAGAAAATTTATAGAATCAGGCGGTTATAAACAGAGAGATTTCTGGTCGGATGCAGGTTGGGATTATGTACAGCAGTCAAAACCATTGGACAGCGACGGTGTACATAGTGCTCTGGATGGTAAGGATGATTGTCCTGTAGTAAATGTTTCATGGTACGAGGCCGAAGCATTTGCAAAATATGCGGGAAAAAGACTCCCTACCGAGGCAGAGTGGGAAAAGGCAGCTCGTGGTACGGACGGCAGGATATATCCGTGGGGTAACGAGTTTGATAAAACAAAATTAAATTGTGCCGAGTCTAAGATTGAAAAACCGACTCCTGTTACCAAATTCCCGGAGGGTATAAGTGGATATGGATGCTTTGATATGGCGGGAAACGTCTGGGAATGGACAGCAGACTGGTTTGACAGCCAATACTATCGCTCTGCTCCTGATAGAGATCCGCAGGGACCAGCCAAAGCAGAAGAGAAACCGTTTTTCGGGAGACCGGAGGACGTGGGTACCTCTATTTATGATTTGGAACCCGCAGAGGCAGGCGATAGTACACTGAGCGATTGTAAGGTGTTACGTGGCGGTTCCTGGAATGGTGGAGGTGTTATCCATATCCGTTGTGCAAATCGGGATTATGATGAGCCTGATTACAAGAATGATACTATTGGATTCCGGTGTGCCGGATCTTTAATATAAAATTAAATCTTCTAGGCGGGATTACAATATAATCAAAATAATCTTTAGTAAAATTCGAAACATGAAGCACGAAATCCGAAACAATATCAAATAACAAAAACCCTAAATTCAAAACAAAAAGATTTCCGTGTGCAAATAGTCTATGGTTTGGGACATTTGAAAATTTGAACTTCGGGTTTGTTTCGAGTTTCGATACCTGCCCTGTTAAATATTAAATGATAATTAGTCTTTTAACATTATAATCGTAAAAGTGCATGAGATAAATTTGAAATAGTTTTTAAGTTTATTTAACAGGGTGAATATTTCGAAATTTTTATTTATTGAATTACCTCTTTGGGTTTAACCAATCAAGGTAAGGGATTATATAATGATTTTAGCAGGGGATGTGGGTGGTACAAAGACTCGCCTGGCATTTTGCCGGTTAGAGGATGGACGGATAATCAGACAGCAGACCGATTCTTTTGTCAGCCGCGATTATTCTTGTCTTGAGGAAGTCGTACGGAATTTTATAAATAAATACGGAGTTTCTGTAACCACGTCCTGTTTTGGAGTTCCGGGGCCGGTTATTAATGGTGAGGCGAAGGCAACTAAACTGCCCTGGCATTTCAAAGAGGAGCAAATCAGCAAAGATTTAAATATACCAACGGTTAAACTGGTAAATGACCTTGTCGCTACTGCCGCTGCAGTGCCTCATTTAATGCCGGAAGATTTATATGTTCTGTATGAGGGAGAACATCCTGGTTCAACTATAGAGAATCAACCGCAAAATCGTAACAAAGGGTCTGAAGATGGAGAGACTACCATTGGAGTATTGGCGCCCGGCACAGGGCTTGGCCAGGCTTTTGTATATACTAAAGCCGGACAACGTTACATAATGGCCTCGGAGGGAGGACATACAGATTTTGCGCCCACAAACGAAGTTGAAGTAAAGCTTTTTCAATATTTAAAAGTAAAACATGATCATGTCAGCTACGATCGTATTCTTTCTGGGCCGGGGCTGAACAGTATATACACATTTTTAAAGGATACCGGTTTTGCGCCGGAACCTCCGGAATTAGAAAAACGGTTACGTGAAGAAGACCCCGGAAAGGTAATCACAACCACAGGAAAAACGGGTGAGTATGAACTCTGTGTTAAAACCCTTGATATTTTTGCTTCTGTTTTGGGTGCGCAGGCCGGTAACATGGTGCTTACTTTAATGGCAACAGGGGGCATTTATCTCGGTGGTGGGATTCCGGCAGGTATTTACAAAAAACTGGCAGATGGTACTACGGTTAATTCTTATCTAAATAAAGGGAGGTTATCTTATCTTGTAAAAAATACACCTCTGTACGTTATCCTGGATGATCATACTGCGTTGTTGGGAGCTGCATACATTGCTTCCGAGTCTTAGGAAAAGTTAAAAGTACATAAAGTTTGCGAGTGAAAGCAAGGACATGTTCCTCTCTTTCGAGAGGATTCCAGTATTGGATTCCTCTGACTGGTTCAATCTTGTAGATTGAACTTAACATTATTTTAATTACATAAAACCTAAATAATTTGAAAGTGGATAGGAGAAAATGAAAGAAAAAGAAAACCTGGATCAGTTATGCATCGGTACTATACGAACGTTATCCATGGATGCAGTTCAAAAGGCTAATTCCGGACACCCAGGTGCACCCATGGGCCTTGCACCTGTAGCATTTACACTTTGGGATAGATTTATGCGCCACTCTCCCTGCAACACTGATTGGCCTAATCGAGATCGTTTCGTACTTTCGGCGGGACACGCTTCAATGCTTTTGTACAGTATATTACACATTTTCGGATACGACATCAGCCTGGATGATATCAAATGTTTCAGACAATTGCATAGTAAATGTGCCGGTCACCCTGAATATGGTCTGGCGCCTGGTGTGGAAGTGACCTCCGGGCCTCTTGGACAGGGCGCTGCAAACAGCGTTGGCATGGCGATGGCAGAGAGGTGGCTTCAATCATATTTCAATCGTCCCGGTCACGAGATAATTGATTATAATATATTTGCCATTGCGGGTGACGGATGCATGATGGAGGGCATATCCGGTGAAGCGGCATCTCTGGCAGGCCATCTCGGCCTGAGCAATCTGGTATGGATTTATGACAATAACCATATTACTATTGAGGGCAGTACCTCACTTGCATTCAGCGAAGATGTGGCCGCACGCTTCAGGGCTTACGGTTGGAACGTTCAGCATGTTGGAAATGCTAATGATGTAGAAGTGCTGGAGAGGGAACTGCAAACTGCTATAGATGAAAAAGCACGGCCGTCTATAATTATCGTTGATAGTCATATCGCATATGGCAGTCCAAATAAACAGGATACGGCAGATGCGCATGGGGCGCCCCTTGGCGAAGATGAAATAAGGGCAACAAAGGAAAATTATGGCTGGGATCCTGACAAGACTTTTTATGTGCCTGATGAAGTCTTGAAGTTTAAAGAGGCTATGGTAGATAAGGGTACAAGGTTGGAAGAGGAATGGAATAAAAAGTTAAGGGCCTATACAGAGGCATTTCCTGATCTGGCAAAGCAATTTAATATGATGCAGAATTACGAACTGCCGGAAGACTGGGAAAGCATTATTCCAACCTTCCCTGCTGATGCAAAGGGGCTCGCTACCCGGGAATCAAACAGTAAAATATTAAATCCGATTGCTGATAAAATTCCATGGTTCATGGGCGGCTCTGCTGATTTAGCGCCATCTACAAAGACCTATATAAAAGAGGCTACGAGTTTTAGTAGAGAAGATTATGGCGGCAGAAATTTCCATTTCGGTATTCGTGAACATGCTATGGGGGCTATTATAAATGGAATGGCTCTCAGCAAGATCAGGCCGTATGGGGCTACATTCTTTGTTTTTTCAGATTATGTACGTCCTGCAATTCGCTTATCTGCTTTGATGAAGCAGCCTGCGATTTACATTTTTACTCACGACAGTATTGGTGTTGGTGAGGACGGGCCGACACATCAGCCTGTCGAACATTTAGCTGCATTACGTGCAATGCCCGGCCTGGACGTCATCCGTCCTTCAGATGCCAATGAATTGTCGGTAATGTGGAAGTATATTATGAAGCTCAAGGATCGTCCTGTTGCGCTTGTTTTGAGCCGTCAGGCTATGCCTACTATTGACCGTACAAAATATGCTTCGGCTGATGGTGCATTAAAGGGGGCTTATGTCCTGATTGAGAGTAAAGGTACCCCTGATGTTATTCTGATAGGAACCGGTTCTGAAGTTCAAATATGTCTTGATGCGTATGATCAATTGACAAATGAGGGAATCAAGGCTAGGGTAGTAAGTATGCCGTGTTGCAGTCTATATCAAAGTCAGAAAAAAGACTACCATAAAGAAGTTTTACCTGATTCTGTACAGGCACGCGTTATAGTTGAAGCGGGATCAACTTACGGCTGGCACGGATATACCGGAAGGCCGGATAATTGTGGTATACTAGGACTCAAGGGTTTTGGCGCTTCGGCACCTGCCAAAGATTTATACAAAGAATACGGTTTTACCACAGAGAGAGTCGTGCAGGTGGCAAAGAATGTTATAAAAAAAGCGAAGGGTAAATGACATCTTGTTAATGTCTGAATATAAGTTATGGGAAAAAAGATTCACGCCTATTCGAATAAAGAGCAAATGGTATCCGCAACTACAGAGCGGGTTATTGATGAAATTGGACAGGCTATACAGGAAAGAGGTGTGTGTAATATAGCGTTGGCCGGCGGTAATACTCCCCGTGAAATATATTCAATGCTGGCCGAGAGTACTTACAGGGATCGTGTGGATTGGAACAGGCTTCATCTTTTCTGGGGTGATGAAAGGATGGTTCCTCCGGAGCATGAGGATAGTAATTTCAGGATGGTTAAGGAAACCCTTCTTGATCATGTAATGATACCGGATGGTAATGTACATAGAATCAGGGGAGAAGTTGCGCCTGAGCAGGCGGCCCGTGAGTATGCGGAGTTGTTGCATATCCATTTTAAGTCAGATCCCCCGAGTTTCGATATAATATTGCTTGGGATAGGAGAGGACGGACATACTGCGTCACTCTTTCCTGGTACAGATGCGGTTGAGGAATGTAAACTGTATACGGTTGCCGTCTTTGTTCCCAGGCTGGATACATGGCGGGTGACCTTGACATTCCCTGTGCTTAATGCGGCCAGGGAGATTTTATTTCTTGCTGCCGGGAAATCCAAGTCTGATATTGTCCAGCGCATAATAAGTATTAAACAACCGGCTAAAGAATTTCCTGCATCCATGGTCAATCCGGAGAGCGGGACACTTCACTGGATGCTGGATTCTGAAGCTATGGTTTCAATCAATAAAAACGCAAGAGATGTTATGTTTCCTTAAACAGTATATTATTACTTTGTAAAGTATTCTTTTCTTTGAAAGTTTTTTGAGTCTCATAAAAAGTTAAAAGTGCCTAAAGTTTAAAGTGAACTAAAGTTGTGGATAACAAAGAATTTTCTAAAGAGCTTGAAAAACGCACGCGTAAATTTGCGGTGAATGCTATACGTTTATCAACAGCTTTACCCAATACACCTGAGGGCAGGGTTATAAGAAATCAGATCACAAAATCCGGAACTTCTATTGGAGCAAATTACTTGCCCTGTTAAATAAATTGGAGTGTCACTTTTCAACTATTTCGACGGTGGGAGCCGATATCAAATGAATTATGCATGCTATCTCATCTATTTAACAGGGTAAAAATCTAATCGAGCAAGAAGTAAACCAGATTTCAAAAACAAGATTAAAATATGTGAGAGTGAAGCGAGTGAAACTCAATATTGGATAGAAGTAATTGTAGAGGCGAAATGGTTATCCTGGGAAAAAGTAAAATCAGACTATGAAGAGTGCAGTGAATTACTTGCTATTTTTACGTCTATTGGGAAGAAGTGAGCCAATTAAGAGATCATATTACATTAACTTTAGGCACTTTAGATCACTTTAGTCACTTCAAACTTGACTATAAGAGAGGATAAATATTAATTATGAAAAAACAAGTTTTTGGCATGATCGGTCTGGGAGTGATGGGACAGAATTTTGTACTGAATGTGGAACGCAACGGTTTTGGCGTTGCTGTTTATAATCGAACTGCGGAAACAACAGAGAAATATATTGCGGGTCCTGCCGCCGGCAAGAATATTAAACCTGCATATACATTAAAAGAATTTGTTGATGCACTGGAAAGTCCTCGCAAGATCATGTTACTGGTTAAAGCCGGTGCGCCTGTTGATGCGACAATCCAACAACTTATCCCTTTATTAGATAAAGGTGATTTGATTATAGACGGGGGGAACTCTTTTTTCCTTGATACGGAAAGACGGGCTAAAGAACTGGAGTCTCAGGGTTTTAATTTTTTTGGTATGGGAGTTTCCGGTGGAGAGGAAGGCGCTTTATGGGGGCCAAGTTTGATGCCGGGTGGTTCCAGAGATGCTTATAAGGAAGTTAAACCTATTATGAATGCAGTAGCTGCAAAGGCAGAGGAGGATGGGGAACCCTGTGTTACCTTTTTAGGTCCCGGGGGTTCAGGGCATTATGTTAAAATGGTACACAATGGTATTGAGTATGGTGACATGGAGCTTATTGCCGAGGCTTATTATTTGCTCGATCGTGCCCTTGGGCTATCTGCTCAGGAATTTCACGAAATTTTTTCCGAGTGGAATAAATCTGAATTATCCTCATATCTAATTGAAATAACTGCGAAGGTTTTTAAGAAGATAGACGAAGATACCGGAAGGCCGTTAGTAGACGTAATTTTAGACAAAGCCGGGCAAAAAGGAACAGGAAGATGGATGGCCGAAAACGCTTTGGAATTGGGGATATCAATACCTACAATAATTGCTGCGGTTAATGGGCGTATTATCTCTTCACAAAAGGAAGAACGAGTATATGCTTCAAGTGTATTAACAGGTCCGACAAAGAAGTATGAAGGTGGATCATCACAAAAGTTGATAGACGCAACAAGAGATGCACTTTACGTGTCTAAAATATGTTCTTATGCTCAGGGTATGAGTCTGCTTAAAAAGGCTTCTGTGGAGTACGGATATAACATGGATTTAGGAGCAATTGCAAAAATCTGGAGAGCAGGTTGTATTATCAGGGCCAGGTTACTTAATGATATAACTAATGCTTATAACCGTAACAGAGATTTACCCAACTTACTGGTAGATGAGGAATTCCGGAAAGCCATAAATACCAGACAGGAGTCCTGGCGTTTTGTCATTAAATGTGCTATAGAAATGGGTATTCCCATGCCGGCTATGAGCGCTTCGCTGGCTTATTATGATTCTTACCGCAGCGAACGTCTGCCTGCTAATTTGATCCAGGCACAAAGGGATTTCTTTGGGGCACATACATTCGAGCGTATTGATAAACCGGGTACCTTTCATGCTGACTGGGAGGAGAAGTGAATACAACACAAGCCATAATCTTACTTACGAATTTTAAATAAAAAAGGGGCAAGAAATGAGTGCGCCAAGTGAAGCTGACATAGGCAAGCTGGACAATCCAGCCCAGATAAAGGCTAACCACCAGTCTGGAACTGAACCACGTAGATAGTGAGGTAACAAGCTATCTGAAGCCGTGGTAAAGGCTGTTTGCCAGCCGTAACGCAAGTGAAGGTGTTGAGCCCCGAAAGAACCAACGTTGCACGAGACCAAGGGTTTCATTTTCTGGAAGTCAGCATCAATATATGCGCTAGAGGTGAGTGTATTATTGACGTGCCGGGGTCTAAGTCCACAGCGGGTAAACGAACGGTCTATATCGGAACATGCGAAGAGAGAACCTCAGCTTCAATTTACGAGCCTTGCTCACTTGCTGAACAGAGATTTTCTCAAAGATTGCTATAACAGCCTGAACAGGAATAAGGCGGTAGGAATTGATGGTGTGTGCTGGAAAGAATATGGAGAGAATCTGGACGATAATGTGGAAGGGCTGATAACACGAATGAAACACAAGAGCTACAAGCCTATACCGGCAAGACGAGTGTATATTCCGAAGAACGAGAAAGAGAAGCGTCCGTTAGGAATACCGGCGCTGGAAAACAAAATCGTAGAAATGGGAATAACACGGATTGTGCGAAGTATCTATGAAGAGGACTTCCTGGAGAGTTCATACGGATTTCGTCCAAAGAGGAGTTGTCATCAGGCCATAACCAGAGTAGACAAACTGATAATGACCAAACCGGTCAACATATTGTGGAAGCGGATATAAAAGGCTTCTTCGATAATGTATCACATGAAGAGCTAATGAAATTTCTGGAGATACGAATAGTTGATAGATCGCTACTGGAACTGATAAGGAGATTCCTAAAAGCAGGATACGTAGACGATGGACTGTTGGTTAGGTCAGAAAGCGGTACTCCACAAGGTAGTATACTAAGTCCGATGCTCGCTAATATCTTTCTGCACTATGTGCTGGATACCTGGTTTAATAAGACGGTTAAAAGTTGTGTTAGGGGTTTCTGTGAATTGGTGAGATATGCAGATGATTGTGTGCCACGAACGAAACTTAGCGTTAGCTGAGTTTCTTAGCTGTACAAAAGATGAGGGTCGGCCCCTCGGAGTCGCCTTGCAGGAGGAGACTTCAAACCGCCTCAAGCTGCATTGGTCAAGAGCC
>JACZYU010000104.1 GCA_022570935.1 Planctomycetota bacterium | reverse complement strand
GGACTAAAGATGGTTACAAGAAGGTTGAACATCCTGAGCCTGAGCCTGAACCAGAGGAAAAGCAGAATGAAGGCGATTCTAAAGAATAAGCTTTCGCAATTGCCTACCCGAATGGATGCATTCAGTCGAGGACACGGTTTTACACAGATAGAACACGGATAAAAACCAAGGTTTCCTACATTTTATCTTGATTTTGGTAATTGCCTGAGTATTATAATCCTTGGTATTTCTACCCGCCTACGCAGAGATAGCGGATATGCTTCGGCGGATTTCGCCCAAGGGGCTCAACAATCTACTAGATTTCATATCACACAGATATATATTCCATCAGGTGATGGACATGTTTTCATAAATTTAGAAATGATGTAGCAGTCATTATGTAGATAATGATAAGATTATTACTCCAACATTTCATTCCAACATTAATACAAATTACACAAAGTACCTGAGTTCTATAAAAACTTTTTTCAAGAAAGGGTTATTTTATGCAAAGAAAAGAACGTCGATCCAGAAATAGACGGAGAGGAAATACTGAGCGGAGGAGCGTTAACGACCCGGGCTACAATGGTCATGAACGTAGGAGTGAGATGGGCAGTAGATCAGTAGAAGATAGGATGGTTTTAGCATAATGACCGAATAAAAGATACTGCATTGTACATCACATAAATCATATCCAATAGAGCAAAACCAGGAGGGTGACAAATGCTCATACTAACAAGAAAGTTAGGTCTTAGTTCTCCCAAGGATGTAGCCGTAAACAGAGAAGAAGTGCTTAAGTGCATATAAAGGCAAGGGGGATTATGAAGATAATGGAAATATGTCTTTTCGGAGTATCTGTGTTGTTAATTATATGTGGTATTATAATGGTCTCAGTGGCAGAAGGCTCAACCCAGGTATTAGAGTCACTCATAGTCATTTAATAGCTTCTGTCATGCTGGTGGGAACTAGAATTATACAAGCATTAGATTTGCTCAGAAAAAGCAGAGATATAGAAGCAAATAACGTTATAACCTGACAATCAAGTTTGAAGTGCCTTAAGTGAACTAAAGTGTCTAAAGTTAACTAGAGTTTAAAATTTGAAGAATTAAGGAATTGAGAAAATGAATAATAAATCAATTAATCCCTGAATTATAACCAAGGTCTGCTCCTTGCTGGCTCAATCATGCCTGTCTGCCAAGTCCTTAGGTCAGGTTGATTGAATCTAAACGTTACAACTTTAGCTCACTTTAAACTTTAGACACTTTTAACTTTTTATGACACAAAGAATTTATAGAAAATACTATAACTAAGCCATGAAAAGAATAAAGCGAAATTCGAGACTCAAGAGATTTATAAAAGATATCTCAACTCACACACCATTTGCAAAAATGATTTTGCTTCTGGTTGTACTGTGGCTTGCTTTTTCAACCGGATTGTATTTTGCCGAAAGAGGCACTGAGGGGGCAACCATAACTTCTTATGGTGATGCCTTGTATTGGGGTGTAGCTGCGTTTTCGACGGCCGGCATAGCTGATACGCCGCGATCTGATATTGCTCAGTTGATTGGCGGTATATGGATATTAGTGGGTTCCGTAATTTTTTTCGGAACTATCGTGGCAACAGTTACAACTTATTTTATGCGTCCAATGCAGCGCCCGGCCAATAAGATAATTGATACGATTGAGTACAATCTTGAACAGTTAAACGATTTGACAATAGACGAACTAGATCTGCTGAAGGAGACAGTTGATACGCTTATTCTTCATGTAGAGCGCTTGAAGAAGAAGCAACAAAAGAAGAAGAAAAAGTCAACTAATCAGGAGTATGTGATATGAATGATGATGAAATTTCCGGGTATTATGATGACAATGGAGAAAAGCTGAATCCAAATCTTATTTCCAAACCGGACCTTTGTACAACATGCAGGAAAGACGAGGATGAAGACGAAGAGATATTGTGTAATCTAAACAGGCTTGATCAAGCCGGCGAGAAAGAGTTTATCTGTTATGCATATGAATCAAAATTTGAGGAGAGAAAAAACGATGATGAAGGAAAAGATGATGTAATAAAATTTTGAAATAATATTTGACAACCAATATAATTTCATAATAATATATTATTTATACTTTTTGGACGCAGATTATAGAATCTATATTGAGCGATTTTCGTAGCCGCAACCTTTAGGTTACGTAACTTACGAGAAATTTTCATATATTCACCAGGTGGAGAGAAACGTCCGCCTGAGCAGACGGCTACAAAGAAATACCAAAAAGAATCGCTCAACTTAGATAAAATTACTTTAAGCTGGCAACATAGAAGGTAATACCATGTATCCATACAGTTCAAAAAAAAGGTTTAAAAAGCTGTCCATACTTGTATTGATCCCTTATATCATCCTGTGCGTAACGGCAGGCGGGTTTCATGCATTCGACAAAACTGCATATCATAACCATAACGCTGATAACTATCATTCGGAGAATACTGTTTCTGCCATCAATGACAGCGGCAACAGTTCTCCTATCCTCTGCTACAATGATCATAACGAAGACAATTGTATTATCTGCAAATGGCTTAAGAGTACGTCCAAGAAAATACAATTGTCCATGGATGCTTCACGCTTCATACCGGACACCTCCGGATTATGTCTAAACGATCAACAGACGTATACATTTCTCAATTACGGAAATTTCCACTCACGTAGCCCTCCATTAATCATTTCGTAGTTCAATTCATTTAGAAACTCATAATTATCAAAATTGAACATCAGTTTAAGATAATGAAGGTGGATACAGTTAATGCCATTCCGCCCGGATGATAGGTCGGACGGGTAATCCACCCTGCACCTTATCTTACATTCATGTATTTGGAGTAAGCAAAGCAAATTCAAATACACACTGTTTTATGAAATGTAACTGATTAATGCTGAAAATGAATATGGAGGTTTAATATGAAAATAACATTTCTATATCTGAACTGCATTATGTCATTTTTTGTCTTTATGCCTGAAATTGTTCTGGCAAATCAGGATACTTTGAGCCGGGAAGTAAAGGAATTAAGGACCTTGATTATGGAAATAAAAAATGACTATGAGAGCAGGATTAATGACATGCAGATGAAGATTGCAAAGCTGGAGAAGATAAATTACAGGAATGAAGAAGAGGCTGCACTGGAAAACGAACTGGAGTTATTATTTAATAATAGGAACGAACAAGTTGATATTAATGATCAACATGCTGTATATTCTGTACCGGCCACACCCGGAGGTTTTACCGGAGGAGGAATGTTCCAGAATCTCATGATGGACATAAGCCTCATTGGTGATTCTATTGCTAATGTTACATGGCCTGAGAAGAGTATTGATGAGGGTCTGGCAGGCAGCCCCTTTGCAGAGAATGAATTTGCGGACAGGATAAGCCTGAGGGAAGCAGAACTGGGCATTATGGGAGTACTGGACCCTTTTGCACGGGCAGATTTCTTCATTTCATTTGAAGATGGGGGTGCTCCTACTATAGAAGAAGGATTTATAACCTGGCTCTATCTTCCGTTTGGTTTACAGGCAAAAGCGGGAATATTCAAAACCAATTTTGGAAAGATGAACAGGACCCACAGACCGGAGATAGCACAGATAGATTATCCCAGGCCGATAAAGAATTTTCTGGGCGAGGAAGGCCAGAGTGAACCAGGCATCTCTATAAGCAGATTGATACCGAACCCATGGGACATTTACTCTGAATTAACCGTAGAAATCCTTACACCATCAGAGGATGGCGCAAAAGGCAGGGATCAGATATATCTGGCACATTTAAAGAATTTCTTTGCAGTCACAGATAGCTCCTCCATTGAACTGGGCCTGAGTTTTCAGACACGTGACATCAGCGATACGGATGCGGCCACACTGACAAAGAGAAATTTCAGGCAAACAATGGAAGGAATAGACCTTACCTTCAGATGGAGACCTCCAGGACAGAGATTATATAAATCTTTTACCTGGCAGACTGAATTCTTTGCAAGCCAGAGAGAGGCCGGCAGTTTTGACGTTAATGGAATTACAGAAGACGTTAAAGATATTAACAGTCTTGGCTTTTATACATTTGGTGAATATCAACTTACCCGCAGGTTATTTGCCGGGGTGAGATTTGACTACTCACAGTTCCCGACAAATGACAAGGACAGTGAATGGGCAATCACTCCTTACATGACCTTCTGGCAGAGTGAATTTACTCGACTGAGGCTGGAATACAGCCATTCAGAAAGAAATTCTGTTACTACACCTGTAGAAGAAGGTGATAACTCACTTACACTACAGGCAACGTTTTCACTCGGAAAACACAGACCGCATCCGTTTTAATTGATTCTATGGAGAAAAAAATGTTAAAGGAAAAAATATCACAATTTGTAACCATACTCAGTTTCTCGATATTCCTGTTTTTTGTCCTTCTTAATCCAGCCAATGCGTATGCTAAAAAATTAAAAGTTATAACGACATCAACTGACCTGAAATCCATTGCCGAATATATCGGTGGGAATAAAGTCAAGGTAGAAAGTATTGCAAAGGGTTATGCGAATCCTCATCACGTAGATCCAAAACCGAGCTTCATGTTAAAGCTAAATAAGGCAGACCTCTTTATAAGAATAGGTCTGGACATGGAACTATGGTCACAATTGTTAATAGACGGCGCCAGAAATTCACGGATACGTTTTGGAGCACCAGGACATGTCGTTGCATCGGTAGGTGTTGATATTCAGCGTGTTATACAGGCAGGAGCCATGGTTGACAGATCTATGGGAGATATCCATATTTCCGGCAATCCGCATTACTGGCTGGACCCTCTCAACGGTAAGATAATAGCCCAGAATATCCTGGATGGATTAAAAAGGATATCACCGGAAAATACCGAATATTTTGATGAGAATAAGAGACTCTTCGACAAAGAAATCGACACACGCATGACCCAGTGGATTGGAAAAATGAAACCTTATTTTGGCACAAAAGTAGTCGCCTATCACATAACATGGCCGAACTTTTCAAAGAGATTCGGGATCAATGTGGTGGATTATGTAGAACTAAAACCAGGGATCGCACCCTCGCCTGCCCATATTGCAGCTCTTATCAAGAGGATGAAGGCGGAAGGTATAAAAATAATAATCAGGGGACCATTTTACGAGAACAAGATACCCACTTTTATTGCATCAAAAACAGGTGCAAGTGTACTTACACTACCTACCTCAGTTGAAGGCGTAAATGGAGTGAAAGATTATTTTGGCCTCTTTGATTATATTATTGACAATCTGATAAGCACATTTACAGAGCAAGGAATAAATCCAAATGATTAAGTTCAGCAATGTACAACTGGGCTATGGCGGAAGGCCGGTACTTAATGCCCTTAACTTTGAAATACAAAAAGGCGATTTCTTTGGAATCGTTGGTCCAAATGGCGCAGGGAAGACTACCCTCCTGAAGGCAATACTGGGACTGCTAAAACCTGTAAAAGGAGAAATCAGCTTTCTCAATATTAAAAGAGGACATAAGAAAAGAATTGGCTATGTTCCTCAACACGCCTCCGTCGACGAGATATTTCCTATTAAAGTACTTGATATGGTTCTAATGGGAAGGTATGCAAAGATGGGCATTTTAAAAAGGCCTAAAAAAAGAGATTACACAATAGCAGAGGAAATGCTGAAAAACGTTGGCATGGAAGGCATGGCAGAACAAAACTACAGAGAACTCTCCGGCGGGCAGAAACAGCGTACATTAATAGCAAGAGCCATGGTAGGCGAGCCGGACACTCTCATACTTGATGAACCGGTAGAAGGAATGGATATTCAGGGCGAGATAGCCATAATGGAACTTATCAAAAACCTGCACACCGAATTCACACTAACTGTAATACTTGTCAGCCACGACCTCAATATAATGGCAAATTATGTAAAGACACTCTCTATTATCCATAATAACACATTGAAACTGGGACCGGTTGATTCAATACTTAATGAAGAAACCATGGCTAAGGTTTACGGGGCAGAGGTTAAGATTATCAATATTTCCGGTCAAAAGGTGATTATTTCTAAAATTAAATGAATGACTTTCTCATTAATCTGGAATTCTTTAAATACTCTATAGCATGCCTGGTGCTCATGGCACTGGTATGTTCTTTCCTGAGTGTTTATATCGTACTCAAGAGAATTGTTTTTGTCAGCGTAGCGGTTACACAGATCTCAGCCGCGGGTATAGCAATAGCCTTTATAGCTGGCCTGAATCCGACACTTATTTCTTTATTATTTACCTTTCTTGGAGTTGCCATCTTTTCTATCAGGTTCACAGAAAGAAGACTGTCAAATGAAAGCAGGATAGGTATTGCGTTTGTAGTCTCAAGCGCAGCCGCAATTCTTTTAGTTTCAAAGAGTGCCAGGGGAATACATGAAATTGATGACCTGCTTTATGGAAATATTCTGGCAGCAACTCCATTCCAGATATATCTTATGATCGGCATTATCGCCTGTATATTTATTGTACATTTTCTCTTTTACAAAGAGTTTACGGCAGTTACTCTTGACTTTGAGATGGCAAGGACATCCGGTATCAAGGCAAGATTCTGGGAGCTTATGCTTTATCTTACGATTGGCGCCGCCATATCTATCGGTATGAGAACCTCTGGCAATCTGCTGATTACGACCTTTTTAATAATTCCCGCAGCAAATGGATTACTTATTGCAAACAGGATGAAAAATGTCTTTATTATAGCTATGACTGTTGGCATAATATCCGCTTTAACTGGATTTTATCTTTCATATTACTTCGATCTTCCAACATCACCCTGCATAGTAGCAACACTCTTTCTAATCTTATGTTTAACGTTACCTTTCCGATTTTTTTATAGAAAGTCATAGTACTAAGTTTAATAACTACATAACTTGAGTTGATATACCTCTTACCTTAACTGAACGATTCTTTAAGTTACGTTGTTTTTCCCGCAGTCTGTTGAGCGGGAATTTATTTTAGAATCAAAGGTTGACTTCAATTCATAGTTTCATTAGTATTTAGATAAAATCATAACTTTAACAGGAGTTGCATTATGATTCTGGTAACAGGTGGTACAGGATTTGTCGGAAGAAACATTGTACGATTGCTTGTAGAAAAAGGGCAAGATGTAAGATGCCTTGTGCGTGAGTCCTCTCCCAGGGATGTACTCGATGGCTTGGATGTGGACTTTTGTACCGGTGACATTCTTGTGCCGGATACACTTAAAGAAGCATTTAATGGCATTGACACTGCTATACATCTGGTGGGGATTATAAAGGAAATAAAGGGCGCAACATTTGAGAGAATTCATGCCGAAGGGACAATGAATGTTTTAGAAGCAGCAGGAGAAGCAGGGATTAAGAAGTACATACATATGAGCGCACTGGGGACAAGGCCCGGCGCTATAAGCCGCTACCATAAAACAAAGTGGCAGGCCGAAGAGGCGGTGAGAAACAGCGGCCTTAAATACGTAATCCTCCGACCACCAATTATCTGCGGAGCAGATGACGAATTTGTAAATATGTTTGCAAAAATGATTAATCAAACCTTTATCACCCGCATGATACCTGTGATAGGAAAAGGTGAATCCAGGATGCAGCCGATTTATGTTGGCGATGTCGCACATTGTTTCTACGAGGCCGCAGTCAATGAAAACATTTCAGATAAGACTTACGAAATCGGCGGCCCGGATGCGATCTCGTTTAATGAAATTCTAGATACGATCATGAAGGTTATGCAAAAGAGCAGATTCAAGATACACCTGCCAATGGTAATGTTTAAGCCCATCGCCTTCATAATGGAGAAAACATTGTCAAACCCACCATTGAACAGGGATCAATTAATCATGCTGAAGGAGGATAACGTCTGTGACATTACGGAGATGAAGAGGGATTTCAAGATACAACCAAAGCCATTTGAAGACACAATCAGGACTTACTTGTAGGGGCGAATAATTATCCCCGGACAAATTACGCCGAGGACTTTTCGCCCATACATTTATCCGGTTTGTTGTTTCAGTGTGTATAGAGAGAACTGTAATTCTCCGGAGTAGTTGGATCAATAATAATTTACTTCAGACTGGTTACAAGTTCTTTCAATATTTTCTTTAGTTCGGGGTCATACCCTTCTGACAGGCCCAATCTTTTTGCCTGTGACTCTAATGCAATCTGGAGTATCATCTTTTCCTTCGTCTTAACGGCCAGTGCTCTCAGCAACTCATCATTTCGACTTTGCAGTACACTCAATTGCGATTCAGCTTCATCCCCTATTACAGGATCAGCTTCATTCACTCCAACCATCTCAAATACTTTCTGTAAATCATTGATATCTCTTTCCAGTGTCTTGATCATCTTTCCAAGGGAAACATATTTATCTTTAATGGTTGAATAATCTTTGGTTATCCCCCTTTTCTCCAGGCTCAGATCATATCGCAC
>JACZYU010000267.1 GCA_022570935.1 Planctomycetota bacterium | reverse complement strand
CTACCGGATCGTAACCTAATACTGAAAGGCAGGCAATATCACTTCCCGGTTTGAATCTTTTTGGTATGGTGTTGACGAGTCCAAGTACTCCACTGGATGCTATTTTATCTAAATTAGGTGTTCTTGCCGCTTCCAGTGGTGTTCTGTTGCTGAGTTTCTCCAGTTTATAATCGGCCATTCCATCAGGAATGATGACGCAATATTTCATAATTTGTAAAAAAGCCAAAAAATTCAATATAACAGACCCCCGGGATTATATCAATATAATTTGAATGTAAATGTTGTGAAGGGAACTACTTGTCACATCTTTCCAGGGGTTTTTTCTTGTTATGTCAGACCCTCTTTGATAATATCATAAATAAATTAGCTCACTTCCTACCAAAAGACGTGTCGGGCAGGCATTCGCTAATTTATGGCATTTTGCTTACGCAAAACGTCAATTAAATAAATACTTTCTTTATGACTAAGACTTTTACTGAATTTGTTTTCAGTATCTGATAGAATGCCTCTATAGCTTTGTCTTACTTACCCGCCAGACTAGGTCTTTAGGACGGGTCGGACAGTTAATATTTGCTATCGCATTGCTGCCATAATCGCCCGCCTATACTAATTCAGGGGGGCTGAAAGGAGCTAAATTCTATGATAAGCTTAGAAAACAAAGATATAATTTCCATCCTGGACTTTACAAAAGAGGAAATATTATACATTCTCGATATATCAAAGAGGATGGAAGAAGGAGAAGGTAGTTCTGAGATTCTAAAGGGGAAGGTGCTTGCAAATCTTTTCTTTGAGCCTTCAACGCGAACGAGATTGAGTTTTGAGACGGCAATGAAACGACTTGGCGGAGATGTTGTCGGGTTTGATGAACTGGGTACAACGTCTACCGTAAAGGGGGAATCACTAAGAGACTCCGTTAAAATTATTGAAGGTTATTGTGATATTATTGTTTTAAGGCATTTCCTTGAAGGCGCTTCCAGGCTTACGGCTGATTCCGTAAGCATACCGGTTATTAATGGCGGTGATGGGGCAAGTCAACATCCAACCCAGACCTTTGTAGACCTTTATACTATAAAAAAGGAGAAAGGTGGTCTTGAGAACTTGTCGATTGGGTTTCTGGGAGATTTGAAATATGGCAGGACTGCACATTCACTGGCATATGCCTTGTCCAATTTTGGTGCCGAGATGTACTTTATTTCACCACCAAGTCTCAGGATTCCTAAAGATTATCTGGAGGAGTTAGAATCAAGAAATGTTTCATATCATGAGGTGGAGTCTTTAAGCGAAGTAAGCAGCAAGCTTGATATTCTTTATTGTACAAGGATACAGAAGGAGCGGTTTTCAGACCCGGTAGATTATGAAAAAGTAAGAGGTATTTATAAACTCAGTAAAGCCGTTATGGATGAGTTAAATGTTAAGGAAGATCTTAAGATACTCCATCCCCTGCCACGTGTAGATGAGATGGATGAAAGCCTGGACGATACAAGCTATGCGGTGTATTTTCAGCAGGCTCATAGTGGTATTCCGGTAAGAAAAACACTTTTAGCCATGGTATTGGGTGCCATAAAATGAAAAAACTTGAGGTTTCAGCAATTGAAGAAGGTACGGTTATTGACCAGATTGCGAGTAAAAGCACATTCAAAGTTGCCAATATATTGAACATCATGGATATAGATCAGGTAGTGCTGATCGGGTATAATTTATCGAGTAAGAAGTTGGGCACTAAAGGTATTATAAAGATTGGAGGAAAGCTCCTTACTCAGGAGGAAGTAAATAAAATATCATTAATTGCTCCGGATGCGACTGTTAATATTATCAAGGGTTCTGAAGTTGTAAAAAAGTTTAAAGTTGCTATACCGGATTCAATAGAAGAATTCTTGAAATGTTTTAATCCAAATTGCGTCAGCAATCATCAGAATATAAAAAGCAAATTTCATGTGATAAATAAAAATCCGATAAGGATAAGGTGTCACTATTGCGAACGTCATATGGGCGAGGATGATATTGAGTTAGTTTAAATGTTTAATCCGGATTATCCGGAGAAAAATTAAAAAATTAAATCTAGTTTGAGAATGGAGGGGAATATGGTAGCTACAATTATTGAGAAAAAACTAAAGCAGGATATTCATAAGAAGAATTTGTTAAGAAGAG
>JACZYU010000103.1 GCA_022570935.1 Planctomycetota bacterium | reverse complement strand
CCTTCCGGTGATTTAAAGGGCGCACAGGCAAGCTCCCTGTCCCTGACAGTCATACCATATTTCTTCATTGCTTTATCGAAAACTCTTAGATAATCCGTAGCAACCTGATGGCCAAAACCTCTTGAGCCGCAATGCACCATAATGACTATCTGGTCTTTCTCCTTAATACCGAAAACCCTTGCAATCTTCTCATCAAAGATATTTTCTGTTGTCACTAATTGAATTTCTAAATAATGATTCCCGGAACCAAGAGTGCCTAACTGATTTATGCCTCTCGATATAGCCTTTTCACTCACCTTTGATGGATCGGCGCCGGGTATATGTCCACCTTCCTCTATCCTTTGCAGGTCTTGAGGCCAGCCGTATCCATTCTCAATGCACCATTTCGCCCCTCTCCTCATTATGTCTTTAAGCTGTGATACTGAAGCCTTAATGGCCCCTTTTGAACCTACCCCTGCCGGGACGGCCCGGAAGAGTTCGTTAATGAGTTCCGGTAGCCGCGGTTTGACCTCATTTATCTTTAAATCTGTAGTGATTAATCTCATACCGCAGTTTATGTCAAAACCGATTCCTCCGGGAGAGATAATGCCGTCTTCAGTATCGAAAGCGGCTACACCGCCAATAGGGAACCCGTACCCCCAATGACCGTCAGGCATACAGAGTGCATATTTCTGGATACCAGGCAGACATGCAACATTTGTAATCTGCTCAAAGACACCTTTATCCATATTCTCAAATAACACATCACTGGCATATATTCGTGCCGGCACCCGCATGCCTTCCTTCTCGGACTTCGGGATCTCCCATATCCAGTCAGAAATCTTATTTATCTTCATGTCTGTATTCATTTTATTACCTTTCGAATATTATATTTCAAAATTATTCGTTATTAGTTAATTAAGGAATTCTTCAACCCACATTTATATCTTACTACTCTGAACTTTCCTCTCCGAACTATTTAAGCAGCATCTATCTTCTTGTTAAATCTTCAATCCTTCAATTCCTAAATAATAATGGTGGATTCGTCCTTAATCCACCCTACGCTTCCTGAATCTCTCAATCCCTCAATCCTTTAATTCCTCCCTGCCCGCCGGTTTGTTAGGTGGGAATCCCTCCTCTCATATGTCTAAAATAAATCTGGCGATCCATTTTCTGTCCTTTTCATACACTTCGAACAGGTGAAAGGTTATAGCCTTTACATCGCATCTGAGTTCGTGTCTGGATTGATTAATCTCTTCACCGTAGATTTCGGCATCAAGACAATAATCCTTATCCTTCTTTATCTTTATTTCAAATTTACAAAATACCATAGCTTCTGAATCTTTCAGGTATATTATTTCGGCAAGCCAGTCAAAAAGCAATCCATCTATTTCAGAATTCTCCAGGTGTATAACCTTCTTTATCTCCGGTTGTACATCACCGGTATCAACCATAACTTCAAAGGTTGCCCTTGCAGACGCGGAAAACAATTCCTCAGGAGTATCTCCACGAGATTCTATCGCTACGTCGGCAGTCGCTATATCATCAAGGAAAATAAATTCTTCCATTATTAAATTATATCAAATCACATAATGTTTTGTAATTGACATTTTTGTGAGTTAGCGGTTATAATTTAAATATTGGCGTTTATTAGTTGATAAAAAATTTTAAATTTACACTTAATTTCTCGTAACATATATAAATAACGCCATCCATTTCCCATACCGGGTGATATTATTGGAAGACAACCTACAAATACTGTTAATTTGCTTGCCTCAAATCCTGTTTATGCTGTTCCTGCTCTGTTTTTCCGCTTTTTTTTCTGCTACAGAGACCGCTTTTTTTTCGTTAACCAGAGAAGAAATTAGCCGATTTGGCAAAAGCGACAGCAAATCAGAAAGATTGGTATATACACTCCTGAAATCACCTAAGAACTTATTAACAACCATTCTACTTGGAAATATGCTGGCGAACCTTGGTTTCTTTTGTATTTCCTATGGTATCTCCCGGAAAATAGCTGACGCCAGTTCCAATGGTAGTGTCTGGGCGGCAGGGATGGTGTGTGTTTTCAGCTTGCTTGTGATTATTATTATGGGAGAAGTAATACCCAAAAATATAGCAGTAAAAATTCCTGATCAATATTCCAGGTGGGCGGCAATGCCTATTTATATTTTCGATAGGATCTTTTTGCCATTTCGTGTGCCCATTGCTTCATTTATTAATGTAATAAGCAAAATTTTTGGAAAGAGTGAAGACAAGGAGAAATGTGTAACTATCGATGAATTAAAGATGCTTGTAGAGTTTAGCGAAAAACAGGGTATTGTCGATAGAGAGGAACGTTCGATGCTACATGGTATTTTAGATTTTAAAAGAGTACAGGTAAAAGAGATAATGCTTCCAAGGGTGGATATGGATCTGTACGATGTCGCCGACCCGGTAAAGGGGCTTATTGAACTTGCACGTGAAACAAAACATACCAAATTTCCCATTTATGAAGAAACAACAGATAACATTTTAGGTATAATACATGCAAAAGATGTTTTTCTTGATCCGAATGTAGAATTAAAGAGCATTTTGAAACCAATTCAATTTGTTCCTGAAACGAAGAGTATTGAAGGATTGCTGCGGCAATTCAGACGTGAAGGCAGCCAGATGGCCATTGTTGTAGATGAGTATGGTGGTACTGCAGGACTGATTACACTTGAGGATATTATAGAAGAAATTGTTGGTGAAATTCAGGATGAACATGAGAAGCCCAGAGAAACACTCGAAAAGATTAATGAAAATAAATACTTGATTTCCGGTAATTTGAGTATTCGCGATTGGGCCGATACTTTTAGCGTGGAAATAGAACCAATGGGAGTTGATACTGTCGGCGGATTTGTTATTACTTTGCTTGAACATATTCCAAAAAAAGGCGATTCTGTGACATATGAGGACTTTGTTTTTACAATTGAGGGCGTCAGGAAGAGGCGCATTACTTCGATATTACAAGAAATAAAAACAAAAAAAGAGGTGGACGAAGATAAAGATGACTGAACTTTATTTGTTAATTCTGTTTATTTTATTCTCTGCGTATTTTTCAGGTATTGAGATTGCCATTTACTGTATCAACCGTGTCAGATTACAGTATAAAGCGGACAGGGGAATAAGAAGCGCAAAAATTATTAAGAGGTTATTAGAAGACCCACAATCTCTGATATGCACAATATTAATCGGCAATAATATTATGAATTACCTGGCCGCTGCAACGTTTACAAGTATCATGTCAAAAAATATGCCTCAAGCTAATCCGGCACTGGTTGCAACTCTGATCCTGGCGCCAATTATGCTGATTTTCGCAGAGGTTATGCCGAAGAATATTTGCCAGAGAAGGGCAGACACATTTCTTTACGCCGCATCACCAAGTGTCAAATTCTTTTCACAACTATTCTTTCCTTTAGTGTACGTTTTGAAAGGTGCGAATAAAATTCCACAACTATTTTTAAAAAATGTGAGTAAAAGGACAACGATTTTTACACCGTACAGATTGGGATTTTTCATAAGGGAAGGAGTCGAAGAAGGAATCATTTCCGGCTATCAGGATATGATGGCAAGAAATATTATGAAGCTTGGAAGTATCCCGATAAAGAAAATTATGATACCGCTTAAAAGGACAACCCTGGTCTCACACGATGCAAGTGCCGAGCAAATAAGGGTTTTAGCAAAGAATGTAAGGTTTTCCAGGATTCCTGTTTTTAAAGGTTCGAAAAGTAATATTGTTGGAGTAATAAACTTGTTTGATTTTTTGAGTGTTGGTACGGAAAAGTCAACAATAAGCGACTTCTTGAAAGATACCGAATGCCTTAATGCGGAAACACTTATAGATGATGCTCTGGTAAGAATGCAAAAGACGAAACAGCGAATAGCGATTGTTACCAATAAAGATAATGAATCAATAGGGATAGTAACTATAAAAGACCTCGTGGAAGAGATTGTTGGAGAGCTAATGGCATGGTAAAGGTAAGTATTACAAAAGAATTAAGTTGACAACTCTTTTTTTTGACAATATAATTTGACTTTGTTGCAAAGTTAGTCAAGAATAGATGTTTTTATAAAATAACGTACTAGCAGGGGTTCAAGATTTTAAACCCCGACCACACTTGATTGTTTTTTTACATGTTAAATACTTAATACATTAGTACCTTTATAATAAATTTTTGGCAAAATATTTTTTTTACAATTTAGGGATTTAGGAATTCAAGAATTTGGAAATCCCTTAATTCCTCAATATTTCTAATTCCGACTCGCTCGGGTTAGGAATAACAGGATTTCACAATGAAACTGTCCAGCAAAACAGAATACGCAATACTTGCACTCTTAGAGTTGGGACAAAGATATGACAAAGGATTAGTTTTAAGTAGAGAGATAGCAAGCAGCAGGGATATTCCTGAATCATTTATTGAGAGAATACTGTTAACACTGAAAAACGGCGGTGTGGTAGTCAGTGTTAGAGGGGCAAATGGCGGACATTGTCTCGCCAGAGACCCTGGCGAAATAAGTGTCAGGGAGATAATAGAGTTATTTGAGGGATCCCTGGCGCCAATCGACTGCGTAAATGAGAGAATATCATCTCTCTCTGCATGCTGTTCAATTGAGGCCTCATGCGTGTTAAAGGATTTATGGCAGAAAATGTATGATTCAATGTTAGCAAGTATAGAAAACATAACGATAAAGGATCTCATAACACAGGAAAGGTCTCAAAAAGAAGGCGCAATGTACCACATATAAATTTTTCATATATTGTTGACTAAGTTGTAAACAAAGTAATGTAATTATTTTAATGGGGAAATAAATTGGATTCATCCTATCTGACAAAAAGCTATAGATACATTATTCTATTAGTTGCCATATCTTTGTTTGGCTTAATAGTTTATATTCCTACACCAGAAGGGCTTACAGTTGACGGGAAAAAGGCTTTGGCTATATTTGTACTCTGTGTTATTTTCTGGATTAGCCACGTGATACCATTGATGATAACAAGCCTTCTGGCTATCATCCTTTTTCCCTTAATGGGGGTTTTGCCGGCAGATAAAACTTACTCTCTTTTCGGCAATCAGGCTGTTTTTTTTATTCTGGGATCGTTTATTTTGGCATCTTCGGTTACCAGGACAGGTTTAAGTAATCGAATGGCGTTGATATTCTTGAAATGGTTTGGTCATTCGCCGAAGATATTGCTTTTGGGTGTTATCGCTCTTTCTGCATTTTTCTCATTTTGGATGCCAGAACATGCTGTAGCCGCCATGATGTTTCCAATTGTTGTAGCTATTTCTTCAAGCCTGGAGCTAAAGCCGCCAGAAAGCAATTATGGCAAGGCACTGTTTTTAGGAATGGCATGGGGATGTGTTATAGGAGGGGTAGCGACGTTCCTTGGCGGCGCAAGAGCACCTCTTGCAGTTGGTATACTTCTGGATACTACAGGCGAATCTATTGGCTTTATCAAATGGGCCCTGGCAGCTTTGCCAATGGTTATAACAATGCTGGTCGTCACGTATTTATTGTTAATTGTCCTCTTTCCTGCAGAAATAAAAGATGTAAAAAGAGCTCGAATACTTTTAACTAATAGAACTGCATGTATAGGAAGAATGAAACGGAATGAATGGTCTATAGGGTTTCTGATGATTGCAACAATATTCTCGTGGATTTGTTTCGGGGAGAGATTTGGCTTGGCTAATATTGCATTGGCCGCGGTTGTTATTGCCTTTGTTTTTAAGCTGTTACGATGGAAGGAAGTGGAGGAAGATGTGAACTGGGGTCTTATACTTATGTACGGAGGTGCAATATGTCTTGGCTTTGCTATGGGAAAGACAGGTGCAACTCAGTGGTTGGCGGATATAGCCATTCCAGAATCAATCCAATCACCATTTGTTTTAATTATGATGATATCACTTGTTGCAATCTTTTTGACCGAGGCCATAAGTAATACAGCAGTAGTTGCACTCTTGATGCCGATAACGATAGGAATTGCAATAGATTTTTCAATAGATCCCGTAATTACTACATTGGCCGTAGCTGTTCCATCAGGCCTGGCCTTTATTCTGCCCATGGGCACTCCGGCAGTTGCCATTGCGCACTCATCTGGTTTCATTAAGCCTGGCGATGCGTTTAAGGGAGGGATGATACTGAAAATTGCAGCATGGATTTTATTCAATCTTTTTGCTTATTTTTACTGGCCGATCCTGGGCCTTGGATTCTAAACCGGATTTCCCTCGAGAAGTCCTCGGCACTTTTTGTCCGGGGAAGCGGAGTCCTTCTTTTCAGAAGAATTCCAGAGATTTGTGAATAATGGACAAAATATTACTGATACTTTCGACTACAAGAAAATCTGATAAATGCGTCAAGGAGGCAGTTGACATTGCAAGTAAAGAAAATGCCAAACTGATTATACTTTTTGTCGTAGATCATGAGGTACCACAGAAAATATTTGACAGCATGAGTGAGGAGGGGTGGATTGGGGGAAAAGCAACCGAGAATCTTTATAATGCAGTTCTGGATGAATACTCAGTGCAAGGGAAAGACAAGATTCTGGAGGTCGAAGAGGTGGCTGAAAACAGGGGTATTGATTACAAATCTATTGTCAAAAGAGGTACGTTTTTAGATGTAGCATTATCTGTAGTCGAAAAAGAAGATGTAAACCTGATTTTAGTTACAAGACGGAAAAGGTCCAGTTTATCAAGATTCTTTTTCGGATCAGCCGTGGCAGAACTAAAAGAAAAGGTAACGTGCGAAGTCAGGATAATTGATGAATAATGAAAGAAATCTCTACTGTAAAACTGGACACTGATATTTTGATTATTGGGGGCGGCGCTGCCGGATGTATGGCAGCAATTGAAGCGAAGAAACTTGATCAAAGTATTAAATGTATTGTTATGGAAAAAGCACACATTGAAAGAAGTGGTTGTCTGGCAATGGGACTTAATGCGATAAACGCCTATCTAAATGCCGGCCAGACACCTGAGACGTATGTTGAGTACGTAAAGGATGAGTTTTTCGGTGTAATCAGAGAAGACCTGGTATATTCAATTGCAAAAGGCCTTAATGAGTCGGTCAAGCAGGTTGAGGCACTGGGCCTTCCGATTGAAAAAGATCAAAATGGTAATTATGTGAGTAGGGGAAAAAGGAGTATAAGGATTTATGGTGAGAGGCTAAAGCCAATTCTTGCCGCAGCCGTGTATCGTGCGGACGTAAAAGTTTTAAACAGGGTGGTCGCAACAAATTTTATTTTTGATGGTAAGCGTGTAAGAGGGGCCTATGGATTTGGTAATCGGGACGGCAAGTTTTATGTTATTCATGCCAAAGCGGTAATAGTAACCACTGGCGGCGCCACGAGGCTTTATAAGCCAATAAAAACAGGTGACGCACGTAACACGACGTGGTATTGCCCATGGAATGTAGGTACGGGTTATGCAATGGGCATTCGTATTGGTGCAGAAATGACGAGTTTTGAAAACCGGTTTATCCCTTTAAGGGTTAAGGGGGTAAATGCGCCAACAGGCACAATAGGTCAGGGTTCAGATATAAGGCAAAGGAATGCTCTTGGTGAAGAATACCTGGAGGCACGATATAAACATCTTGGAGGGAAGAGGTGTTTATCACTCCATCGCTTATTTGCAACTTTACAAGAAGAGAGAGAAGGTAGAGGCCCATGCTACTTTGATACCAGAGACTTGAGTATCGAGGAAGAAAAAAAACTCAAGGAAGCTTATTTAAACATGAATCCTGCTGTTGTTCTTTTATGGGCAAATGATGGATATAATCCGAGGAAACGGCCTGTGGAAATTGGAGGCATGGAACCGGTCGTAATTGGAGGGCATTGTCAGGCGGGTTATTGGATTGACGGAGAGAGAAGGACAACCATAAACGGCCTGTTTGCCGCCGGTGATGTTGCAGGCGGCGCTCCCAAGAAATATGTAAGTGGCGCCTGGGTTGAAGGAAAGATAGCGGCAAAAGCGGCTTTTGATGAAGTGAATGAAGTTGAGTTACTGCATGTCAATGGTGAAAAAGTAAACAAAGAGAAAGAAAGAATACTGAGCTGTATGAATTGCAGGGAAGGAAAATCTCCTGAAGAACTGGAAAGGAATCTTCAGGAGATAATGGACGAATATGCCGGTGGGGTAACATCACATTACGAATTGACAGAATCTAAACTGATTATTGCCAGGAAAAAGCTTAAGGAATTAAAGGGCAAGTTGCAACTCCTCAGTGCGGGGGATAAACACGAACTTGTTTCGTGCCTGGAGTTAATCGACAGGTTTGATGTTGCAAAGGTTTTGATAGAACATCTTATTTATAGAAAAGAGACGCGCTGGCCGGTCTTTCAGACTCGCACAGATTATCCTGAAAAAGACGATACAAACTGGCTGGGGTTTGTTAATTCCGTTTATGACCCTGTAAAAGACAGAGTGAAAATTATCAAAAGGGCATTGAAAAAAGAAAATGAGTATCTTTATAAATAAAAATGTGTGTAATGGATGCGGAAATCTTAAAGAAACACTTTGCGAAAGGATCTGTCC
>JACZYU010000102.1 GCA_022570935.1 Planctomycetota bacterium | reverse complement strand
ATCTGAGTTTACTGTAGTTGACGAAAAGAAACCTTCTCCATGGCCATCCTGGTCAGTTGCTGCGGCAGACCCGGTACCACCAAATTGGGTTAAACCAGAGAATGCATTTGCTGTGCCGAAGTCAAGGGTTACCGTCTGTGTACTTCCATCTTTATAGGTTATTGTTATGGACGGTGTACCGGTAGTAGCGGCAAATGAACCGTTGTTGTTAAAGGTTATGGACGTAAGTGCATCAGTGACGGAGCCATCTTTGGCCGCCATGGTTGGTGTTACATCCCATGTATTGCTGCCTGTCTTTTCAAAGTGAAGTGAAACCAGGAAGGATGAACCCCGAGTATCAAATATTGGTATGGTAGTAGAGTATACGTCTCCACTTCCTGTAGTAGTGACGGCATAATTGGAAAAACTCGTAGTGCCGGTGTTACCAGTGGCATCGGAGAAGGTCAGCGTAAGATCAGAACCGCCTGGAGAATCTGCGATGAGGGTCATGTTGCCATTTGTGTCAAGCGCCGCATTAGCTGTGCCATAATTATCTGAGACAAAGTCTCTAAGGGCGCCAAGTGTTATTCCATCCTGGCCGGTTCCGGTTCCATAAGTGAAAGTTTTGGTAACGTCTGAGCCATCATGCTCTGTACCGACTATGCTGATATTGTCTCCTGCAACGTAATCTGTTGTATTGACGGTAAGGTCATTCAGGCCAATAACAGCCTTGGAATCAGTCATTACACTGGTATCATTAGCGTTGTTTGTAAAATCCGCGGAAACAGTTAAGCTCGTATTTGATGCAATTGCTGTAATTGTTCTTACCTCTCCTGAAACAGTTATCTTATCACCAACCGCCAGTTCACTTGTAAAGAGAGTACCTACTCCCGTGACTGTTGCAGATGCGGCAGGGTCAATTGAGCCGGTCAGTACGCCAGTACCAGCGGTCAGCGCCGTATCATTACCAGTATCTGTAAAAGCAGTTGCAACAGTTAAGTTCGTATTATCTGTGATTACAGTGACTTTTCTTATCTCTCCGTTAACGTTTATCATGTCACCAACAGCCAATTCAGATGTAAAGGAGGTACCTACTCCCGTGACTGATGTAGATGCGGTAGGGTCAATTGAACCGGTCAGTACACGTGTAGTCGCGGTTCCTGTTGCTGCATACGCAGTGGAGGTTGTAATAACGTGGTTAAGCGGTGATGCTGTAAATTCGGCGTTTAAATTTCCTTTTATTTCAGTAGTAGCTGTAGCCTTTCCAGCTAAAGTTGAGTTTACGGGGATGTTTATAGCATTTCCCGAAACACCTTTTACTTTAAGGCCGGTACCTGAGTCAACAAGGTCATTATTTCTATCCACATTGAATGCGCCTACCCTTGTGAAAACATCCTGAAAACCGTCTGTAAGAATAAAGAAGCCGTCACCCTGTATTGCAAGGTCAAGTGGACGTCCGGTAGGCGCTAAATTTCCCTGAGCGAAATTCCTGTCTACGCTTGATACCTTGGTACCGCTACCAATCTGTAATGGATTTATTCCACCGATTCCGCCGGTTGGCGCCAGAGCGGGTCTTAAAGTCGTTGTCAATTCAGTGGAAAAGCTTACACGTGATGACTTGAAACCAGATGTGTTTAAGTTGGCCAGATTATCTCCGATTACGTTTAATGATATTTGTGAAGATTTTAAGCCTGATATTCCTGCGAATAATGATGATGAACCCATAGTTCACCCCTTTCTAAAAAAATGTTTGAAAGAGTAATTGTTTAAAATATTCCAGTTAAATCGGTTATTGGAATATCGTTGTTATTTATCGTGACTGTTGTTACGCCGTCCGTTATCTTGGCGCCTTGTATTAGCCCCTCGCCAATGCCTCCTAAAACAGTATCGACATATGTGGCATTCCTCCCGATTAGATCACCTCCTCCTAATAATTGTTGAAATTTGAATTCTTCTGCAAAAGTATTATTAAGGTTGGTAAGCTGTTCAAGGGAACTGAACTGCGCCAGTTGTGCTATGAATTCATGTCCTTTTAAAGGATCCATGGGATTCTGGTTCTTCAGTTGTGCTACAAACAGGCGCAAAAATTCATCTTGATTGACTGTAGAGCTGGCAACGCTACCTACGCTGGAAACTGCCATATCGCCCTCCTTTCTACACTAAAAAGTTAACTTTGTTTGAATCTTCATCGTATTCTATAGATTCTTCGTCTATACCATCCTCGAGAAATTCATCATCTTTGGTACTATCACTTTCTGAGCCTGATTGAAGGTCTTTGTCCTTAAGGCTCAATTTTTCATCTTCTTTTTCCTGTAGAGAGACATCAAGCTTACCAACATCGATATCAGCATTGGAAAGAAGCTCTCTCAACCTTGGAATATCTTTTTCAATAACATCCTTTACTGCCGATCTTTCTACCGTAATCTTTGTTTCCAGGTTGTCATCTTCAACCGCAAATTCAAGTTTAATGATTCCAAGTTCTGGTGGATTAAGCTGGATCTTTATTTCGGATCTGCCTCCATCCATAAACAATCTTGCCTTTTGAACGATATTGTCTGCTGTGTCGCTGCCTAATGATTCAAAAGGTTTAGTTGAATTATTAATTTGTGATAAGGTACTGGTGAAATTCCTTCCGGGTTCAGCTTTTTGACTGGCGTTTACGGCATTGATGTTGAATTCATTATGGGTGTTTGTCCCTTGGTTGTTAAAGGAAGAATTATTCGATGATGTGTTTAGCTGTAATACTACTTCGTCTGTACTAACGCTGTTAACACCGAAATTATTGATTGAGGTAGTATTATCCGGTGACTTAGAAACAATTGCTCCGGCAGACTCCGGGCGGATATCAAAGAGTTTAGGGGATTCATTGCTGTCAGTTTGTGCGGGTTTTGAATTATATTGAGACAATGAATTTGTGTTGGAATCTGAGGTCTTGGATGATTGAGACGTTAGCTCGGAACCTGGTTTTTCAATTGTTGGAGCGTTATCAAGTTTGTCTGCATTATTAGCTGTGTTTTGATTATTTATTTTTGCGTTGTTCTGGTTGTTCTGGTTTGTGTTAGCTCCTTTATGTGACTCAGCGACTTGTCTGCCCGGGATTGTGGAGGATTGAGAAGGAGGTTCTCCGCCTGTCGTGGCACCAATTTTATCAGGATTAAGTTTGTTCAGGACGCCTGCTGCATTTAGTTGATTTATTTTTGTGTTGTTCCGGTTGTCATGGTTTGTGTTAGCTCCTTTATGTGACTCAGCGACTTGTCTGCCCGGGATTGTGGAGGATTGAGAAGGAGGTTCTCCGCCTGTCGTGGCACCAATTTTATCAGGATTAAGTTTGTTCAGGATGCCTGCTGCGTTTAGTTCATTTGCTTTTGTGTTGTTCCGGTTGTCATGGTTTGTGTTAGCTCCTTTATGTGCCTCAGCGATTTGTCTGCCCGGGATTGTGGAAGATTGAGGATGAGGTTCTTCGCCTGTCGTGGCACCAATTTTAGCAGGGTTAAGTTTGTTCAGGATGTCTGTTGGATTCTGTTCATTTGTTTTTGTGCTGATTTGACTTGTATTTAATTTATCTGTAAAAGATGTTGATGGCAGTCCCGGAAGCTGGCCCCGGGCTATCTCTTGCGCAATCTTTGTAAGGTTTGTGTCTGGTTCATTAAATGCGCTTGAACCTTGATTGACTGGAAGTGCGTGACCTGGAAATGTATTTGCCTGTGTCTGTACAGGAGAGGCCTTACCATTAATATTATTATTGACGATGCCGTTTGTAAAGACTTCTACCGGTATATTATGATTCAATGCCTGATATAATGGCATTTGATCACCATGAATGTTTGTTGCGATGTTAGTTGGTGCGCCCATTGAGGCCATATCGATTAAGTGATTAATTCCTTCAATACTTGATATATTATTTAGTTCAGATGGGCTAAGGGTAGAGTTTTTGTCATCAAGTGTGGATGCGTTATTCATTGAATCTGCCAGTTTTGCAAAAAAACTGTTTCCCCCTTTACTGCTTTGATTGGTTTGCAGGGAGTTGCTGGTGGTTTTCAGTATACCTGCGGCAGGCAGCTCTTTTGTTGACGGCATTCCAAATAATGAAATTAAGGATTGTTCAGGCATTCTTCTATAAATAGATTTTAAGAAAATGGCAATAAGCTGTTTGTGTATTAAGCTAGCTTTGTGCCAAAATGAATTTTTTAATTTTTCGTACTGAGATTATCTGTAATCAATATTTCTATTTTCATCTGTAACAAGCAGTTAAGAAATAATTATTTTGTTTGAGTTACGCGGTAATGAAGTCGTTTTCACTTATTGCGAGGTGTGCCTTATTACATTTTTTACCGTATGGAGCGGAAAAATGTTTCCTGTACATAGGAATCAAGAGGTAGTCAACAGGGGGCAATAGGCTAGAGATGAGGATGGGAAGTAATAAATCTGGTAAGCGTTATAGCGTAATAGGGTTTCAGAGGGTTGCTATCATATGATAGGCAACAAATTGGGCATATCGTTTCATAGACAACAGTATGATATTCCACTCATATAGCGATTGTTTTCTTTGATATTGTTTTCTATGGTAGGATTTCAGAAGTTTTATAACTGAGGCTTGGCTGCTATCAAATATAGCATCGGCGGTCCACATTATGTTGCCGGATTTGGCAGAAAACATACCGATCTTTATGCCTAAAATCGGTGGTTCGTATGGTTGGTACTGAGTAATTTTACCAAAAATAATTGCGTCTACTTTATATCTCTTTTTTGCTTCTACAATTGTTTCAGCTCTAATCAGGCCTCTGGTCCAGATATCCTTTTGTTGTGATAGTATATCCTGAAATCCCTGGGCCTCTACAATGTCAAATTTCGCACTTCTTTGTAATTCAATAGAAAATGCTTCTGTAACATCAACTGATACTTTGTCTCTTCTGGATTCTATAGTGAATGGGAGTAATAAAACTCTTTGCACAGTGGTATTGCTGTATTCTTCGGATTTATGATAGCTGATAGAATCGAATTCTTTTGTAAACAGTGCACTTTGGACTGTTCCGGCCATATCGGACATTGCGCAGCCTTTGGTACTTATTACAATAAAAAAGAATAAGGCTATTGTTATCGCGGTATGAAATGTTTTCATATTTATCAGAATGGTCTGTAATCAGTATTAAAATATTTTAAAGATGGTGAACGGTGTTTTCTTTCCATTTTGCGAAAAATGCTATTCTTCTTCTTGCTTCAGATTGTCGATTTTTAATCTATACAACTCTTGCTGCGCTTTTATTTCAGAGAGTTGAACCTTTAGAAGTTCTTCTTCTACGGGTTTTATCTCTTTCTCCGCGGCGACAGCCCTTGCTTCGGCATCACTTAACTTAGATTCAAAAGCTTTAATTTTATCTGACAAATCTTTGTTTTCTTTCTCCAGTCTCTTTTTGGTATCAGCAAAATCTTTTTCTACACCTTCTTTTGCCGTTTGCAGGTCGGATAGCTTTTTATTAGATGTTTCTGTCTGGATACGCATCTCATTTCTTAATGCTTTTAGCCTGGCCTCTATTATTTTAATCTTTTTTAAAACTTTTATTTCTTCATCTCCGTCTACTATTCCCAGTCTCAGCGCAGACCCTTTTGACAAATAGCCTGATCCTTGCTCAGCGGGAGGAACCCCTTTTGATGCTTGTAGATCAGATATCTTTTTAATGAGTGTTTCTATCTGGAAATTCATCTTATTTTTTTCTGTCTCCAGTCTGGTCTCTAATATTTTAATCTTTTTCAAAGCCCCTAGTTCTTCGTCTTTGTCTATTACTCCCAGTCCCAGCGTAGACCCTTTTGATAAATATCCTGACCCTTGTTCAGCGGGAGGAACCTCTTTTGCCTTGCTTTTCTTAATTAAAGGTTTGTCTCTACTGGCAGTAGTTTTATCCTTTTTAATATTAGTATCATCAGATTTAGCCTGATTTAGTGCTAGGTATTCGCAACCATTCAATAATATGATAGAAATACAGAGTATGGCCCAAATGTATTTTCCTGATTTACAATTAGCTTTTTGCATTTTGATGTGGAGTGGTTTTTTTGAGTTAAACAAACAGATTCCTTTATTGTCAAGAGTTGGTGGCTCTTGTGTACTGAACGGTAATTTTATGACGGCTGTAAACGCCGCTTATCGTTCACTTAACTATAGTCATATATAATATATTTTCAATTGTCAATATTTTTCATTATCAAGTTTGTAAGAAAATAAGCAGCATCCTAATCCATGGCTTATACTAAAACCGATTTGGTTTTTGGTTTTCTCAAAAACCAAATCTTGGTTGCAGTTATCCCCGGACTGAAAAACGCCGAGGACTTTCCCCGGACAAAAAACGCCGAGGACTTTCCCCGGACAAAAGGCGCCCCTGCCCGTCCGGCAGGCGGGGAGGACTTTCCCCGGACAAAAGGCGCCGAGGACTTTATTCGGGCAAAATAGTTTTCGGTTTTTTCCGAAAACTATTTTGTGATGTGTATAATTCCTTGATTTTCATTCATGCATAGCCTAGAATGTTTTCCGTCTTACTGATTATTAATTGATAATAGATTATCATATGAGGAATTTCCATTTTAAAGCTTTTGGAGTTAAGGTGTTAGGCTTTTATTCTAAGCGACTCAGACCTAAAGGCATCGGCGTGAGTTCAGCCGAACGGTATGAGTTACATTTCGTAATTTCTAAAGCCTCAGTTTCGTGCTAATAGATGTATGTAACTCATGGCTTCCTGCCCGAATAGGTACCCGTTCGAACGGCGGAGCCGGGCGGGCAGGCGGGTAGCCTTGATGACACGAAGGGTTGACGGCCGTTTGTGTTAGGAGGCAACTCTTGTTGTTGATCTTAGTCTGTCTGAAAGGCATTAGATTTTCAAAACTTAGATAATAATTTAACAATTATAGTTATAAAACACTATGAGAAATAATATTGTACATGTAGGTGCACACGAACTCCGGTATGAGATACGTGAAATAGTTACGGTTGGCAACAAGTTGCAGGATATGGGGTTGGATATTTGCTGGGAGAACATTGGTGACCCCATTCATAAGGGTGAAAAGATCCCGTCATGGATCAAGGAGGTGATCAAGGAGGCTATTGACACAGATTCTTCATTTGCATACTGTCCTACAAAGGGTCTGGAGGAAACAAGGGATTTTCTCGCAGACATTTGTAACAAAAGAGAAAAGGCACAGATAACAAAAGAAGATATCGTTTTCTTTAATGGTATTGGCGATGCGATATCTGACGTTTATAACTATTTAAGGAGAGAAGCAAGGGTGATCGGCCCTTCACCTGCTTATTCTACCCATTCATCAGCGGAAGCGGCGCATGCCGGTGTAGATCCATTAATGTATAAATTAGATCCGGAAAACAACTGGTATCCCGATATTAATGACCTTCGCAGTAAAATAATAGACGATCACTCAATCTCCGGAATATTAATTATAAACCCCAACAATCCGACAGGTACAGTATACCCGCTTGAAACAATGGAGAGGATTGTGAGAATTGCGGAAGAGTATGATTTGTTTATTGTGTGTGATGAGGTTTATACTGGAATAACTTATAATGGAAAAGTTTCAACCCCGTTGAGTGATATTGTTAATAACGTATGTGGAATTTCTATGAGAGGGATTTCCAAGGAACTTCCATGGCCGGGAGCAAGATGTGGTTGGATAGAGATTTATAATAAAGATAAGGATCCAATATTTGAGAAATATATTGAGACAATAGTAAATGCAAAGATGTTGGAAGTCTGTTCTACGACACTTCCTCAGAAGGTTATTCCATCAGTGCTATCTGATCCAAGATATAAAGAATATCATATCAAAAGAAACAAGCAATACGAAGTAAGATCTAAATTTGCTTATGATGTACTGAGGGAAATTGACGGCGTAATAGTTAACCAAACCGATGGTGCATTTTACATGACAGTTGCCTTTAAAGAAGGCGTTCTAAATGATAAGCAGAAGCTTGAGATCAGTGATAATAAGATAAAAGATTATATTGAAGAGATTACTGATGGTGTCGCTCATGATAAAAGATTTGTGTATTACCTGCTGGGTGTTACTGGGATATGCGTTGTGCCATTAACCGGTTTTAGTTGCGCCATTTACGGATTCAGGGTGACTTTGTTAGAAACAGACACGGAAAAATTTGAGTGGATATTTACGACAATTGCTGAAAATATAAAAGTATACTTAAGCTCCTGATTGATTAATTAGTCCATGTAAATTAAGGGAAAGTTTGACAACCTGGCCGAGCCAGAACTTGGATATCTATCCCCTTTTTAGTTCTGGCTCGGCCAGGTTGGGCTATTTGAAAATCAAATCCATTAACAATCACATATTCATATCTATCTAACCTGCATTATTCACAAACTAAACAGCTAGTGCGGAAACAGCTAGAATTACTACTCAATTTTAGGAAACCGATACCAATAAACTACCGTACGAGAAAAACCATCTAAAGTTTCTTGTTTTCCTCCAAAAATCAGCTTAGTGGGAGAAAACATGATTCAATTATTGCTAAAGAGGCATACCTTTCCCCTTGGTATCAA
>JACZYU010000101.1 GCA_022570935.1 Planctomycetota bacterium | reverse complement strand
TAAACAAAATTAATTTCAATAATACTTAAAATGGTCGGGGCGACTGGATTCGAACCAGCGACCTCCTGCTCCCAAGGCAGGCACTCTAGCCAAGCTGAGCCACGCCCCGACATTATTCTATTCTTTAATACTCTGATTACGTATTTATTAAAACTAAACTAAAATATAAAACAGGAAAAGGTTTTTCAAGAAAAAAAGAATAGTGAATTATAAATACTTCGTCACTATTTGGGAATGGTGTTAAAAGTATTATATTTGATTAGGAATGATTTAGAATAGTTGCGAAATTTGAAAACGTTAAATCTAATCATTTTGTTAATGAAGACATTTAACATTTGAGCTCTCGACGCTTTCCTCTTCTTTTAAGTCTTTCTCTATCTCTGATTCTATCTCTTTTCTAGGTTCTAATATAAGCTTTTTATACCGTTCTTTCAGGAAAGCCAACCTTTTCGTTTTCTTATAACTCTTGTTTATGTGTACCCTGAAATTGGAAACCATCTTTTACTCTTTTTTAAACTGCAAAAAACAAAACATTAATTATGAAGCTCAAAAAGTTTTTTGATGTGAAACACTTACTCTTGTATTTCAATTCCATTTGTATTCAAATTATATATTTCATAGAATCAGAGTCAAGACGATTTTTATTTTTCTCAAGAATATTTTAAAGCTAAATCATTTAAGTATATCAAAAATTATAAGACCCATGATCTTTCCAAAATTTATCAACTCTTGTATCTCTATAGATTCGTTTGCAATATGAGACTGGTCTTCATCACCAGGGCCAAATCCCACCGCTATAATACCTTTTTCTATTAGTTGTTTGGTTACCGTTGCACCCGAAAACCCCCTGGGTATTGGTTTTGTTCCGAGAACAGACTCAGAATGCATTGAAATTATGTTAACCAGTGGATTATCTGCCGGCACTTGAGTAGGGGGCAGATGTGCATCAACAGTAATATCAAACTTTGAGGTTGGATTATTTTTTTCTATTGAAGCAATTATCTCATTAATATTACCCACTATTTCCTTTTCTGTCTCACCCGGTAAATAACGGATATCAAGTTTTACTTCGCATTTGGCAGGAACGACATTATGTACTGCTCCACCAGAGATAGTGCCAAGATTTAAGGTTGGATGGGAAAATAATTCATGAGACAAGCTCTGGAATTTTATATTTTTTAATTGGTTCAGTAACTCAACCATATTCCATATAGCATTAATACCTTTTTCCGGTGTTGAACCGTGGGCTTGTTTACCGTATGACGTTATGTTCAGGAATAAAGCTCCTTTCTCTCCAACGTCTATTATTTTCATATTGTGTGCAACGTCTGGTATAATTGCAAAATCTGCAGATATCCCACATTCATCAAGTAAATATTTTAACCCTAAGTCCGAACCTTTTTCTTCATCAGCCGCACCAATTAATAAAAAGCTACCATTAAGTTTTGATTCGTTGTCTTTTAAGAATTTTGCCAGTACCAACATGGAAGCCATTTGCCCTTTATTATCGTTTGCTCCACGTCCGTAAATTCTACCATTTTTTACAACTGACTTAAAAGGGTCTGTGTCCCATCCGTTACCAGGTGGAACTACATCCAGGTGACAGGCAACGAGTAATGTCGGGCTCCTATTACCAATATAACCGACTATATTTGCTCTTCCCGCAATCTTTTCAAAAATATCATACCGAATGCTATGTGTCTTAAAATATTTTTCTACGATGTTTACAGCCAGACGCTCATTACCGGGTGGATTTACGGTGTTAGCGGCAATCAGCTCATCTGCCAGGCGTACAATCTCACTTTCCTGGTTTTGTATATAACTAAAGATCTGTTCCTTCATTTATCTTCCAGATGGGAATTAAAGGCGGTTATAGTCTGTCTTATTTAGTGTGTATTGAAAGTGTTACAGCGTGGGGTTGTAGCAGTAGTATTTAACTTATTAGAAATTGTCAAATATTATTATGATACTAACCTTGTGTTAGTCGGAACAAAAGTTCCTGAAACGGGCTTTTCAGTGGTATGATTTCTAATTTTAAGATGGATCTGCTGTATTTGCACTGCTGTCTGCCTGGTTGTCTGCATTGTTGCTTGCGCTGTTGTTTACTCTTTCTTTCATTAATTTCCCCACCTTGAAGACAACGACATTTTTGGCAGGTACAAAGGCTTCTTCTCCGGTGCGGGGATTTCTTGCTTTCCTTGCAGCTCTTTTCTTAACCTCAAATACACCAAAATCTCTCAATTCTATCCGGTTGCCTTGTGACAATTCCTCAACGATTCTGTCTAGAAACATTTGAATCGTTTCTTTGACAAGTAATTGTGAATTGTTAGTTTTTCGTACTATTTTCTCACATAAATCTCTCTTTGTAGTAGTTTGCACTTATCCACACCCCTTTCTTTTGTGAAAGTCCATTACAATTTTACACAAAGCTTTTGAGACATGCTATCAAGTCTAAGTACTTATGTCAACAGGATTTTATGACTTTTATTAAAGTATATTTTTTTGAAAAAAACATCTTTTGATTGACAAATATATATCATTCTATAAAATCTATTCTTTTATGCAATTCTTAAATTTATAGGGAAACAGCCAACGAACGTTTGAATTGCGTAATCAAGCGAGTATTATGTCGTGTATACGATAAAAACCTTCTAAGATAAACCAGTAAAAGGGATTATTACTCAACAAAGGACAATATTATGAAAATAAAAATCAGGAAAAGCTCAATTAAACGAGTCAGAATGTGTGGTTTTCGCAAGAGAATGAGGACAAAAGGCGGAAGGGCAATAATTAAAAGGCGGAGAGCAAGGGGACAAAAATTGAATACATAGTCTCTAAGTCAACAATTTCTTGCCTGCCTGTCGGCAGACAGGCTTTTTTTGATTGAAAATTGTCACCTTATAGACTGTTTTAGTAGGGGCGTATTGCCATACGCCCCTACGGTGTGTTAAAGAAAAATATTTAATGCTTGTCCTCATGAAAATGGGGAACAAATCAAACAGCTTTATAATTTAATTATATAGGAATTTCCATTTTAAGTCTTTATGGTTTTTGTGGTTATGTCATTGTCCTTTTACTGTGAGGCGACTCAAACCTAAAGGAATGAGTTACATCCACTATCAGCACGAAACCAAGTCTTTAGCTTTAGAATTACGAAATGTAACTCATTCCTTTAGGTTTGATGATGCAAGATCATGCTGGCGGTTAAAGTCCGCCCAGAGGGCTAACTTGACTATCACTCGTTACATAAACATGACATGCCTCCTAATCTTTGTACTAATAAGGGAGAGAAACGCTAATTACACATTCCAGCATCTTGCTGCTTTTCCTGACAAATGTAATCTCAATGTGTTCAGTACTGCATTTGCAGCACGTTTTTTTATATCTATTCTTGAGCCGAAAAAGCGATATTCCGTACATTCCAGATCTCCATTTATTGCGGTTGCAACATAAACCAGCCCCACAGGTTTCCCTTGGTCAATTCCTTCCTCAATACCGGCAGGTCCGGCTATTCCGGTAACAGCCAATCCTATATTGGTCTGTATTCGTTCTCTTACGCCGGAAGCCATTGCTTTTGCAACCTCTGCACTTATTACCCCATATTTTTCAATGAGTCTTTCTGAAACGTTGAGCAGGTCTTTCTTTGCCTTATTACTATAAGAAACGATTCCTCCTGAAAAGAAATCTGAACTACCCTGGACATTTGTCAACAGATTTGAAACCAGCCCTCCGGTACAGGATTCAGCGACTGCTAATGTTGTGGCCTGTTTCTTTAAAAGTCTTGAAATAGTGCCTTCAAGAGTATCTTCGCCTTTACTAAAAACAAATATTCCCAGCTCCCTGCAAATCTTTTCTTCAATCTCATTAAGTATAGAGATTGCGTTTTCCTCTTCTACATCGCTTACTGTGATACGTATGGAAACTATGCCATCATTTACAAGCGTGCTGTAAGACAAATGCTCATCCGGTTGAATTATTTCCTTGGTTTTCTCATCAAGTATAGATTCTGACATCCCAAATGTATTAATTACCCTGGTACATCTTTCTTTTATATCACCTGATTCTCGAAGAATGTATGGGATAACCCAATCCTCAAACATTAACGTCATTTCGGCAGGTACACCTGGAAGGCAAATAATACTGGATTGAGAGGTGCTTACAAGAAAACCTTGAGCTGTCCCTGTTGCGTTATGGATGACAATACCACTCTCCGGTATCATTGCCTGCTTTAAGTTATTGATATACTTGTGGCTATGTGCGCTTTTAATTAAGCTCTCAATATGATTTACGGAATCATCATCTGTTACTAATTTAACATTACAGTAATCGGCAACAGTTTCCCTTGTAATGTCATCCATCGTGGGTCCCAATCCTCCTGTTATTATAATCAGATTTGCTCTCTCTGATGCAGTTTGAAGCGTAAGTCTTAAATCCTGGGAATTGTCACCTACAATTGATTGATTTATAACATTGAAGCCAAGTTCTGTTAGTTTTGATGCGGCAAATGGTGCATTCAAATCTCTGATTTGGCCACACACAAGTTCGGAGCCAACAGATATTATTTCTACTTTCTTCATCGTCAACAATCATAATTTGATGTATACGGAATTCAAAAGTTACCTCAAGGTAGGGGCGTAAAGTCCTCGGCGCAGTTTGTCCGGGGATGATGATACGCCCTTACATTTATTGTGTTCATCTTGATTTGACATTAATTATCTTTTCATTTATGAAGGTGTGGTACAGAGACTCCAGCTTCGGTAAATGATGCCATCTGTGTCAAGATGCTTACACCAGCCTCAATCAAACTCATTGCCAATACAGCACCGGTACCTTCTCCGAGTCTTAAATCCAGATTTAAGATTGCCTTTTTCCCCAATTTCTCCAGTGCGATTTTATGGCCATTTTCTGCCGATATATGAGATGATATGAGATAGTTATTTACCTTGGGTTCTATGGTGCACGCTATTAGTGCGGCGGCGGTTGAGATAAATCCGTCAATCAATACTGGTATCCTATGACTTGCTGCGGCAAGACAAAGACCTGCAATGCCACCTATTTCAAATCCGCCTACCTTTGAAAGAACGTCTATCGGGTCTGATGGGTCAGGTTTATTAACATCTAATGCTCTCTTGATAATACTGATCTTTTTTTCTATTCCCTCATCATTTAAACCGGTACCTCTTCCGGTTACTTTACTTACATCTACTCCTGTTAAACATGCAATTATTGCGCTACTTGGTGTAGTATTAGCTATTCCCATATCTCCAGTGGCAACAATGTCCAGACCGTTGCAGAGTTCTTCATTAAGAACTTCTATGCCCGCTTCCAGAGACTTTATTGCCTGTTCTCTGGACATTGCTGGCCCGCATGCAATATTATCGGTTCCATAACCAACCTTTTTTATCTTTAAACCCTCAACAGGCTCAAAATCAGCATTTACGCCACAATCAACTACAACTACCCTTGCCCCTGCCTGTCGTGCAAAAACACTTATAGTGGCTCCTCCGTCAAGAAAGTTATTTACCATCTGCCTGGTTACCTCCTGAGGAAAAGCGCTTACACCTTCACTGGCGACTCCATGGTCTCCAGCCATTGTAAAAACAACTTTGTGTCTTATTGTCGCTTCTGTTGATCCTTTTATAGAGGCGTAAATAGTTGCAAACTCTTCCAGTCGTCCAAGGCTTCCGGCAGGAATGGCCAGATTATTTAATCTATTTCTTATATTTCCATCTGAGTCTATCGAGACCTCCTCGATATTTTCTATGGTTTGATTTAAAAGTTTCATAACAATTCTAATTTTGAGTTTGGGATCCGCAAAGATTTGTTAATAATTGAGATTGTCAAGACCTTTGCCAAGGGTTAGTAGGTCCGTAAACGTGGAAGGCTAAAGCCATTCCGCTACAGTTACTAATCGTAGTCTGTCCGCCTCTTGTGGGCTGTTTTACTGCTCCTTCGTGTAAATTCGTGAAATTCGTGTCAGGTGTAACTTGTGAAATCAGGGGGCCTTTACCAATTAATACAGCCATACTCTCAACATTGAGAACAGTCTGTCAATTTCAAATGGCTTTGCCAGGTAGTCATTGGCGCCTGCTTCAATGCATTTGGCTCGGTCTCCCTTCATTGCCTTTGCTGTCAGTGCAATGATAGGGAGCTTTTTAAACCTGTCCTGTTTTCTGATTTCTCCGATGGCCGTATATCCGTCCATTTCAGGCATCATGATATCCATCAGCACCAGATTGATATCAGGATTGTCATTCAGACATGCTATGCCTTCTTTACCATTTTTCCCAACTAGTATCTTTATACTTTTGTCTTCGAGTACCTTTTTGATTGAGAAAACATTTCGCATGTCATCGTCTACTACCAGTATTTTTTTGCCAGCCAGAACCGCTTCCTTGTCATGAATCATTTTAAGGATCTTTTGTTGTACTTCAGGAAGATTTGCTTCAACACGGTGTAGAAACAATGTAGTTTCATCGAGGAGTTTTCGATGAGAACCTTCTCCCTTAATAATGGTTGTTGCTGCATATTCGTCTATTATTTTGTTTTCTTGATTCGTAAGTTCTCTGCCGGTATAAACGATAACAGGGATCTGGGGGATATCTTCGTTATTTCTGATCTTGCTGAGCAATTCCACACCTGACATGTCCGGAAGGGAAATGTCTAAGACTATACAGTCATACTTTCCTGATAATACCTGATTATAGGCTTCTTTGGCGGTTGAGGCAATCGTGGTCACGACATCTTCAGTGCCTATAATTTCGGATATTAATTTTGCGTGTTCCACATTATCTTCCACTACAAGAAGGTCTTTTACGGGTTTTGATATTACTTTATTAAGTTTTTCAAACACCTGGTCAATTACCTCCGGGCTTACGGGTTTTGTTACATAATCTATAGCTCCCATTTTAATGGCGTCTAATCTTTTGTCAGATGCGGATATGAAATGAACAGGAATATGACGGGTTTCAGGGTTGTCTTTAAGCCTTGTCATAACAGTCCATCCGCTGATACCGGGGAGTTCTACATCCAGTATTATACCACTCGGCTTGTAGTACTCAGCAAATTGAAGACCCGTTTCTCCGTTTCCTGCTACCAGAGATTTAAAACCATGTTCACGTGCTAAATCTCTGAGGATTTTCAGGAATTTAGGATCATCTTCTATAATGAGGATGGATTGATCTTTAGGAGAGATTGCTTTTCTGTCATCCTCAATTGCCTCAAATGCGTTTTCCAATTGGCCGATCTTGACTGATGGTGTTGGAATATGAGTATCTCGTTTCAAGTTTACAGTTTCAGGTTTTTCTGGTTTAATCTCTGACTCGAAGGTCTCCGGCAGATACAGTGTAAACGTGCTTCCTTCACCATGGATGCTTTCGATATGGATTTCTCCGCCAAGCAAAAGGGCAAGTTCTCTGGAAATTGAAAGTCCGAGTCCTGTCCCACCATATTGCCTGCTTGTGGTACCGTCGGCTTGATGAAAAGCTTCAAATATTAGTTCCTGTTTTTCTTCGGGAATACCTATTCCAGTATCTGAAACTGAAATTGCAACAGCCTTTGCACGATCAACACCTTTTTTGTGTAGTTGCGTTTCATTGTATGACTGGCCATCAGGGCGGCTTATAAGCAGAGTGACTCCTCCCTCACTCGTAAACTTGAATGCGTTTGAAAGGAAGTTTTTCACAATCTGCTCCACCCTTTGTTTGTCGGTGTGGATATATTTGGGCAAGTCGTCGGCGATATCAACTTTCATATATAAATTCTTTTCTGTGGTAACGGGTTTGAAGTTTCGTTTCATGGCAGTGGAAAAATCATGAATATCCATGTCGTCTATATTGATATCCATTTTCCCTGCTTCCACCTTGGAAATGTCCAGTACCTCGTTAATAAGTTGCAGGAGTTCTGAACCGGAAGAATAGATTGATTGTGCAGACTCCACATGGTCTTCTGTCAGTTGGCCGTCTTTATTGTCTGCAAGAAGTCTTGATAAAAGAAGGATGCTGTTTAGGGGTGTCCTTAGTTCATGAGACATATTGGACAGAAATTCCGATTTATACTTACTGCTTAGTTCTAAGTCCCGAGCCCTTTCTTCAATGATATTTCTGGCTTCTTTCAGGTCCCTGTTTTTTCTTTCTACATCTTCTTTTTGTTCCTCAAGCTCTTCGTTGGTCTGGCGAAGTTCTTCCTGTTGTGCTTGTAGTCTTGATTCAGATTCTTCTAAGGACCTGGCATTTTCCTCAAGTTCTTCATTGCTTTGTCGGAGTGACTCTTCACGTGCCTGAAGCTCTTCTGCCTGTTGTTGCGTCTGCTCAAGAAGATCGTTTGTTCGGTTTCTGGATGCAACAGAATCCAGAGCAATGGCAATGCCCTCTGCAACCTGCTCTAGAAAAGGCAAATGAGTATCATAAAATTCATGGAAAGATCCCAACTCGATAACACCTTTTACTTCGTCATTCAGTATTAATGGGAATATCAGGATGTTTTTCGGGGCGGCGTCTACCAAACCGGAATTAATATTGATATAATCATCCGGGCAATTCGT
>JACZYU010000266.1 GCA_022570935.1 Planctomycetota bacterium | reverse complement strand
CCCCGGAACAGTACGAATATGCAGACACAATTCGTGAAAGTGCCGACTCGCTGCTTAACATTATTAATGATATACTCGATTTCTCTAAAATAGAAGCCGGAAAACTGGTGATGGAGGAAATTGATTTTGAGTTACACGTTACGGTAGATAGTATTATCGATGTATTTGCTGTCAAAGCAGAGGAGAGGGGACTGGAGTTTTCCTGCTTTATCGATCCTGAAGTCCCGCTTCTTTTACGAGGTGATCCTGGGAGACTTAGGCAGGTGCTTACTAATCTTGTTAGCAACGCCATTAAATTTACGAATTACGGTCAAGTAGACCTCAGTGTAAGCCAAGTCAAAGAAAACGATTCACATACTACTTTACGGTTTGTTGTTAAAGATATGGGAATCGGCATCCCTGACGATCGCGTTAACAGACTGTTTCAGTCGTTTTCTCAGGTAGATTCCTCCACCACAAGAAAGTATGGCGGGACCGGTCTGGGGTTGGCGATATCCAAACAGATAACAGAGTTAATGGGTGGGCAAATCGGTGTAGAAAGTGAAGAGGGCAAGGGTTCAACTTTCTGGTTTACTGTTGTGTTTGAAAAGCAATCTTCTGACCAGCAGATTCCAATTGAACTGGGTGAAATAGATAATATGCGAGTATTGGTTGTTGATGATAACAGTACAAATCGTCATATCTTAAGAAAGTATCTCGAATCATGGCATTGCCGTGTTGAAGAGGCCGGTTCAGCCGTGGAGGCTATGAAGAAGCTTCGTGATGTTAGTAACGGAGTTGATCAATTTAAGGTTATCCTGGTTGACTATTGTATGCCGGAGGTTGATGGCGAGTCACTTGGAAAGGAGATCAAAGCAGATTCACTACTTAAGGATTTGGCCCTTGTGATGCTAACCTCTTTTGGTCAGCGTGGAGACGCTGATCATTTGAGAAATCTTGGATTTGCGGCATTTCTACCCAAGCCTGTGAAGCAGTCACAATTGTTTGACTGTCTTCGAATCGTTACCGGGAAAAAAACAAGTGTCGAAAAAGATTCTAGCCGACAGATAGTTACACGTTATTCCATATCAGAGGAACGCAAGAGGCGTGTTCGTATACTGTTGGCTGAGGATAATATCATCAATCAGAAGATTGCCTTGCGTATATTGGATAAGAAACTTGGATATCATGCCGATGTTGTTTCTAATGGGAGAGAGGCGATTGATTCACTAAAGAGATTTGATTACGATCTGGTTTTGATGGACTGTCAGATGCCGGAGATAGATGGATATGAGGCGACTCGTACCATACGCGATGTGAATTCAACTGTCAGGAATCATAAGATTCCAATAGTAGCTATGACTGCTAACGCCATGAATGGCGATCGTGAAAAATGCCTTGATGCCGGTATGGATGATTACATTACTAAACCGATTAACGCACAGGAACTTGCAGAAACTATAAAGAGGAACATGTTTGCTGGTAAGTAAGAAAAAGACTTGACTTTTATTATTGATGTTAATAAATTATGTTTATTAAATATTTTTTCAAAGATTTACCGAATTGATTGATTAGAGTTACGCCTGTAATATTATTGCAGGCAGTCTTGTCGTGCAGGATTTAGGCCTGTAAGTCGAAGGCACAATCGTATCAATCTCTATTAAGAGAGTGATACGATTGTGCCTTTTTTATTTGATAGTGGATGTAACTCATGGCTTCCTGCCCGAATAGGTACCCGTCCGAACGGCATTGCCGGGCGGGCAGGCGGGTAGCCTTGATGTATAGTCTTTCAGTTCTGGACACAGATGCCTGCCCGACGTGCCTTTTGGCGGGAACACAGATTCTACTGAGGAGGCAAAAAAAATAAAGGACTGATTTTAAAAGTAAGGTTTTGATAATACAACAAAGCTGACAGAGCTAAGCTCAGCTTTGGCTTAGCTCTGGAAAAACAGCTATCTGTTTATATCTGCGGGAATCCCTGCCTGCCGGTAGGCAAGTGCGTCCTTTTTAAATTTCAGAGGTGAAGATAAATCATGGATGATAAAGAAAATATTGAAGAAAAGCATGATAGTGGTAAATCTATACAAACGCTTATGGAGGCAGCACAGACTATTTCTGCAGGCGGAAAGGAAATTCTGAAATCATCTGAAACTATTATGATGTCGTGTTTTACACCGGGAACAGTAGGAG
>JACZYU010000265.1 GCA_022570935.1 Planctomycetota bacterium | reverse complement strand
TAACTCTCCAGTTGCCAGTGCTCTTATTACGAGTGTAGATGATTGTGAACCAATGTTGCCTCCAGCACCCATCAGCATAGGTATAAAATATGCAAGCGCTATCATCGAACTGAGAGCCAACGAATATTTTTGTAGAATCTTACCTGAGATAGTGGCTGCCAGAATCAGGATAAATAACCAAATTACTCTGCTAGACAACTGTCTAAAGTATCCGGCACGAAAATATCTCTCTTCCGGTAATTGAATAGCAGCCATTTTGTGGAAATCTTCTGTAGCTTCTTCTTCTACTATATCGAGAATGTCATCAACCGTAATAATACCAACCAGACGATTTTCGCTGTCAACAACAGGCAAAGAGAGGAAATCATATTTCTGAATTGCCTTTGCAGCATCCTCCTGGTCATCAGTTGTATGTACCTTGTAGACGTTTTCGTTCATTATCTGACTGATTTTCAGGTCAGGTTTAGCTAAAATAATGTCTTTAAGTGAAACGACTCCACACAGCACTCCATTCTCATTAATTGCATAGCATGTATATATTGTTTCTCTATCCGGCCCTGTCTTTCTTATGTGCTCTAATGCTTCTGAAACAGTAATTTCCGTTCCCAGATCTACATATTCTGTTGTCATTACCCTTCCTGCAGATTGGGGTGGATAATTCAGTAGTATATTTGCTTCCTCTCTCTCCTCAACAGGAAATAGATTAAGCAGTCTTTTTACTACTGAAGCAGGGAGTTCATCAAGGAGTTGTGTTCTGTCATCAGGGCTCATTTCCAGCAGGATTGCCTTTGCCTTGCGTTCGGTAAAGTATCCGAGCATCTCTTCTTCCTCTTCCGGGTCAAGAAGGGAAAATACTTCTGCAATCTTGGTTTTGTCCAGTACACGGAGTGTTATTACCCTTTCCGTGGGTTCCATTTCTCGTATAATGTCTGCAATATCTGCAGGGTGGAGTTCTCTTAAGATAAGGCTTAACCCTTTAAGATTTTTACTGTCTATAAGTTCTTTTAATTCAGGCGTAAATATTTTATACCATTTCATAATAAATTAACTCACTTCGTTCATAAAAAGTTTAAAGTGCCTAAAGTTTGAAGTGAGCTAAAGTTGTGGTAAAAAACACTCTCTTCAAAGGGGGCAGTTCCTGGTTATAATTTAGGAATTCAGGGATTCAAGAATTTAGGGATTAATTGATTTATCACTCAATTCCCCAATTCCTTAATTATTCAATCTCTTCAAATTTTTCACTTTAGACACTTCAAATTTGGTTATGGCTATCGTTAGCAATCGTAGTTGATGTAGGGTGGGCATTGCCCACCAGAAACGTTCTGCAATTGTAATCAAAATGGCGGGCAATGCCCACCCTACGCTAATGTCAAAAAGTGCCATGTCCTGCGAATTATTTTGCCAATGCCTTTAAACCGGAGCTAGAGCGGTAGAAGGGGTGGTAATATAATCCGCAGCATCTTGAACAAATAGGTAGAACATTGCTTTTGATAAACTTTCTAAACTTTCTGGATTTGTTATTATTCCATATCTCAGAGAATCTTTCAGATTTCAGGTTTCCTAAAATGTAGTCAGGGTTATCATTGCAAAACACTATATCACCATTAGGATATATCATTGTTTGCGTCCAGGGTGCAATGCAGCGTTTTACCTTCTTTTTTGATTTGCTTCCATTATAGAAGATATCCTGTGTGGTAGAGTAATATTGTGGTATGTCTGAAACTTTAATAGCAGGAAAGAATGCAAGTTTGAATTTATGTTTCTTTGTGAGTAAACGTGAAATATCCATCTGTAGGGCATGAGTATCTATTTTTGTCTCGTCACAAATCCATCCTTGCCATGAAGGTGCATGACATTGGAATACCCTCTTCATCATAGTTTCGTAATCTTTACCTGTTTTTGTATTATTAAAATATGGATGTTTAATGAGTAACATATCAAAGCCAAGTTCTTCAGTCGTTTCAGTAATATTTTTCAGGTATGGAGATGAATGGTCAGTTATAGTGAATACCTGGCATAATAGGGGCCTTTGTTTGTTCAACTTCTCTTTTGCATTGATGATCTTTTTAACTCCCGATGAAATCTTCTGGTAGCCGTTGTTGATGCCCCTGATCTCATTATGAGCATGTTCAGGCCCATCGATGGAGACGTATAATACATCCACCCCAAGCT
>JACZYU010000264.1 GCA_022570935.1 Planctomycetota bacterium | reverse complement strand
TTTCTTCAATCAGCAAAAACAAATATCTGTAAACAAATGACAATACTTCAATCAATGTCTCCGGTATCTTCATCCAGCGGGCGGCCATGCATATCTTTGAAATTGTTGTGGTAAAGGACAATAAAAGCAAGAGCATTACCCCCCCTACTACCTTTGTGAACATCAACAGGCCAATTAATAACCCCTCTTTTTTTAAAGCAAGTTCATAACCCATGAATGTCCCGGACAACACAACAGTCTCACCTTTGTGTAACCCCATTATAAGCATTATAAATACTCCGAAAGAAAGTGGCATTATCATTCGAAGACCTAAGTTCACAAAGGATATGTTTATGGTCTTTAACAATATTAGAGAGGTAGCAAAAAACATTAATGGAATTATAATATCATGAGATGAAATATTGAGGATCAAGGCTATTCCTATGTAAAACAGTTTGACCCTTACCTCTATATTAGTAAGCCAGTTATTCCTATGCGCAAAATGATCCATGACAACATGCTTTAATATTTCCATATTTATCTGTTTTTAGACAGGATAACAGGATAAACAAGATAGGTTAAAATCCTGTTTGTCAGTTATTCTAAATTCTTTATTTTACGCTTAATTTCAACTTTGCTTTCGCCAAAGTTAAGAATAAGACCTACAGGTTTACCAGTAGCGACTAGATAGTTAACCAATTGTACTTCATGGGCATTAATAATTTGTCTCTATGTTCCATATAGTCTACTCTAGTTTGTGATATTCTTTTAGTTAACTGGATTTTCTTTGAATTAAGTCCATCCTGTTATCCTGTCAAATTTTTTTCTCTTGCGAATTATTATTGTTTTTCCCCTCAACAAATAGTTTTCTGAAATTGTAGCCGATTATGATGCCGCCTATAAGGCCGAAAAAAGTAAAAACAAATAATAAAAGATCTCCCTGGTCTGTGTTTATGTATGGTTTCCTTGGCGGGTGTCCATATTTCTCGGCATATTTCCCCACGATACTGACGTCGATTCCAATCCACTTTTCATTTTCAAATTCCGATGTCTCTTTATCATCAATACCTTTTATTATATTGTTTGCCTCTATTGCATATAAATCATGTGCTTGTATTAGGCATAATATGAATATTAAAATAATGAAATACTTTAACATAATAAAACAAATTTAAGGATTGAAGAATTAAGGAATTAAAAGATGCTTCCTGTGAGTTCCACAAAATAAGTTTGAAGTTTAAAGTTCCTAAAGTGAGCTAAAGTTGCGGAAACCACGCTAAGCGTGGCAAACAATTTATTTAACTTTAGGTACTTCATATCCTCAATCCCTCTCTGCCCGCCCCGCTCAGCGTGGCTTACAGTTGGACAATTTTTTGCTGAATAATCAACCAAACTCAAAATTAAAATCCCGTAGCGATTTTTCAGAGAAAGTCCCTTTCATTAACAATACTCCCAATGCCATATCTTCAAGTCTTCGTAAACCACGCCACATAACCTCAACACCCGGGACTCTATTCCTGCCTGAGATAAAACCTCCTAAAAGGGCAATCATCGCAACAGCTTCTTTCAATCTCAACTGAACATCCGGATTGTATTCGTCTCCGTATTTAAGCCGTTTTAATACTTCGAGTTCATTTAGATTAAAAAAAAATCGCTTGAAACTTCCGGTGTTGCTCTTCCCTGCATTGTCAAATACATCAATCTCCATGCTATTATCATATCTATTGCAAGGCATCGCTCCAAACGCTCAACTTTTTCTAGTCTCTTGTCCTCACTCTTACGCCCGCTCTTTAATACCCTATGGTAAGTCTCTATTCCAAAACGAACCGAATACCATTCTATCTTTTCGCATGCTTGTTCAAAGTCCTTAACCTCTATATTTGTAAAAAGACGCCAGCATAGTTTAGGTCTCTTACCCGTTGACGATACCTCTTTAGCGCTTATTGCAAAAAGTTTTACATCGCCTTTACAATTTTTATTATCCCCGGGCGGTAGAAGTGTTACTTCTTGAAAATATATTTCCAATTTTACTTCTCGGCCATCTTTAAGACGTACATCCATACTGCCCGCACATTTGCTATTCTCCACCAAATCCCATACTTTAGTCTCTTGTGATGTCCTTCTGTTCTGACATGACCCGGCCAGAAAATTAACCCCTAACTCCTCCGCCTCCTCAAATAGTTCATGAATATC